>NZ_AP028672.1:4144332-4456698 GCF_041154505.1 Acidovorax sp. A79
GACTATGGGATGGGACGCTCCCGAATTGACATCCTCTTTGAAGAGGCACAGGTTCGGGGCGTGCGCACTGTCGCCGTTGGCGATGGTGGCAACGAAATCGGCATGGGCTCAATCACACAGGCAGTTGCCGACCATGTGAAGTTCGGCCCAACCATTGCTGCGGTCACTCCATCGGACGTTCTCGTGACGGCTGCCTGCTCGAACTGGGGGTGCAACGCGATTGCCGCCGCAATGGCTGCAAGGCGCTCGGACGCTCGACTGCTCCACACCCCCGAAATGGAGCGCCAGTTGCTCAATCGTGGCGTAGACATCGGCCTCATCAACTCGGTTCAGAACGTCGTTGATGCCAACGTCGACGGCCTTCCATTGGAGACGCACGTTGCGTTCTCAGAAATGCTGCGAACAGTCGTTCGCCCAGCCCTTGCATAAGTTCTCTCTTCCTACCAACCGCTAGTCTCATAAAAGGAAACATCATGCGCAACGTCCTCCCGGCAATTGTTCTTATGGCCGCCAGCCTGTTGGCCGCCGCTTCTGCATCCGCCCAAGATAAGTCCAAGCTCGACGAGGTGCTGGCGCGCGGCAAAGTCATTGTGGGCGTCAGCAGCGAGTCCCCTCCATTCGGTTTTGTGAACGAGAAGGGGGAGCTAGACGGCTTTGATGTCGATGTTGCGAAACTGATTGCGAAGGGCCTCTTCGGGAGTGATGACCCCAAGCACATTGAGTTCGTGAAGCAGAGCTCGGCCGCACGCTGGGAGAACGTGAACAGCGGGAAAGTGGACTTCGGCATCCATGTCGCAACTATCCTGCCAGACCGCGTCGCGCGGGTCGCCTTCACGCGCGGCTACATCGACTCTTCCATCGTCGTCATCGTGAAGGCGGACTCCAAGTTCAAGACCTTCGCAGACTTGAACAACGACAAGGTCGCCACCGCCATCCTATCGACTCCCATCCAAGCAGACCGCGCCAAGCAATTCTTCCCCAAGGCTAAGACCACCACCCTGGATTCGATTGGCGCCCAGTTCACCGCAGTCAAAGGCGGTCGCGTTGACGCTGCTCAGCTCGACGAGCCGGTGGCTCTCTGGTACGCCTCGCAGAACAAGGATGTTCGCATCTTGCCCGAGCGCATGGCAGCCATCACTAACAACGCCATCTACATGAAGCAAGGTGACTTCAAGTGGTGGCTCACCCTGGACACCTATGTGAGCGAGTTGCGCGGTGGCTCGATGTACAAAGACTACTCCGCCAGCTACTCGAAGTGGTTCGGCAAGGCTCCGCTGAACGCGAAGTACTACGCCCCGTCGAAGTAATTGACCATCTGAACGGAAGGCGAGTGATGACTTGGCTCAGCGTGGTGGCTGCCTGGCTACCGCAGTTCTTCGACGGCTTCCTTGTGACGCTTGCTCTCGTGGCAATGTGTCTTCCGGCGGCCATCGTGCTCGGCATGATTTTGGTTCTGGCACGCCTATCTTCACGCGCCTTTGTGTGGGGGCCCGTGTATGGGCTCATCGAGTTCCTTCGCAATGTCCCCACTTTCCTGCTCATCCTGGTCGCTTACTACGGGATGCCGTTGCTGGGATGGCGCCTCGACGGCCTGTACTGCGCCGCGATGGCCATTGCCATCCAGCACACGGCGTACATCGCGGAGGTGCTGCGCGGCGGTGTGGGAGCAGTCCCGCGTACCCAATGGGATGCAGGGCGTGCAATTGGACTGAAGCCAGCAGGTGTTTTCTATCGGGTCGTTCTGCCCCAAGCCGCGCTGAAAGTGGTTCCCGCACTAGGCAACCAGGTCGTGGTTCTCATCAAGGACACATCGCTGGTCGCGGGCATTGGTGTAGTGGACCTCACGCTCAGCGGAAAGCTTTTGATGGAACGAACTGCTGCTTCATATGAAGTGTTTGTGGTCGTCGCTGCCTTCTATCTGATTCTCACAACCCTAACCAGTGCCCTCTTCGTGTGGCTTGAGGCAATCGCGCGCAAGCGTCGTTGAGCGACTATGGACATAGCATTCCTGAATCTTGGCTACTTGCTGAAGGCCGCGCTCGTCACAGTCGAGATTGCTGCAGCAACGGTTGGCCTCAGTTTTATCGTGGGCACCGGGCTGGGTGTGTTGGCTGCACTCGGCGGTCGCGTGACTCGTGCCGTGCTGGCCACTTACGTTTTCCTGACCCGGGGCATCCCGGTCCTGGTGCTCATCTTCATCGCTTACTTCTGTCTTCCGAAGCTTGGTGTAGATGCACCCAACTACGTGGCGGCGACCATCGCGTTGGTTTTGTACTTCTCGGCCTTCGTAGCCGACATCGTCCGGGGTTCCATCCTCGCCGTTCCCAGGACGACCGTCGAAGCCGGCATGTCAATCGGGCTCAAGAAGTACCAGATTCTTTGGCAGATACAGCTGCCGCTTGGGATGCGGCTTGCGCTTCCCCCACTGGTGACGACGGCATCCATCGCAGTCAAAAGCACCTCATACGCTTCCATTGTCGGCGTCTGGGAACTGACCTACGCATCCCGCGAGGTGGTGGAGAGAACTCTGGCCGCCTTTGAAATATTCACCGCCGTGATGCTCATCTATTTCTGCATCTGCTACCCCATCTCGCTTGCAGCCACCGTCCTGCAGCGCCGTCTAAAGACATTCTGAAAGAGCCACGATGAGTCCCATCAGCAACATCCGCCGCAAGATGATTGAAATCAAAGGCGTTTCCAAGTCCTTTGGTGACAACCAGGTGCTTCGCAACATCTCTTTCGATGTGAAAGAGGGAGAGGTCGTCGTGCTCGTCGGCCCCAGCGGCTCTGGGAAGTCGACGCTGCTTCGCTGCATCAACTTCCTTGAGGAGTTTCAGTCGGGACAAATCCTAGTCGACGGTGAACCAGTGGGATACGAGTCATCCCAGTCGGCGAAGGGCCGCGTGCGGAAGTCCGAGTCCGATATTGCACGTTTGCGCACCACTGCGGGAATGGTATTTCAGAACTACAACCTGTTCCCTCACAAGACAGCCATCCAGAATGTGATGATGGGCCCGGTCCTTGTCAATGGCGAGGACAAGGAGGCTGCGCGCAAACACGGTCTCGAACTGCTTGCAAAGGTCGGCCTGGCTGACCGCGCGAACCACCTCCCGTCCCAACTGTCTGGCGGCCAGCAGCAACGTGTAGCTATCGCACGGGCTCTTGCCATGCGTCCAAAGGTAATGCTCTTTGACGAGGTCACGTCTGCCCTGGACCCTGAACTCGTAGATGAGGTTCTCAAGACGCTGAAGAACCTCAGCGCCGATGGAATGACGATGGTCGTCGTGACGCACGAGATGCAGTTCGCCCGGGATGTCGCCGACAGGCTCTTGTTCTTCTACCAAGGAGAAATCATCGAGGACGGTCCACCTGCAGATGTGTTTGCAAATCCCAAGACCGAGCGCTTCCAGGCATTCGCCAAGCGCTACCAGTCCACCGCTCAAAGCGCATAGGCCCCTCTGCCGAGCCAATTTTCGAGCACACATATGTACGCACAGCCAATCACAACTGCTGCCGAGAAGCCCATTCTCGAAATGAATGATATTCGCCTGTCCTATGGCGAAAACGCCGTCCTCAAAGGCGTAACTCTGCAGGTGAATCGCGGGGAGGTCGTTGTGATAGTGGGACCGAGCGGCGGGGGAAAGAGCTCTCTCCTGCGATGCGCAAACCTGCTTCAACGGATTGATTCGGGGCAAATCCTCTTGGAGGGCCAGGACCTCCTTGGCGGCAGCCTCAATGAGGACAGGGTCCGACAGCAGGTCGGGATGGTGTTCCAGCACTACTACCTCTTTCCCCACCTCACTGTGCTCAAGAACTTGACGCTGGCGCCGCGACGCGTTCTTAAAGAATCCAGCTCGGTCGCTGAGGCCCGCGCAATGGACCTTCTGAAGAAAGTTGGTCTCTCTGACAAGGTGGGGAACTACCCGGACCAACTCTCCGGCGGTCAGCAGCAACGGGTAGCCATCGCACGGGCATTGATGATGCAACCGCATGTGATGCTATTTGACGAAGCGACATCAGCTTTGGACCCCGAGCTGGTGGGCGAGGTTCTTGCCGTGATGAAGGACCTGGCCCAGTCGGGGATGACCATGCTTGTCGTAACGCATGAGATGGGATTCGCGCGAGAAGTAGGTGACCGGCTTGTGCTGATGGCAGGCGGAAACATCGTGGAGGAAGGTCCTCCTGCAGAGGTTCTCGACCGTCCGAAGCACGACCGGACGAAGCAGTTTCTTTCGCGAATGACCAAGCACTGATTGGTGCTCCGACTCTCCCTCCAGAACCACTGAGCTCATCAAATGAAAACTATCGTCTCGGCGTCCATCGTCGCACTTTGCGCGCTCTCTTCCGTCCACACCCAGGCTGCGGCTCCAAAGGTCGACGTTCCCCTGCCGCCAGAGGTGAAGGCCGCTGGATTTCTGACGGTCGGCATCAACTGCACATACCCGCCGGCTGGCTACGTGGGCATCGATGGAAAACCTGCCGGGTACGAGTACACCATGGTCAAGCGTGTTGCCGAGGCGGCGTTCGGCAGCGGCGATGGGCTGAAGACGCAATGCGTGAACGACAGCAACCGCATTCCCTTCCTGCAATCAGGAAAGATTGACCTCATCCTCGCCTCCCTCGCATTCACGCCTGCTCGCGCCGAGCAGCTGGACTATTCCTCGCCCATCTGGGTCAGCAATCTCCAGCTGATTGTTCCCAAGGATTCCAAAGTCGCAGACTACGGAGACTTGGCTGGGAAGACTGTGGTCACGCCAACAGGGAGCACGTATCAAACCTGGCTGCAGAAGTGCTACCCCCAAGCCAATCTGGTCACCGTTCAGACCGCCGCTGAAGGCTCGACCATGCTGTCTCAGGGGCGAACAGATGCTTTCGCGTACATCGATGTCTATGGATTCAACTACGCGCAGATGCAGAAGAACTACAAGGTTGTTGGAACGCTGGCTGCGTCGGCCATCCAAGGCATCGGGGTGCGCAAAGGCAACAAGCCGATGCTGGACTGGGTGAATGCAGTGATTGAGCAGATGCGCCAGGAAGACGCATTCTTCAAGGCGTTCAGTCAAGAAGTGAAGGACCCAACCTTCGTTGCCAAGTACCGCAACATCGTGCCCGGGCCCACCACCCAACTCGACTATGCCAAGAGTGGCGCTTTGGACTGCCTGAAATAACACCACGAAAGGCTGCTCTCGAAGCGCGTGGCTTCGAGAGCACGCATCACGATGACATCTTCTCTATTTGGCGACATGCTGTTGTTGCTCGGGGGCCTTGGACGTACCTTGCTTGTTAGCGCTATTGGCATCGCACTCGGGCTTCTCCTGGGAATGGTGTTTGGTGCGGTGAGGCATGCCCGCATCCCGGTGCTCTCCCAGTTGATTGGCGTCTACTGCAATTTGTTCCGTTGCACGCCGCTATTGGTACAGGTTGTGATGCTGTACTTCGCCCTTCCCGACATGGGCATCCGACTCACCCCGTTCGAGACGTCTTGGCTGGCACTCGGACTGTGGGGGGGCGCGTACCACACCGAAATCTTCAGAGCCGGCTATGGGGCGGTGAATCCGAATGAGGTTCTGGCAGCCCGTGCGCTGGGTATGTCTGCCCCTCGCTCCTTCCTCGATGTGACGGTACCTCTGGGCCTTCGCACTTCAATTCCGTCCGCGACGACGATGGTCATCACTCAGTTTCGCTCGTCATCTTTCATGATTGCTGTCGGCTACCAGGAGCTCACGTACGTGGCCAATCGGATGGTTGCAGACACATTCAAGGTGTTCGAGGTGTTCGGTATTGCAGCCCTGGCCTATTTGGTGGTGTCGAGCCTTATCGCAATCGCATCTAGGCGCATCGAACGCATGGTCGCAGTACCTGGATTGGGAGTCGCGAAATGAGCCAAAACTGGGTACTTCCTGTCGCCTCTCACATGTTGAGCGGGCTTTACGTCACTCTCTGGGTGTCCTTACTTGCAACCGCACTGGCGACTCTGATGGGCGTGTTCATTGGAGCACTCTCGTCGAGCGCCAAGCGCTGGGTTCAAGTCCTTGTCAGGCTCTACATCGACATCTTCCGTGGCGTTCCATCACTGATAACCCTCTTGTTCGTGTTCTTCGCGTTGCCGCATCTCGGGGTGATGACAGGGCCGATTACGGCATCGGTCCTGGGTCTTGCCGTTTGGGGTGGTGCAAACATCGCTGAAGTGGCACGAGGCGCACTGAGCTCAATTTCCGTGCGACAAACGGAAGCCGCTCGTGCCCTGGGACTGAGCAAGCTTCAGGCTCTCCTGTTCGCGGTAATGCCACAGGCAGTCCGTCGATTCCTACCGCCATACATCGGTCAGCTGACTGTCTTGATTCAAGCCAGCGCGCTCACGTCCGTCGTGGGCGTGACCGACCTGCTCGGCTCGGCCCGCCAGATGATTGAACGACTGGCCTACGTGAGCAACGACGCCCACGCTGTCGAGATTTACTGCGGAGTACTCGCCGTGTTCTTCGCAATTTGCTATCCCCTCACTTTCCTGTCCAGCTACCTCGAAAAGAGGCTTCGGTCCTGACCATGAAATTCCATCTCGGTGACTTCTATCCATCCGCAGAGCAGCCCATGCATTCGGCCCCTGCCTGCGCAAACCTGCAGTCTGGAGCTTGTAGAGAGGAGGCTGCAGCCGCTCCTCTTTGCGGCTTCACCTTTGCAGTAATCCCTCCCGAGCAGGCTGTAGAGGACGAAGTGTCTGGCGTCGCCGTGCTTGGGTACAACTGAGTAGCACCATGTTGAGCACTGTCCAGAAGAGCCCGTCGTCCTCGGACACCAATGGCACCTCAGGCGTCAGACGACATCGGGTTGTGATTGTTGGTGGTGGGGCCGCAGGCATGGAGCTCGCCACCGGGCTTGGTCGCAATACCGCCTTTGCGGTCACGCTGGTCGACAAGGCAAGAACCCACGTCTGGAAGCCGAAACTACATGAGATTGCCGCTGGAAGTATGGACGTAGGCCGTCATGAAGTTGGCTACCTGGCACACGCTCGCCGGCATGGCTACACCTTCCGCGTGGGCGCTTTGGAAAGCGTGGACCGAGTGACGAAGACCGTCTCTGTGGCGGCATATGTCGACCAGTTCGGTGAGCAAGTGACCCCAAGCAGGTCGTTCGCGTACGACACGCTGGTGGTTGCAGTCGGCAGCCAGAGCAATGACTTCGGCACGCCTGGGGTGGGCGCCCACGCGCTACGGCTGGAGTCGCTTGGCGATGCCGTTCGTTTCAACCGAAGGCTAACGAACGCTTGCTTCAGAGCACAGTCACAAAGTGGCCCCCTGGGCGCGGCTCAACTTCGCATTTGCATCATTGGCGCAGGCGCAACCGGTGTCGAGTTAGCGGCGGAGTTGCACAGTGCGGGACAGGAGATTTTTGGCGAGGCAGCCATCGACAGTAAGTCCCCAAAGCTAGACATCCATCTGGTTGAAGCTGCTGAGCGAATTCTGCCTGCGCTTTCGCCGAAGGTCTCTGCGGCTGCGGAACACCTCCTACTCGTGAAAGGGGTGAAGGTTCAAAAAGCCTCCCGCGTTCTGGAGATTCGTCCTAGCTCTGTCGTGTTGGCTGATGGAGGCGAGCTTCACGCTGAACTGATCGTCTGGGCTGCCGGAGTGAAGGCACCTGATGTTCTCAGCGAGTTGTCGGGGCTGCAGTCCAATCGAGCGAACCAGCTGGTTGTTCGCCCAACTCTGCAAACGACGCTGGATGAGAACATCTTTGCTATCGGCGACTGCGCAGCCTGTTCGCGAGCCGATGGGAAGGGCCTCGTACCGCCTAGAGCTCAAGCAGCACATCAGCAGGCGGTCTTTCTTGCCTCCTCGCTTGAAGACCGTGTCGCCGGTAGGCCACTGCCCCACTATGAGTACCGAGACTTCGGCTCGTTGATATCGCTTGGCGCGCGTAGCACGGTAGGAACCCTCATGGGTGGGCTCATTGGACGAGGAATGTTTGTCGAGGGCATGATGGCCAAGGCGATGTACACATCCCTCTACAAGAGTCACGAGATTGCCCTCCATGGATGGAGACGTGTAGGCATGGAGTCTGTTGCGCGTCTGCTTCTGCCCTCTTCCGGAGCACGTGTGAAACTGCACTGACGGATTGGGCCCGTTTTGCCGCGCCACGGTCATGCGGCGCGAGAACCTGCGATAGACCTGCCGGAACGGTCTCGCGCTTCGCTGGTGTCCTACAGGTGACAGCGAGCACTGTGCACGCGATTGGGGCGACGGTGATTCGACTATTTCTCATCCAATACTTCGATGGGAAGCAGAACATGAACGCCCTGGTACTACTTTGGTCCGCGCTCATTGGCGCAGTGTCCAGCGCCCGCTCCATAACTCCGATTGCTTCCCTATCTGCGGCTCGGCTGCTTGGTCATGCGAGCCCGGGAAAGATTGCCCATTTGGACCACCCGTTGTTCAAGTATGACGTGCGCAATGGGGCGGGTGCCGTATGCGTCTTACCTTGGCGAGATCAGCCCGGCAACGAAGAACATCATCAATCGTGACTTCCAGGCTGCAGCGCCCAACGAGAAATGGCTTACAGACATTACGGAGATCCAGATCCCAGTAGGAAAGGTGTACCTGTCACCGATCATCGACTGCTTCGAAGGGATGATGGTGAGCTGGACCATTGACACCAGTCCGGATGCAGAGCTGGTCAACACAATGCTGGATGCAGCCGTCGACGGCGACGGATACCCCTGACCGGCCTGTGGTCCACTCCAACCGCGGTGGTCACGGCGGCTGGCCAGGCTGGCTATCGAGAGTGAACAATGCTAATCTCATCCACTCGATGTCCAGCAAGGCCCGTTCTCCGGACGATGTGGCGTGCGAGGGCTTCTTCAGTTGCCCCAAGAACGAACTGTTCTATCCTCGGGACTGGAAAGGCACCACCATCGAGCAGTTCATTGAGGTGGTTGACTCCCACATCCGCTTGTACAACGAGAAGCGGATCAAGATCTCGCTTGGCTCTCTCAGCCCTATCGAATACGGGCAAGCCTTGGACTTGCAACATAGACCAGTCCAAGTTTATCCGCATCCCCGGTGGGTCAGGTTTGTATGGAAATCAACGCCATCCGTCCCCACTGGATAGCATGTTGAGTGTTCAATGCGCAGCCCGCGGCTTATTGACGCAAAGCCGAGTCCCAGTGCTCCGCGATCTTGCCGTTTTCGATGCGGAACATGTCGAACCAGGTCGTCGTGTATTTGCGGGACACATCCTTGGGGTCGGCATACTCCCGGACGAAGCTCAGCACCACGATGTCCCGCTCGGCCACGATAGAGACCAGAGGCGCCTTCACGTGTGCCTCGACCGGCTTCGGCGTGGGATTCCTGCGCGAGATGAATCCGACCATGGCCGCGCGGCCGTCGGGGACGTTCGGGTTGTGCTGGATGTAGGACTCGGCGACGTACTTATCTGCAGCCGATACCTGGCCGGCCTCGAAAACCTCTCGCCAGAAGTCATAGACAAGGCGCTTGTTCGCAGCGAGCCTGGTGTCCGCGCTGCTCAGTAGCGAAGCGTGATCTGGGTGAGGGGTCACCGCAGTCTGGGCGAACGCAGGTGCCGAGAGGCTGGCAACGATCAAGGCAGCGTAGAAAAGTTTAGATGTGCGCATGAGAAAGAAATCTTTTTCAGGAAAAGGAGAAGGGCCGCCCCGGTAAAGAGTACCGTCTGGGTAGCATAGGCATGTTCAACAAATCATTGGACGTCCGCAAGAAGGGACGTGAAAGTCACTTGGTAACCTGGCGATAACCACAGAGCACATCCATTGGAGAATGAGAGAAAATTGACCCATGACGCAGCACGAACTCGGCGCCTCGCCCCATTGCCCGATCCGCGATGTTCTGGATCGAATGGGGGACCGTTGGAGCATGCTCGTGCTGTTCAAGCTGGAGGCGAACGGCACGCTTCGGTTTTCCGCGTTGAATGCGCTAATTCCCGATGTATCCAAGCGGATGCTGGCCATCACCCTGCGCCGGCTGGAGCAGGATGGTCTGGTGGTGCGCACGGTGTTTCCCACGGTACCTCCACGTGTGGACTACGCCCTTACGGATTTGGGCACATCGTTTCTGGCTCCCATGCATGGATTGCTTGACTGGGCGAAGAAGAACCAGGCATCGGTGTACGCGGCACGGGCGGCCTACATTCCGCCACAAGCCCAACTGGCCCTGTAGTGTCTGTAGGCTGCCAATGACTTCGGGGTCTGCCACTGCGTTGCACCCCGGAGAGCGCAGGAATTGACTCATGCGCTGGAAAGGCTTGGGAATGTGGGCTATCAGTCCGGCCGCACCCCTTCGTATGCGCGTTGCAGCAACAGGCGTATTTCGCCGTGCTGCGCCGGGCCGAAGCGGCGCGGGTTCCAGTAAGGGTTGCGTACTGCAAGGTCTGCCGCATGGTCCAGGTCTGCCGCCTGCATGCCGATGTCTTTGAGGGCCACTGGCGCTCCGTTGTCACTAGCCAGATCGAACAGCCCTGCCGCAGCGCTGGCACGGTTGGTGGCCCCGAGGGCTCGGACCATGCGGTCCATGGCTTGTGGCGCGGCCTCGGAATTGAACGCGATGGCATGCGGTAAAACGATGGTGTGCACCTCGGCATGTGGCAGGTTGAAGCTACCGCCCAAGGTGTGGCACAGCTTGTGGTGCAAGGCCATGCCCACGTTGCCCAGCACCGTCCCACACAGCCAGGCACCATACAGTGCATCACCGCGTGCCGCCACGTCGTCGGCCTGTTGCCGAATGACGGGTAGGGCCCGTGCGATGGCCCGAATACCTTCTTCGGCCATCAGGTCCATCACCGGATTGCTGTCTTGTGCATACAAGCCCTCGGCAGCGTGCGCAATTGCGTTCATGCCGCTGGTCACGCTCATTGCCACGGGCAGGGTCAGGGTCAGCTCCGGGTCGTAGATGACCGTGCGCGGCAGCACGCGCGGGTCTTTGCCGGTCTTCTTAAGTCCCGCTTCCGTGATACCGTAGATCGGCGTCATCTCGCTACCGGCATAGGTGGTGGGAATCGCCAAAATGGGCAAACCCGACTCCAATGCGATAGCCTTGCCCAGGCCCGTGGTGGAACCGCCACCAATGGCAATCGCGCAATCGGCCCCCAACCGACGCGCGTCCTCCCGCGCTTCACGGGCCGTTTCCATCGGCACGTGCATCACGGCTCGCGGAAAGATGCCCGCAGCGCGATTCCCGAGCCGGTCTGCCACCATTTGCGCCTGGCTTTGCTGTTCTGGTGTCGACAGCACCAGTGCCCGGCGTGCTCCCAACAATTCGATTTCTCGTTCCAGGTGCTTCAGGGCGCCTGCGCCAAACACCACGCGCGAAGGCTGGCCGTTGTAGATGAATTCATTCATATACGCGCCCCTTGCACCACCCCATAGTCGACCTGGTACCGCTCAAAGCGGATGCCGACCAGTTCGTCTCTCACCCGCAGATGCTCGGGGTGGTTCGCGTACGCATCCAATGCCGCTTGCGACTCGAACTCGCTGTACAGCACGACGTCGCATGCGTAGCCCACCCGGCTCGTGTCGATACCGATCTCCAGATGGATCAAGCCGGGAATGAGCCCCCTCAATCCATGAAACCCATTGCGCACGAGTTCAATACTGGCCTGCTTTTCCTCAGGGGTGCTACCGCGCACTTTCCACATCACGATGTGACGGATCATTCCTGCCTCTCAGTCCAGGGCGCCATCCCGCAGGGGCATGGTCGGCTTCGATGTGGTTGGATTGAGCACGAGGTCGTACTCGACGATGTAGCTGCCGTCGGGCTGAAGCGCCCAGTCGGCCACCAGCGACTGGCGCACGCCGAATACGGCGTCGGAATCGAGGTAGGGATCGTTGCTTCGGAACACATGCGTGATGAGTGTTTCGTAGCCCTCGGCCTTGACCATGAAGTGCAGGTGGGCGGGCCTCCACGGATGGCGCCCTGCTGCTTTCAGCAGATCCCCCACCGGGCCATCGTGCGGGATGGCATAGGGCACGGCCAGGATGGATCGGAAATGGTAAGCCCCTTCGGAATCGGCATGCAGGATTCCGCGCGCCTGCGCATGGTCGATATCGGCGTGCTGCACATCGTACAGACCGTCTTCGTCGGACTGCCAGACATCCAGATGGGCGCCTGGTACGGACTCCCCCCCGATGCCGCGCACCGTTCCGCGAACCAGACAGGGAATGCCCCGGGCACCGTTGGCGATGTCGCCGCCGAGCTCATAGTGCGGCGCTCCCTCCACGTGGAAGGGCCCGAACACCGTGGCTTCGGTGCAGCCTGCAGGCTTGTCGTTGTTCATCGCCACCGTCAGCATGGACAGTCCTAGCACATCAGACAGCAGAATGAATTCCTGGCGCTTGTCGTCGGTGATATGACCGCAGCGCGTGAGAAATTCGATGCCTTTGAACCACTCTTCTTCGGTGAGCTGCACCTCCCTCGCAAATGCGTGCAGGTGGGTCACGAGGCTGGTCATGATCCGCGTGAAGCGTGGGTCCGCCGCCGCGGCCTGGCGCGCTAGCACGGCGTCGGTGATGGTATTGTGGTCAAGATTGCGCATGATGGCTCGCTTTGCTGCTCAGTCCAGTTGGAGTTGAGTCTGCCGTGCAACGATCCCCCACTTGGCGAAGTCCTCCCGGCTGCGCTTTTCGGACTCCTGCGGCGTGCTGCCCTCCACGCGCAGATCCATTTCTGCCAGACGTGCCCTCATGGCCGGCGTCGTCAGCGCGGTGCGGACATCATGCTGGATCTTTTCTGCAATGGCGGCAGGCAGGCTTGCGGGTGCCATCAAGGTTTCGAAGAAGGTCGCGTCAAAGCCGGCATGGCCGCTCTCGGCCACGGTTGGCACCGCAGGCAACAAGACCGAGCGCTCCTTGCTGGAGACGGCGACCGCCTGGAGCCGGTGGCTTTGGACGTGTGGCAGCACCACGGAGGAGACAATGAAGCCGCAGCCCACGTGGCCCGCCAGCACGTCCTGCGCGGCTAGACCGGGGCCCCTGTAGGGGATGTGCGTCTGTTTCGTACCCGTTGCCGCCAGCAGCATTTCCATGGCCATGTGGCTGGGCGTGCCGGGTCCGCCGGAGGCGTAGGTGTTCGTAGGGGGAAGCTGGGTGAACTTCGCGAGCGTGTTCACGCCGGTGGCCGGATTGCACACCAGCATCTGGTTGAAGCTCGCGAAATAGGTCACCGGCTTGAGCGATTGCCGTGGGTCGAAACCGAGCTTCCTGTACAGGTGCGGGTTGATCGTCAGCACCGTGTCGGGACCGACCAGCAGGGTGTGGTCGTCCTTGGCCTGGGCCACTTCCCCTGCGGCGACATTGCCGCCCGCGCCGGGCTTGTTGTCAACGACGACGGGTTGCTTCCAGGCCGCCTGCAGTGCGGGCTGGATGAGCCGGGCGATCACGTCGCCCGGCGTGCCAGGAGGGAAGGAGGCCACAAGGCGCACGGGCTTGGAAGGCCAGGTCTGGGCCTGTGCCGGGGCCTGCGCTGCCAAGGCGGCGGCAAGGGCCAGCAACTGAAAAATGAGGCGAAATGCTGCTTTCATTCAAGTCTCCTTGGTGGTGTTGTCATCGGCCTGTGACGCACTTCAGAACGGCTGCCGCGTCCTCCGCGGTCGTGCCCCGCCATGCGACGATCTGGTCGGGGCGGATCAGTGCCAGCGGCGCCTCGTACAACGCGCTCAGCGACGCCTGCGGTAGCCGCACGATGCGCAGGTCCACTGAAAGCACCTGCGCGGCGGCTTCGAAGGCGGTCGTGGAAGGCACCTCTGGCCCCAATACGAGCAGGGTCCATTCACTGTGGAAGAGGTCAAAAAGCGACCGCCCATCGTCCAGCCAGGCATGCGGTGGCCGCCCGCCCGGGCTCGCGGTGGGCGTGTAGGTGTTCGGTTCGTCGGGCGGCAGTGCCGCGCCATCGCTGACAATGATGGGCGAGCCGTCGTAGCGGCCTCCGAATGTGACGCCGGGGATGTTGAATTCGAGCCGGGCATGTTGGTCGAAGTACCGGGCCGCGAGTTCACGCTCGGCATCGCCCTGATCTGAAGCCTCATCAAGCGCGGACTGGGCGACGAACAGGCCCACCGAATCGGCAAAACGTCTTGCATAGCCGGTGTTGCGTTCGGCCAGCGGCTTGCGCTCGGCTTCATAACTGTCCAGCAGCTTCGCGGGCGCATGGCCGCGCACCACGCTGGCGAGCTTCCAGCCCAGGTTCACCGCATCTTCGACGGCCGTGTTGTATCCAAGGCCGCCTGTCGGAGTGAACAGGTGTGCCGCATCCCCTGCAATGAACACGCGGCCCCGCTGGAAGCTCTGGGCAACGAGCGCGTGACCCGCCAGCCAAGTCCCCATCGAAAGGATTTCGATCGGAAGCTCTACGCCCACGGCTTCAGCGAAGACGCGGCGGGCATCGTCTTGCGTCCAGTGGTCCGCATTCTCTCCGGGTCGAAGCGCGGCGTGGAAGGCATACTCGGACACGCCATCGACCGAGGCCATGAAGGCTCGCCGCTGGGCATTCACTGCGACGTACATCCAGGCCTTGGGGTGTTGCAGCACAGACAGAAAGGTCGGCGCGCGCAGGTAGACGGCGAACATCTTGCCGCCCATAAACTCGCGCTGGATGCCGGTGACGCCGCCCCATTCGATGCCCAACTGGCGGCGCACGAAACTACGCGCACCGTCGGCGCCGACCAAGTACTTTGCCTTCACCTCCTGCGCAGGGCCGCCGGTGGTAGGGCGGACCGCCGCACTCACGGTGTCTTCCTCCTCGGCGAAATCCTCCAGCGTCCAGCCATAGCGTACCTTGGCCGATGGCCAAGCCTGCGCATGCCGGCGCAGGGCCTGCTCCACGAATTTCTGCGATACGCGGTGCGGTAGTTCCGCAGCACTCCACGAACCAGTCATGGACTTGATCTTGACGAGCGCCTCGGCTGCGGTGGGCAGGCTGATGCGTGAAAGCTCGTGCCGCGCATAGCGCGTGAAGTAGGCGATATCGGTCGGGTGATCCGCGGGCAGTCCGAGCGAGCGGATCTCGCTGGCGAACCCCAGGCGCCGGAAATGCTCCATCGTACGGGCCTGGGTGGCGTTGGCTTGCGGGTTGAAGGCTGTGTCGGGCTTGGCATCCACCACCAGGCAGCGCACTCCACGGCGGCCCAATTCATTGGCAAGCATCAGGCCGCAGGGGCCACCGCCGACGATCAGAACATCGGTCTCGGGCACGGTCGGTTGGGATTTGTTGGGCATCGGGATATCGTCCTTCGTTGGGTGGTATGCGAGGCTGGTTCGGCTCTCCGCCGTGGGCAGGGCATGCCAAGCGCGGCTCTGTCATGTCCGGCATGCGCCCAAGCCCATCCGGTACGGGTTGGACTCGGCGGCGCAAACAACGCTGCGGGATCCTGTGACATGCGGGCGAGATCAGCTCGACTCACAACGGTGGCTTGGCTTCAGTGGTCAGTCAGCCTGTATCTTTCGTTCGCGGATCAATTGGCCGAAGCGCCGGAAGTCCTCCGCACCCTTGCGCCCAAACTCCGCTGGTTTCAGCGGCAATGCCACGTTGCCGGCGGCGACAATGCGCTCCTTCGTCGCAGCCGTATTCAGTACGCGATTGACTTCCATGTTGACCCCGTCGATCACAGTCTGCGGAGTACCCGCGGGTGCGTAGAGGCCAAACACTGCATCGGCATCGAAGCCCTTGAGCCCCAGCTCATCAAGCGTTGGCACATCCGGCACCTGGGGCGCCCGCTGGGGGCTGCCGACCGCCAGCATGCGCAATTTGCCGGTCTTTACATGCTGGAGGGCGATGCCGGGATCGAACAGGAAGTTGATCTGCCCGCCCAGGAGGTCCGTCAAGGCCGGCGCCGCGCCGCGGTAGGGAACGTGCACGGCAAACGTACCCGTCTCGCTTTTCATCATCTCCGCAGCCAGGTGCGGCGAGCTGCCATTGCCCGGCGAACCGAAGGAGCGTTGGCCGGGGTGTGCTTTCAGATCGGCGATCAACCCCTTGAAGTCCTTCACCGGACTGTCGGCACGTACCACCAGGTAGAACGGAACACGGGCGACCGATGCCACCGGCACCAAGTCCTTCGCCGGGTCAAATGACATCTTCTGGTACAGATGCGGGTTGATCGACACCGTACCGCCGGAGGCCATGAGGAAGGTGTAGCCATCGGCCGGAGATTTGGCGACGAACTCTGCGCCCAGATTGCCGCCCGCACCACCTCGGTTCTCCACCAGGACCGGCTGCCCCAGCACCTCGTGCAGTGGTGGAGCGATGAGCCTGGCCAACTGGTCCGCAGCACCGCCGGGCGCGAAGTTGACGACGATTTTGATCGGCTTCGCTGGCCAGCTCTGGGCGTACGCGAGCGTGCCCATACCAAGGCTGACCGCGAACAGGAAGGTTGCCGGCAGGAGTTTCATCATGGGTGCCTCCTGTCGTCAGAACGGGTAGTGGCGTGCGGTGGTCTGCACCGTGATCCACCGCAGTTCTGTAAATGCATCGATGCCAGCACGGCCGCCAAAGCGGCCGTAGCCCGAGTCCTTGACGCCGCCGAAAGGCATCTGCGCTTCGTCGTGCACGGTGGGGCCATTGACGTGGCAGATACCCGAATCGATGCGGTTGGCCACCTCCCAAGCACGCGCGACGTCACGCCCGAACACTGCGGCAGACAGGCCGTAGGGGTTGTCGTTGGCGACCCGCACTGCTTCCTCGACACCATCGACGCGCACGATCGGCTTCACCGGGCCAAAGCTTTCGTCGTGGTAGATGCGCATATCGGAAGTCACGTGGTCCAGCAGGGTGGCGGGCATCAAAGTGTTCTCCGCCGTGCCGCCACAGACCAGTTTGGCGCCCTTCGCGAGAGCGTCGTCGATCAGCGCGTTACAGCGCTCGACCGTGCTCGCATCCACCACCGAACCCAGCACTACCGGCCCCTTGCGCGGATCTCCCAGCGGCAGCTTCGTCGCCTTGGCGGCAAGCCGCTCTACAAAGGCATCCGCGATACGGTTGTCTACCACGATGCGTTCGGTGCTCATGCAGATCTGGCCGCTGTTGGCGAATGCTCCGAATGCGGCTCCATTCACGGCAGCTTCGAGGTCGGCATCGTCCAAGATGACCAGGGGGGCCTTGCCTCCCAGTTCGAGCACCGCCTGCTTGAGGTACTTGGCGCAGGTCGCCGCCAGTAGTTTGCCGACGCGCGTCGATCCCGTGAAATTCACGCGGCGCAACGCGGGGTGGGCCACGATCGCCTCCACCACGGCCGACGCGTCGGCCGGCGCGTTGGTGATAAAGTTGACGACGCCTGGAGGAAAGCCCGCATCCTTGAATGCCTCGACGATCAGGCCGTGGGTAGCAGGGCTGAGTTCGGAGCCCTTGAATACCACCGTGTTTCCGCAGGCCAGGGGCGTCGCAATCGCGCGTACGCCCAGGATCACCGGCGCGTTCCAGGGCGCGATGCCCAGCACCACACCGGCCGGACGGCGCACAGCCAGCGCCAGGCTGCCAGGCACGTCGGAGGGAATGACTTCGCCGCTGATCTGCGTGGTCAGGCCCGCCGCTTCCTGCAACATGCCTGCGGCAAGGTGCACGTTGAAGCCGGCCCAGGGAGCAGCCGCACCGGTTTCCGCAGCCATCGACGCCGTCAGCTCCTTCGCCTTGTCTTCCAAGGCATGCGCCGCTTTGAGCAGCAGCGTGCGGCGCTCGCCGGGGCCAGTGCGCGACCAGGTCTCGAAGGCGGCCGCAGCTGCATCCACCGCCGCGGTCGCATCTGCCACCGTCGCCGCTGCTGCGGTGGTCGCCACGGTGCCGTCGAGCGGATTGCGGCGCTCAAAAGTAGCCCCGCTGCTTGCCTGCCGGGCCTCGCCATTGATCAGCATCGATATCTTGCTCATGAGTTGTCTCCTGGGTGGTTGGAATGGGAGTTTTGTCAGGCCACTTCGACTTCGACCAACATCGGTTGAGCGGACCGCAAGGCCTGTTCGAGCGCGGGACGAAGCTCGTCAGCGCGTTCGACACGAAGCCCGCGTACCCCTTGTGCCGCCGCCAATCCAACGAAGTCGAGGTCGGGCAGGTCGGTGCCCGGCACGGGCTCATCGGGCCGGTAGCCGAAGATCCGCGCAAACTCGTGCAGCGCCGCATAGCGGCGGTTTTTAAGGATCACGATCGTCATCGGCAAGGAAAGCTGTGCGGCACTCCACAGCGCCTGGATCGCATACATCGCGGAACCATCGCCCACCAGCGCGATGACGCGCGTTCCGGGTTTGCCCATGGCAACGCCGGCCGCCGCCGGCAGGCCCCAGCCCAGGCCGCCGCTGCACATGGTGTAGAAAGTCTCCGATTCGAAAATCGGCAGGTGGGCATGCATGACAGGCCGTGCGCTGGGCGCCTCTTCGACAATGATGCTGTCGCGCGGACGGACATCCGTGAGTGTCTGCAGCACCCAGGCCACCGGCAGTCGCTCAGCCCGCAAAGGCTCTGGCACGCGCGCAGGCCGCGCAGAAGGCATCGGGGTTGGCCTGCGCGGTGGCGCAGCGCGGTCCAAGAGATCCAGTAACCCGAGTCGGATGCTACCGACCACCGAAGTCCCCACCGGTGTCCAGGCCGCAAGCTGGGGGTCTTCGGTCAACTGCACCAGTTGTGCCCCTTCCGGCAGGTGTGCGCCCTTGCCCTCCACGTGGTAGGTGAACGCCGGCGCTCCAAGTGCGAACACCAGGTCATGCCCGGAGAGTCGATCAACGATCCGCTCACGCATCGCCGGCAGGAAGCCAGCCCACAGGGGATGGTCTTCAGGAAAGCTGCAGCGCCCGGACATGGGTGCGACATAGACGAGCGCGTTGTGACGCTCAGCCAACTCGATCGCCGCGCTCCACGCCCCGTCCCGATCCACCGACGCGCCGACCACGATGGCGGGTGCGCGGGCCGCGTCCAGGGCATCGCCGATTTTCCCCAACAAGCCGGGCTCGGGTCGCAGGTAGCGGCTGACCTCCCGTGCTTCGACCGGCAGGGTTTTCACGCCCCAGTCGTCCGAGGGCACCGACACCAGCACCGGACCGCACGGCGGCGTCATGGCGATGTAGTAGGCACGCGCAATTGCCAGGGGTACGTCCTCGGCGCGCGCGGGCTCGACACTCCACTTCACATACGGCTTCGGAAGCTCGGGAGCCTGCGCAGACCCAAGAAAGGGATCGAAGGGCAGGATCGAACGCGCCTGCTGGCCTGCCGTGATCACCAGCGGTGTGCGATTGCGGAACGCGGTGAAGATGTTTCCCATCGCGTGGCCAACGCCTGCCGCCGAGTGCAGATTCACGAAGGCAGCGTTGCGCGTGGCCTGGGCATAGCCATCGGCCATGCCCAGTACGACGCATTCCTGCAGGGCCAGGACATACTGGAAGTCTTCCGGGAAGTCCATGAACATGGGAAGTTCGGTCGAACCAGGGTTCCCGAAGATGGAGGTCATGCCAAACGACCGCAGCAACCTGAACACTGCCTCTCGAACCGTCACCAACTCCGCCACTGCATGCGGGGACGGCGCAGCAGGCACAACACGTTGATCCATCGCTCTCTCCACTTGAAAGAAAGGAGTCTCGCAAGGACAATAATATGCGTCAATGCAATAAATAATACATCGCAAAATTATCCAGATGAATACTGATGAACTAGATATGAATCTGCTTCGGCTCTTCGAAGCGGTCTACCGGTTGGGCAGCGTCAGCCGCGCCGCAGATGCCTTAGGTCTCTCGCAGCCCTCCGTCAGCCAAGGCTTGACGCGGCTTCGCCTCGCGCTGGGTGATGCGCTGTTCGTGCGGGCAGGAGGAAGCATGCGACCCACCCTGCGCGCCGAGCGATTGGCCAGCGTGGTTCAGCCAGCGATTGCGGCGATCCAGGACGTCCTCAGAGAGGACGATGCGTTCAATCCATCACGATCAACCATGACGCTGCGGCTGCACATGAGCGATATCGGGGAGGCGCGGCTGCTGCCAGAATTGATCGCGGCGCTGCACCGCGAAGCACCAGGTGTACGTGTCCAGACAGCGCCGCTGCCGCATGCACAGATAGCCGATGCACTGGAGACCGGAGCCATACACTTTGCGTTGGGTTTTCTGCCTTCGGTAGCAGGAACGGAGCGGATAGAGTTGCTGCATGATCGCTATGCAGTTTTGGTGCGCTCCGGGCATCCTCTACTCGCCAGGACGAATAAGCGCGCAACGGTGCAGGACCTGCGCCGGCTGGAGTTCGTTGCAGTGCGCTCGCATTCCGAGACCTTCCGCATCCTGCAAGAGCTCGGGCTGGACGGCAGATTGGTAGTGACCTCCGAACATTTTCTAGCACTGCCCGCCATCATTGAGCGTACCGACCTTGCTGTGGTGATGCCGCATGCCATCGCGCTGAGGTTCATCGACACCGAGCGCTACGCTCTACTGTCCAACACATTGCCGCGCAGCACGTTCACCGTATCACTACACTGGAGCCGGCGCTTCAACCTCGATCCGGCCCATCAATGGATGCGGCGCCTTTTTGTGGAGCTCTTTACGGCGAACGAGACTGGCTCATAGCCGCATGCATCGCTTCAGTCAGCTCTGTGGCCCCTTTTCTGGAGAGCTCTCCGCCCTACTCAGCCCGAATCTGGCGAGCACGGATGACTGCCCCCCAGCGGCGCTGTTCTGATTGCCACAGCGACTCAAATGACTCGGGACTGCCGGTCACAGGCTCGGCCGCAGTCTTCGCGAAAAATTGTTGCATTTCGGGATGCTCGACCGCTTTTGATAGGGCACGGTTCAGTTGTTGAGCCAGAGCAGCGGGCATGCGCGGAGGTCCCGCCAAACCCATCCAGAAGTCGGCTGGTGCATCAAGCACCTTGTCCTCGACCAGTGACGGCACATCCGGCAGCAAGGGGGATCTCTTGCTGGAGACGACCCCCAGCGGCACGAGCCGGCCAGTCTGAATCCATTGCATCGCTGTGGCGACCTCGCCGAACAACATCTGCACCTCGTTGTTCACGGCAGCCTGCAACATTGCAGCTCCGCCCTTGTATGGGATGTGGACGAGGTGCATACCGGTGCTGAGCTTGACCTTTTCCATCACAAGATGCGGGTTGCTCCCAATCCCCGTAGAGCCATAGTTCAATTGCCCTGGCCGCGCCTTGGCATAGCGGACCAAGCCCTGGAAGTCGCGAACAGGTACCGACTTGTTTACCAACAGAACGGCTGTCGTGCGGATGAACTGCCCGATGGCCGTGAAATCTTTCGCGCCATCATAGGGAGGCTTCTCTAGTAGCAGCGGCGCCGTGATTTGCGCAGACGGCAGGGATAGCAGCAAGGTGTAGCCATCCGGAGGCGCCTGCACGACATGGGCAGTACCCAGTGTCCCTGCTGCCCCTGGACGGTTGTCCACGATGATCGGCTGCCCGAGCTCCTCGCGCATGCGCTCCGCAATCGCCCGCGCAACCAAGTCGGCCGGACCGCCCGGCGGCACTGGAACGACCAGGCGAAGTGGTCTCACTGGGTAGGCGTCCCGTCCCTGAGCCAGTGCCAGAGGCGACAACGCGCCCATCGTGCCCATGGCGAGCAGTTGCCGACGCGACGCGCTCATTGTGGGTTGCGTCCGATGAAGAAGGCCTCGTCGGGATCCGATGTGGGCGTCAGGCCGGCGGCCACCAGGCCACGTCGCAGCGAGATCATGTCGCGCGCATGCAGGCGCGGCGTCGGGTGCGGGATCGGACCTCCGTTGTAGCCCTGAAGCCAGGCTTGGTACTTCCAGATGGTGCGGTTTATGAGGCCGCTCATGGCCATGGGCACGCCGCTGAAGGCCTTGCGAGCGGGGTCGACTTTGTACCAGGCTTGGGTGGCCTCGTCGTATTTTCCGGCCTGGATCAACTTATGCACGCTGGGCAGCCAGGGGCCGTAGTAGGACGAGTAGTTGGTGCCACAGAAGGGGATGGGGATCACCTGCGCCAGCGGCACGTACTCGTACTCCAGAGGGCAGGAAATTACCACTTCCTTATGGAATTCACGATGCACTTCAATCGCCGACATGATGTACGGCATGCCGCCTTCGGCCTTGATCGACACCACGTTCGGGCAATCGTCTACAAGCCGGCGCAACAGCGGCAACGGGATGTCCGCTGGGTGCAGGCTGCTGAAGCCCCAGGCCGGCACGGGGAACAGTATCACGCCCAGGTTGGTGGCGTCGCAGAACGCCTTTGTGTAAGTGTAGATGTCCTCCAGCGACTGTGGATGGAAGAAGGGCGGGTAGCCCAGCAGGACAAGGTCCGCACCGGCTTCCTCGGCCAGCTTGACGGCCTGGATGTTCTCTTCGAGCGAGTTGAACACAGCATGGTGAATCACCATGATGCGGCCGGCCGCCTGCTCCACCATCGCCCGCGTGAACTCGGCGTACTGAGCCAGAGTGATCGCGTGCTCGGAGCAGGCCAGCGTGCCGACGAAGCCATGGCCGATGGCGGTTTCAACGTCGTGTTTCACCGCCTTGGTGTTGATCCGTTGGAAGTCGGACGTCATGGTGGGAATCGTCACGTTGGCGACCCCATTCATGTGCTCGCGCGCCCATTCGCGGGCTTGCATGCGTGTGTATTGAGCCATCTGGTACTCCTCGGTTAGGTTGGTGGTGGCGCGTCAGCGCTTGGATTCGAACTGGATGGGAAGTGGCGTCGCCAGGCCGGCCTCCAGGGCCTTGCGCACGAGCAGTTCGGCCACAACGATGTCCTGGAGCCCGCCGCCGACCGACTTGAACATGCGGATATCGGCTGTGCGCACGCGCTCGTCACAGGCTCCTCTCACCAGGTCGTTGAGGCTGAAGGACTTGTCGTGAAACGACATGCCGGCGGCCTGGGCAGCCATCATGTCGCCGGTCTCGGTTAACACCTCTTCGAGACTGTCGCAAATGATCAGGTCGCTGCGCTCAACGACGCTGGCGTCGATCTCGCGTTGCTGCGGAATGGTGGATCCAATGGAAACCACCGTAGCGCCCGGCTTGAGCCAGTCGCCGAAGAGGATCGGCTTTTCCCCCTGGGACCGGGCAGCCGAGAGCACGATGTCGGCGCCATCAACGGCTTCCTGAGCGCTACTGGCTGGGCGTGCCGACACGCCCAGGTCGCGGGTGATCCCTTCTGCAAAAGCCGCCCGGCGTTCTGGGGTAGGGCTGTAAACCACCACGTCCGTCAAAGTGCGGATCGCAGCGAATGCCCTGGCGTGGTGGGATGCCTCCAGGCCGCTGCCAAGCACAGCCAGGCGCGCCGGGGTTTTCGGTGCGAGCACATCCAGCGCCAGCGCAGACGTCGCTGCCGTCCGGAAGGCGGTGATGGAGTTCGCATCGAGAAACGCCGCTATCCGGCTCGTCTCCCGATCAAACAGCACAATCACGTAGTCGATGCCTGAGGAAACCCCCTGCACCCCGGTACCCATCAATTTGGCTCCGAAGTACTGTCCGCCCGGTGGAAGCGCCGGAAGCGTGCGCAGCCAGGCCTTGCCCACCGTCGCAACGGTGCGGGGCGGTGTGGCCCCCGCCTGCTCTGGCAAGCTATAGGTGGCGCGCAGGGATTCGATGGCCTCGCTCCAAGTAAACACTTTGCGGGCGACTTCTCCCGATACGAAGACGGGACTTTCTGAGAGGATGCTCATGGATTGATGTCTTAAAAATGCTGGCTGATCTCAGCCAAATGCGGGTTCGAGGCCATCCCAGCACAGGTACTTTAGCTCCAGGAATTCCTCAATTCCGTAGTGCGAACCTTCGCGACCCAGGCCGCTCTGCTTGACGCCGCCGAAGGGAGCGAGTTCGTTGGAAATCAGACCCGTGTTGATCCCAACCATGCCCGATTCGATGGCCTCGGCTGTGCGCCAGATGCGCGCCGCGTCCTTGCTGAACAGGTAGGAGGCCAGGCCGAACTCGGTGTCATTTGCCATCGCTATGGCCTCATCATCGGTCTTGAAGCGCACAAGCGGCATAACCGGGCCGAAGGTCTCTTCCACCGCCACCGCCATGTCCGGCGTCACATCCGCCAGCACGGTGGGTTCATAGAAGCATCCGCCCAGTGCATGGCGCTTGCCTCCAGTCAGCAGGCGCGCACCGCCGGAAACGGCGTTCTTGATGTGTTCCTCGACCTTGCCCACGGCGCCTGCATCGATCATCGGGCCAATCTGTACATCGGCTTCCAGGCCATTGCCGACCTTGAGCTGATGCACGCGCCCGGTCAGCCGCGCGGCCAGCGCATCGTAGATGCCTTCCTGCACCATGACGCGGTTGGCCGCAATGCACGATTGGCCGGTATTGCGGAACTTGGCGACCAGGATGCCTTCCACTGCAGTGTCGATATCGGCGTCGTCGAACACAATGCAAGGTGCATTGCCCCCCAGTTCCATCGAACATTTCTTGATGGTGGAGGCCGACTGCTGCAAAAGCACGCGACCGACTTCGGTTGAGCCCGTGAAGGTGACCTTGCGCACCAGAGGGTGAGAGGTCAGCACGCCACCAATAATGCGAGTGTCGCCACCGGTGATGACGTTGAATACGCCAGGAGGCACTCCCGCGCGCAAGGCGAGTTCACCGAGCGCCAGCGCGGTCAAAGGCGTCTGGCTGGCAGGCTTCACCACCATCGTGCATCCTGCAGCCAGTGCAGGTGCTGCTTTTCGCGTAATCATGGCCGCTGGGAAGTTCCATGGTGTGATGGCCGCGCATACGCCGATGGGCTGCTTGAGCGTGACGATGCGCTGGGTCTCCTTCGGCGCAGGGATCACGTCGCCGCGCACGCGCTTGGCCTCTTCGGCAAACCACTGCACGAAGCCAGCGGCGTAGTCGATCTCCCCGCGTGCTTCGGACAGCGGCTTGCCCTCTTCCAGCGTGATCAGCGTCGCGAGATCTTCCTTGTTCTCGACGATGAGCTGCCACCAGCGGTTCACCACTTGTGAGCGGTGCTTGGCCGTGGTTTTGCGCCAGGCGCGAAAAGCCTTGTCGGCCGCCACGATAGCGCGCGTGGTTTCTTCTTCCTTGCAGCGCGGCAACTTTGCCAGCACTTCGCCGGAAGCGGGGTTGCGCAGCTCCGAGTAGCCGTGCGGTGTTTCGGTGATCCATTGCCCGTCGATCAACGCGGCTTCGCGCAAAAGATCACGGTTTTTGAGAAGGTGGCGAATGACGGACTCCTTGGGTATGGGTTCCTCGCCTCTGCATGTACCTGGCATCGCGCCATAAGCACTCTGTCTCAGCGAGTATATTTCGATACGGGACGTATAGTATCCATATCTGAAAGCCCGTCAACCAAGGGAAAACCCACCCCATCACTCCCAGCTTCACTGCGTCTGATGAATGGTCTCTTCACTGTTCATGGTCGGGTTTGACCCTATACCAGGTCCCATTGAGGCATTTACCATACATCATCAACGAGACTGATCGTATCGTATTTAAACCTGAAGGAGACACCATGAACAGACCTATTGATGGCCTCAAAGGCCGAACCTCTCTTGTGTTGTGCCACTGCGCCGGCATGATCGATATCGTGGCGCTACCGGTATGGGTAGGTATCGTGCTGATCGGTCAGTATGGGCTTGATCCGCAACGCGCCGGCATGCTTGCCACGCTCTTTCTGGCGGCAGTCGTTCTCAGCAGCCTGTTTATTTCGCCCCGAGTCCACCTCGTTGAAGGAACGGCATTCGTGCCGGCTTCCTTTGGCGTCGCCGCCATTGCTTTCTTCGCGCTGTCTACTACCAAAGACTATGGAACGATGGCAGTGCTACACGCCCTCGGTGGGCTTGCGGTCGGTTGCGGTCTGTCGATTACTCACTCGACAGTGGGAGCCAGCGCGAATCCTCATCGGCTGATCGCCATTGCTTTCACCGCACTGAGCGTGTTGTCGTTCGGTTTTCTTGGGGGAGTACCGCAACTCGTGAGTGCGAAGGGAGGCTCCGTGCTGTTCGTGGTGCTTGGCTCAATCATGCTGGTGGCTGCGCTGTTTGCACTTATCGGCTTTCCCGTCAAGGAAAGCGTCCCCGTTCTGAACAACCGGCCGGGCGCACATACTCCGCTCTCACGCGGTGTATGGTTCGCAATGGTCGGTACGAGTCTCATGACTCTGAGCCATTCCATGATGCTCAGCTACATGGAGCGAGTTGGCGACGCGCACGGTTTCAGCAAGCATCTCGTCCTGAGCGTGCTGCTCGCCGTAGGCATCGTGAACTTGTTCCCGGGTCCGCTTGCGGCTATTTTTGAGCGAAAGATATCTGCTCGCGCGGTGATGATCGCCGGGCCTGCATTGCAGGGCATCCTGGGATTGATGCTCACCCAGTCGTCTCAGTTCGAGACATACGCCTTCGCGTCGGCGGTCTTCCCCGCAGTGATGATCTTTACCCACACTTTCGTGTTTGCCTTTCTGGCCCACCATGACTCCTCTACCCGAGCAGTCGCGGCAACTCCTGTCATCACGATGACTGGCTCTGCCATTGGTCCGATGCTGGGGGGGGTTGTTGCCCACAATTTTGGCTACACAAACATCGGCTGGACCGTTGCGGCCGTGGCGACGATTGGAGTGCTTTGCTTCTTGCAGGCAGCGCGAGGGACGGACCACAGCGGAAGCACGGCAGACGCTGCGGCTTGAGTGTCACCACAGACATCGGATCACATTGCAAAGAGAGTCGATTTCATGAACATCATCGGACCCGAAGAACTTGTATTTGGCGTTACGGACGTTGCTGCTGGCGAGCGGTTTCTCGCTGACTATGGCCTTCTCCCACAAGGGCAGGGGCGCTTCGAAGCCCTGGACGGCACGGCCGTCATCGTCTTGGCTGCCGACGCCCCCTCGCTGCCGAGCAGGACACTGGACACGGCAAATATGCTGCGAAAGACAGTCTACGGTGTCGCCGACTCGAATACCCTAGAGGCCATCGCAGATGAGCTTGGGCGCGACCGAGAAGTAAAGCGACTGCCCGATGGCTCGTTGGAATGCGTCGATGATGTCGGGTTCGTTCTCGGCTTCAAGGTCACACAGCGGCGGCCGGTCGCTCTCCCGGCGGAGCGGGTCAACGCCCCTGGCGATCCCAATCGCCCCGTCAACACACCCACCTCGCCTGCGTCGGGGCCCGGATTGCAGCCGCGGCCGCGGACATTGTCCCATGTGGTGTACTTCGTCCCGGACATCGAACGGGCCGAGGCGTTCTACACGCAACGCCTCGGTTTCCGTGTCAGCGACCGCTTCATCGGCATGGGGCCCTTTCTGCGGCCTGCCGGCACCATCGACCATCACACCCTGTTCTTCATCAAGACGCCTGCCCACATGCAGGGTTGCGAGCACTTCACTTTCCATATGGGGGGGCCGGGCGAGGTGATGACGGCGGGATGGGAGTTCGCGAAAAAGGGATACCAGTCCTATTGGGGACCAGGCCGACATCGGTTTGGATCCAACTGGTTTTGGTACTTCAACACTCCGTTCGGCTGCCATATCGAATACGACGCGGACATGGATCTTCACGACGACAACTGGGTGCCGCGCGAAGCAATGGCCGCAACCGACCTGTCACAGATCTTCCTGTTCGACTGGCGGGAGAAGTGGGCCCCGGGCGGCCCACCAACAGGGGCCGCGTAAGGCAATGCCTCAATTGCGCCTGTGCCACGTCGAAGAACTGCCGGAAGGGTCGGCTCGAGGGTTCGGGATCGTGAGCCCTGGCCGTGACCGGATGTTTCTGGTGAAACACCAGGGTGTGTTGCACGGGTACCTGAATGATTGCCCTCATTGGCCCGGCAGTCCGATGGCGTGGCGCCGCGATGCATATCTGAATCCCGATGCCACCCGCATCGTCTGCAGCGGGCATGGTGCGGAGTTCGACATTACATCTGGCCGCTGCACACTGGGGCCGTGCCTGGACCAGTTTCTCGCCCCCGTCGATTTGGAGATCGATCACGAAGGCATTGTCCACGCCTACCTGCCTGACACGCAGGTAGGCCCTCATGCGCGGGGCTGAACTCAGCTAGCGCCCCAGGCCTTCGCTTACCCTGCGCCCGACTGTTCCCCTGAAATGATCCCAAGCGTTAGTATCGATGCACACACTTCGACTGCTCTGGTTCGTCCCATCCCCCTTGGCCATCGTTGCCGATGCTTGGAAGCTAACGGCGGACGTTGCGCTTAACGCCGAGCGCAACTTCTCATCCGATGCACAATTCGAGGCCCTTGCTAGTGGACGGGTAGACGCCGTTGTTACGGCAATGGACAACGTAATGGACTGGAATCAGCGCGCGGGGCCGCAAGACCTGCGCCTCGTTGCGCAGCTCGAAAGCACGACACCGTTGACGCTGGTAGGGCGCACGGGCTGCACTTGGCCCGAAGGCCTTAGAGGTGCCACCATCCTTGTGGATGCGCCTCGCAACGGCTTCATCGTGGCCTTGAGGGCCATGCTGGCCGAGAGAGGTTTGGGGCCGGACTCCTATGCGCTGGAGCCGGTCGGCGGCGTCAAGGAACGGTTTGATGCGCTGGTGGCAGGCCGCGGGGATGCGACCCTGCTTGGCCCCCCTTTCGACTCAATTGCCTTGCAGTCGGGTCTCAGCTACATCGCTAGCGTGCAAGAGCGCTATCCCACGTTTCCGGGTCAGGGATTGGTCGTGAGTGCTGAGGCGCTGCCGCGGCTGCATCCTGCGCTGTCCACTTGGCTGGAAGTATTGAACAGGGCCCGCAAGCGGATGGTCAGTAGTCCCGACGCAGCGCGGCAAGCTCTGGTGCTAGCAGGTTTCCCTGTACCGGTTGTGGACGTCATGCTGAAGGTGATTCCGAGATCGCTGTGCCCCGACCGCGCTGGCGTGGAGCTACTAATCAGGCACCGCAGGGAGGTCGAGTTGCCTGGAGCGGACACCACATATGAGGAGCTAGTCAACTTTTCTGTTCTGCCCCAGACCTGACGTCCTGGACTGGACTCAGCTAGCTTTGCGCCGCCGCGCTGGTGCCGCAACGGCTTCTGCTTCGGGCGGTGCCAGCATTTGCAGAATGGCCGTGCAATGCGTGTCCGCAAACTTCGTGTCCAGGGGAAGATGCCCCATCAGCAGACGAAAATAGATGGGCGCGTAGAGAATATCCATCTGCAACTCCGTGTCCATGTCACTGCGGAATTCGCCGCGGCGCCGCGCATCTTCGACCACTTCGCGCACAACCGCGCGCCGTCCGTACCAGAAGCGCTCACGAAACTCACGTAATACATCTGGATCTCCCTGTCCCTCCGCCATGATCTGGGCGACGATTCGCCCCGACCAGCCGCTGTACTCTCCGACCAGCAAATGGATATGGCGGTTTAAGGCCTCGCGGGGGCTGCCACCCTTCGTCATCGGCGTGTGGCTTAAATGGGTGTGAAGGAATGCATCGATGACCACCGCTGCTTTGGAATTCCACCAACGGTAGATAGTCGCCTTGCCGACACCGGCCTCGCGGGCAATGGATTCGATAGAAATCTGCTGCAGCGAGGTCGTATCCAACAGCTTCAGCGTCGCGTCCAGGATCGCCACCCGAGAGGCGTCGCTGCGCACCCGTCCAGGAGAGCGCGGGCGCGGCGTGCTCGCGCCGGCCGCTTCGGATCGAACGGTGGAACGGTCAGCAGCTTTGGCCGGTGCGCTGGGGGAAGGAGTTCTGGTAGGCAAGGAGTTCCAAATTGAATGGCGAAAACTTCATTATCCGGGACATGGCAGACACCCACATGCATGTCCCGGTACGGGCGGACTGCCAATGCCGCAAAAACGCATTGGCAGCCCTATGGAGGTCATTCAGATCTTCGCGCCAGGCTCCACATCCAGCAACACAAAGGCCATTCGGCAAGACTTCCCGGAGCGGTTCGACCAACTGTGATTGGTGGCTCGCTGGACCAGAATGTCACCCGGCCGCATCAGTGTCTCGCCCTCGTCCATCAGTGCATAGATCTCGCCCTCCAGCACGATGGCGTAGTCTAGCGATTGCGTCTTGTGAAACCAAAAATGCCGGGCACTACCTGTATCACGCACGCCATGTTCGTCGAGAAAGCGTGTCAACCCGGAAGTGTCATAGTTTTCGTCCGGCGGGAAGTCGACCACGCGCAGCAGCGATCCTCCCTTCGAATGGAACGCGAACGCATGGCCGGCTGGCGCTGGTTCGTTTCCGGGGGCCGCGGCCTCTCCGGTCGCCCACAGTACATGTGCCAACGGAAGGCTTGGATCGCTTGTGTGGTTCGGCGCCGGTCCATCCGACACGAAGACGGATTTTCCGTGTGCATTCTCACCCGTGATGATCCGGCGCACCTGTCGCAGGCGTGCAGGTGCCTTTTCTCGCTGGCTTTCAATAGTGGCTTCAGTATTCACTCCGCGTCCTTTTCTGTTGAGGTTGTTGGTAAGGCCAGCCCAATCACATCGGTTGACCCAGGTACTGGTAGGTCTGCAGTAGCAGCGCCGCCGCCTGCTGCGGCTGGGGCACAGGATCCTGCTCATACTTACAAAGCTGCAGCGACGCGTCGTAAACTGTCTTGACACGCTCGAAGCGTCGCGTCGAATAAGCCGCCAGCGCGTCCGGGATACCTGCGCTGGTGGCGATGGATTCAGCAAGAACCACCGCATCTTCGATAGCCATGCCGCCACCCGATGTCATCTGAGGCGTTGGGGAATGCGCGGCGTCACCCAGCAAAACCACGCGCCCTCGGTGCCATGGCGGCGGGACCAGTGTGATATCAAAGGGCCGGAACACAACCTGGTCCGGCCCTGAAACCTGTGCGAGCGAATCCTGGATCACGGGCGCACTGAAGCCCTCCAGCCGCTCGCGCAAAAGCACATGGAGCTGATCGTTTGGCATGTGCAAATGTTCCTTACTGCTCTCCAGGAAGAACAGGTAACAGGTTTCCTTGGAAGTTGGGATTGCACCGACCGTGCGCCTTCCATCTGCGGACCGGTACAGACAGAATCCATCCACTTCGGGAGGGCGCGGGGCGTTGAATCGCCACGCGCTCTGGCCTGCAAATCGGGTCTTGTGCTCGGGACCGAACACTCTGTCACGCAACTTGGAATAGGCGCCGTCTGCGGCAACGACCAAGTCGTACGTCATTTGACGACCATCCGACAGTGTCACTTCTACCTCTTGCCCGCGATCGACGAGGTCGCTGACAGTCAGACCCTTTTCCAGCACAGCGCCTGCGGACTCTGCGGCACCTTCGAGAATGCGCGCAAGTTCCGGACGGCGCATGCCACATCCAGGAGGTGCCGGGTTGGATACCAGCAGTTGCCCCTTGGCGTCGTGCTGCTTGAAAACCTGAAATGCGAGGCCGCTTTCCTGGCATTGCTCGGCGAGACCGACCATAGCGAGAGCCCGCATGGTGTTGTGCAACAGGCAGATGCCTGCCCCAGTGGCGGGCGTCGAAAGCTTGGTGTCAATGCAATGCACCTCAAGCCCCGCACGCCGCAATGTGTAGGCTGCCGTTGCGCCACCGATGCCGCTACCCACTACGAGAACTCTTTTTGTCTTTGCCATTTTTTGTCTCCTCACCCGCCCCAAACGGCGGGAATCAATTGAACCGGCCTTCTTTTACGCAAACGCTGCGCTGCCTGCCCAAACCTTCAATTTCCGAATCCATCACATCACCACCCCGCAGGAAGCGGTTGTAGTGGGTGCCATTGCCCGCCGGTGAACCTGTGGCGATGAGATCTCCGGGCCATAGCTGCACATGCGCGCTGATGTACTCGATCTGGCGCGCCACATCGAACAGCATGTCGGCGGTGGATTCATCCTGCATCGTTTGTCCATTCAGCTTGAGCGTGATACGCAGCTTCTGAGGATCCGGTACAAAACAGGCAGGCACGAGCGTTGGCCCGAAGGGCATGAAACTGGGGGAGGATTTGGACCGCAGCCAGTCTGTACCCAGCATCTTGTAGTCGGTGCGTGCGATGAGGTCGCGCGCCGAGACATCATTCACGATTGAGTAGCCAGCAACATAGTCGAGCGCCTCTTCACGCCGAACATTGCGTGCAGGCCGGCCGATGATGACCGCCAACTCCAGTTCCCAATCCGGCTTATGAGTGGTGACCGGCAGGAACACCGGCTCGAACGCGCCGGTAATAGCCGAGGGCAATTTGGGGAATACGTAAGGCTCCCCATTGATCAATCTTTCGTCCATCATTCCCTCGGCCCACTTGCGCAATGCATCACCCTCGAGACCATCTGGTCCGACGCCCATATCCATGGTGAGGTCCACGACATGCTTGCGGTAGTTGGCTCCCGTGCACAACACCTGTCGCGGCAGGTCTACGGGAGCGTGAACGTTCAGAGTAGACATCGCCACAGCCAATGGGTGTTGCGAGGGCAGCTGCTCCACAAGTATGCGCATCGTTGCCAGGTTGACATCCCAGTCCTGCAGTAGGTCAAGAACGGAGGCGTCGCTCGCCCATCGGGCGCCGCCGCGCACCGCCTCAGCGTGCACAGCGGCAAGAGCAAGGACCTGTTCGTCGAAGCAGATGCCTGCAAAGCGGCTCCCACCGGGCTGCGAAAAAGTTCCGAGGGAGAACTTCATTTCATGTAGCTCACATGAAGGGTGCGCGTTGCGTAGGCCACCAAGTGCCCTCTTGACGCTGTCCCATGCGATTGCGCAGAACTCCAACGCCCTCGACTTCTAACTCGACCACATCTCCTGGTTCGAGGCTGCGCCCCAATTCCAGTGCCGACCCGTTGCCCATGGTGCCAGAGCCGATCACGTCCCCTGGCTGCACGTGGTCGCCCAGAGATACATAGGCAACCAGTTCGTCAACGCTCCAGAGCATCTCCGAAGTGTCGCCTTCACCCCAGGTGTCGCCGTTCACTCGCACGGCCATGCGGATGTTGTCCAGACGCGGAAACTCGTCAATCGTGGTGATCCAGGGCCCGATACCGTATGCAAAGTCCTTGCTCTTGGTCGGACCCATGCCAATCGCAAACTCGTTGGCCTGCAGATCGCGGGCAGAGAAGTCGTTGAAGATCGTGACGCCGAACAAGTGCGACCGGGCAGTTTCGGGCGTGATGTTGTGCGCGCCGCGGCCAATGACCCAACCAATTTCGAGTTCGTAGTCCATCCGTCCGGCTTGTGCTGGCCACGGCACTTCAGCCTCGTGCCCAATCACCGTCCACGGAGAACCCTTGAAGTAGCCTGGCACCTGCAGCAGTGCAGGGGCAGGTGTCAGCTTCATGCGTTCATGGAACTGGCGGATGTGCTTGACGAACGTGAGACCGTCGCGCACGACGGAAGGGTCACATGCCGCGGCCCAAGATAGGCCTTCGAACGGCATAGAGGCGTCATCCCCATACGTGTGCGCGGCTTGCGCAGCCGTTTCCAGGAATTCTTGCCCCAGGGCGATTGCGGCCGACATACTTTCGGGGAACACAGCGGAGGCGTAGCGCAAGGCCGCCTCACGGCTGGCCCCCCTTGACTGCTGGCGCAGGGCTTCCGCTGCACGCAGGTCGATGATGCGGGATTGCTCTGGCAGGACCATGCAGATGCGCTTGACCGGGCCATCGAGGCCCTGAACCACAAATCTTCCGAGTTTCACTTTTAGCTCCGTGATATGTTGATTTAGATACTATACGTATCGTTTAACTTCCGTTTTGCTAGTGAAAACCCTAAGAATCCAGTCATGAAATCGAAGATTTCCATATTGACGACTGACTCTTCCACGCATATATTTTCGCCGATACGTATCGTATCGTTTTTAGATGCGACAAGGGACTCATTTCAACTTATCTACGGACACACTATGAGCAAGCGCCTTCCTGTCATCATCTCCTGCGCCCTGACTGGGGCCGGTGACACGCGAGCAAAGAATCCGGCGGTACCCGCCACCCCACAAGAGATTGCGGACCAAGCCATCGAGGCAGCGGGCGCAGGTGCGTCCATCGTTCACATCCACGTACGCGATCCTGCGACTGGAAAATCCTCGACAAAGTACGCCTACTACGAGGAAGTCGTGCAACGTATACGCGCTTCGCACTGCGATGTGCTGATCAATCTGACCACAGGCCCCGGTACGATGCTGAAGGTCCCGACGGATCCGCCATTCCGGGTGGAGTCCATTGCAGATGCCGAGTTGATGACACCGCGCGAGCGAGTGGAGCACGTAGTGAAGCTCAAACCTGACATCTGCAGCTTAGACGTCGCTACGATGAATTTCGCCGATGCCGTCTTTGTAAATCCCATCAACCACCTGCGTGAAATGGCTGCGCTGATTGCAGCGGCTGGGGTCACGATGGAGTTGGAAGTCTTCGATTTTGGCCATGCGCGCCTCGCGAGCCATTTGATAGCCACTGGCGTCATTCCAGCGAGTGCCTACTTTCAACTCTGCCTATCCATCCCTTGGGGCGCACCGGCGACTCCGACCGTAGTGGCTGAAATTCAGCGCTTGCTGCCCGCAGGCGCCAATTGGAGTGCATTTGGGGTCGGTCCAGACCAGTTTCCGATGGTGGCCACGGCATCCATACTTGGTGGGCACGTCAGGGTAGGTCTGGAAGACAATCTGTATGTGTCACCGGGCAAGCTCGCACGCGACAACGCTGAACTTGTCGTAAAGGCTGCGCGGATGATCGAGGATCTTGGCTATGAGGTTGCCTCGCCAGATCATGCTCGTCGCACCCTTCTTGCCGCCTAAGCCATGGCATCGCATTACATGTCTGGGGAAACAACAAGCGACAACCCTACCCGTGCGTACATCTCAGAGGTCGTTACTTCAGGGCGTGGCAGCCTTCCCTTGGATATCAACCCAGCCTTGGTCAGTCTGTCTGCTCAGCTCGTCGAAGCACGGGATGGGGAACTTGTCCTTCGGTTTACCGCACCGCACAGTACGACACAGGGGAACGGGGTGGTTGGTGGTGGTGCAATCGCCAGTATGTTGGACCTTGGCATGGCCATGGCTGTGCTCTCGCAGTTGAAGCCCGGATTCACTTGCTCGACTATCAACTTGAATGTGAACTTGCAAGCATCGGGCAAGGAAGGCGACTTCATTGCCGAAGCAGGGGTAGACAAAGTGGGGAGACGCGTCGCATTTGCCTATGCAAAACTTTATGACGCGGATCGCTCCCGAATCATCGCAAGCGCTACTTCCTCACTCGCCGTAATTGCAGCACAACCCTGAAAGTTTTACGAGTGGTAGTGATAGGGTCAAGGCTGAGTCCCGCATTCTGAAATGGACGCTTTTCCAAGGTGTGCATATGAGATTCAATAATTTGCGTGTGGCCCACAAGATGTGGAGTGTCATCCTTGGGTTGCTGACATTGACGCTCGTAGCATCTATCTCTATTCAATGGTACAGCCGACAGGCGGCGGTATCCACGGAGCGGGCCGTGGCTAAGTATGAGGCAGCAATAACTTCTGCGGTGGGTTGGCGAGGATTAGCGGAACTGGCCATTACGATGTCTATGACAAGTTTTGTCACCACGGATGCGGCGCTAAGGGAAGATCTTGGACCGCGTCTTGGGGCGGTTGTAGGGCGTATTACGCCTATGCTGGAGCAGATCGGAAAAACGGCCATCTCGCCGGATGACAAAGCCGCGTTGGCGCACGTAGCCGCCACTCGGGCAGAAATTTTGGCCGAATCTGAAAAGCTCAAGACGCTCATTGAAGCAGCTGATCCAGCTGCTAAGCAGGCCTATCTTGTAAGTGTATATCGCCCTAAAGCTATGGCATCGTTGGAGGCGATAGACAAATTTGTGGCCGTGCAGAAGCGCCAGAGGGACGACGCCGTCGAGGCAGCGCGTAAGCATCGGAACAATCTGCTGGTGATTGAGGTGGCGGTCGCCATAGCCGTGGTGGCGCTGGGCATGTTGCTGGCGGCCCTGCTGGTGCGCTCCATCACTCGTCCGCTGGATCGGGCGGTGGTCTTAGCCGAGGCCATTTCAGGCGGCGACCTCACGCAGGACATCCACGACGACCGCAACGACGAACTGGGCGTGCTCACGCGGGCCCTGTCTGGCATGGCCACGCGGCTGCGAACGGTGGTGAGCGCGGTGCGGGTGGGTGTGGATTCAGTCTCGTCGGCTTCGATCCAGATCGCCAACGGCAACCACGACCTGTCGGCCCGCACCGAGCAGACCGCCTCGAACCTGGAGGAAACGGCCGCCAGCATGGAGGAACTCACGGCCACGGTGAGCCAATCGGCGGACACGGCACGCCAGGCCAACCAGCTCGCGGGCACGGCGGCCCAGGCGGCGGCACGCGGCGGCGAAGTGGTGGGCCAGGTGGTCACCAGCATGCAGCAGATCACCGACAGCTCGCGCAAGATCAGCGACATCATCGGCGTGATCGATGGCATCGCCTTTCAGACCAACATCCTGGCGCTGAACGCCGCCGTGGAAGCCGCCCGGGCGGGCGAACAGGGCCGGGGCTTTGCCGTGGTGGCCAGCGAGGTGCGCAGCCTGGCCGGGCGCAGCGCCGAGGCCGCCAAGGAGATCAAGAACCTGATCAGCGCCTCGGTCGAAAACGTCGAGTCGGGCTCTGCCCAGGTCGCGCAGGCGGGCCAGACCATGGGCGAGATCGTGGCCAGCGTGCAGCGCGTGAGCGACCTCATCGGCGAAATCACGGCATCCTCCTCCGAGCAGCGCGACGGGATTGCCCAGGTCAACCAGGCCGTGACGCACCTCGACCAGATGACGCAGCAGAACGCGGCACTGGTGGAAGAGTCCACCGCCGCCGCAGCCTCGATGCGCGACCAGGCCCAGCGGCTGGCCGAGGTGGTGGCGGTGTTCAATGTGGGTGGGATCGTCGCTAGTACAACGTAGGTAGGTTGAACGGATGCACGCAAGGAGCCAACCATTGGAGATCTGGTATGAAGCCGGATGAAATTTGTGTCTGTCTCTAGATTTCCAATCTTTGCGTGGTTTGAGAAGAACAGGTCGTTACGGAAGAACTGTGAGAGGCTGCTCAACGCCAGCCTGCAGTTCCGTCGCTCGGCATTCTTGGCGTTGTTGTTCTAAAGACCTTGAACAGGCTCTCACTGAATCGCCCCGGTTTTGAACTGACCCCCAGAAGTTGGACAAACTTCAAGGGGTTACATGAAGAAGTACAAAACGGAGTTCAAGCTGGAAGTGGTCCAAAGCTTCTTGGCAGGCGAAGGCGGCGCGAAGCTCTTGGCTCGGCGGTGGTCGGTGTTAGCGCTTGATGAAGCAAGAGAGCCTGGTCGTTGCAAAGCCCACGCGGCGGCGGTATACGTCTTACCTTGGCGAGATCAGCCCGGCACCGGAGAACATCATCAGCCGTGACTTCCAGGCTGCAGTGCCCAACGAGAAATGGCTGACCGACAGCACGGAATTCCAGATCCCCGCCGGCAAGGTCTACCTGTCACCGATCATCGACTGCTTCGATGGCATGGTGGTGAGCTGGACCATTGGTACGAGCCCGGACGCTGAGCTGGTCAACACAATGCTGGATGCAGCTATCGAGACAGTGGCACAAACCACCGATCGGCCTGTAGTCCATTCCGATCGAGGAGGTCACTATCGCTGGCCTGGCTGGCTCTCGAGAATGAACGACGCGAATCTCACTCGGTTCGACGTCCAGCAAGGCCTGCTCTCCTGACAACGCTGCTTGCGAGGGCTTCTTCGGGCGGCTAAAGAATGAGCTGTTCTATCCTCGGGACTGGAAGGGCACGACCATCGAGCAGTTCATTGAAGTTGTCGACTCGTACATCCGCTGGTACAACGAGAAGCGGATCAAAATCTCCCTGGGGGCCCTCAGCCCGATCGAATACCGGGTGAGTCTTGGACTTGCGGCATAAAATCAGTCCAAGTTTTTATCCGCACCCCCTGTGGATCAGGTTTGCGTGGAAATTACAGGCGTGGATACCGACCACCGAAGCTCTTTAAAGTTTTTCGCCACCGTGTCGAAATGAAACCCAGGGGCCCCCGCCCTCCCCAGGGCACACGCCGCCAGCCGCAACGCTGGCGCGGGAATGGAGATGGCGTCCACGATCAACACCAACACCGCGTCCTTGGCCGCCCAGCGCAATCTGGGTATGGGCCAGGCATCCCTGAACGCTTCCGTCCAGCGCCTGTCGTCGGGCCTGCGCATCAACAGCGCCAAGGATGATGCAGCCGGGCTGGCGATCTCGCAGCGGTTTGCGAGCCAGGTACGCGGCATGGATCAGGCTGTGCGCAATGCCAATGATGGAATCTCGCTGCTGCAGACGGCAGAAGGTGCGCTCAAGTCGTCGAGCGACGTCTTGCAGCGGGTGCGGGAGCTGGCCGTGCAGTCGGCCAATGCCTCCAACAGTGCAAGCGACCGCCAGGCGCTGCAGAAGGAAGTCGGCCAGTTGGTGGGTGAGCTGGACCGCATTGCGCGCAGCGCCGAGTTCAATGGGCAAAAGCTGCTCGATGGCAGTTTTGGCACCCGGCAATTTCAGGTGGGTGCCAACGCGCACCAGACCATCGCGGCCACCACGGCGAATCTGCGCACCGGCGGGTATGGCAACCACCAGATCAAGGCTGCTGGCATCGATGTACTGACCGATACCGTGGACACCTGGGGCGCCAACGGCATCAGCGCCGCCAACCAAACCGCCAAGGAGATCGCGGCACGCGTCAACGCGGCCCAGGGCAGCACAGGCGTCTCTGCGACTGCCCGCACACACGCCGGGGTGATTTTTCTAGATCCTGGCACGTATTCGCTGCAATTGCGCTCGGACAATACAACGCCCCGCACCATCTCGTTCACGCTGACGTCGAACTTGACCCCCGAGGGGCTTGCCGTCGCTGTGGATGCTTTCAACGACCAGACCTCCAAAACTGGGGTGACCGCTGCAGTGCACGGCGATGGGATCACGGTGGTCCTCACCCAGGCCTCGGGCAACGATATCCAGCTGTCCACTTCGGGCGATGCAGCGGCAGGTGTGGTGGCGATGTACAAGATTGATGCGGATGGCAATGCCCTCAATCCTTTTGCCTCCGTCACTGGGGGAAACGGCTATGCGGAATACCTGCAGGCCAGTGGCCATGTCACCCTGGACTCTGGCAAGGCGTTTGCCATCGACAACTCCACCACGGCGCCGAACGATGCGTTTGTCGATGCGTTTTCGCGGCTGGACCAGGTCTCCTGGCCTGGATGTTTCCACCACCGCCAGCGCTACCGAAGCCCTGAAGACAACGGACGCAGCACTGTCGCTGATCAGCAGCGAGCGGGCCAAGCTGGGTGCGCTGCAGTCGCGCTTTGAGACGTCGATCACCAACCTGCAGGTGGCTTCGGAGAATTTGTCCGCCTCGCGATCGCGCATTCTGGACGCAGACTTTGCCGCAGAAACAGCCAACCTCTCGCGCTCACAGATCCTGCAGCAGGCCAGTATCGCCATGGTGGCCCAGGCCAACCAGTTGCCCCGCAGTGTGCTGGCCCTGTTGCGCTGATCTGCTGCCGACTCGGCCTTGCAACCTGTTCCAAACAGGGTAAAGAGGCTTCAGGACGAAAACGGAAGGTCGTTGGTCGCATCCTGCCCGCTAGGCAGCTGTCGACCTTCACGGCGGCTACGCACGTTGCCATCCAAACCCGCCCAATGCTTCCGATTTGAAAATCCAAATACAGGTGTCCCAGCCCGCCCGATTCAAATGGGTCAGATTGCCAAGTGCATAGGCTGTACGCCCACAGTGGTTCCACCATCACTCGTGCCGAATTTTAAAAAGAGGGGCGGACTTGCGGCATAAAACCAGTACAAGTTTTTATCCGCCCCCCTTTGGCTGCCTTCCGAAGCGACCGCCATAACTCCGATCTCTTGCTTCAAGAGTACCTTACCAGCCTTGACCAGCTTCGCGTATCGCTTGGTATCCCGCCATCGGGCTGTGGTCCTCCGTCGACCGGTTGAATCCGCCCTGCATTTAGGTCGCCGCCCAATTCGACCGATGGGGCGACGGGTTTCATCCTCGCAGGTATCAGGGTGGTCTTCCCAAGGTAGCATCTTTCGCTCGCCAAGAAAGGCCGCCTCATGCTCTCGACACTACTTGCCATCACATTGCTGCACTGGATCGTTCTCGTTACGCCAGGTGCTAACGTCCTCGTGGTGGTGAACATGGCCGCGAGTGGGCAAAGAAAAGCTGCATGCTTCGCTGCAGTCGGCGTCACCACGGTGGCCGGGATCTGGTCTGCGTTGGCCGTCATGGGTGTCGGAGCCATTTTTTTGGCCATGCCCACTTTGCGAGTCGTAGTGCAGTGCGCGGGTGGCCTGTATCTGTTCTATGTGGCCGTGCGCCTATGGCGTAGCCAGCAGATTGATGCGACGGGTGCGGCTGATCGCGTGAGCCCGGTAGCTGCCTTTCGCATGGGGTTCCTGACGAACATCCTCAATCCGAAGTCGGCCCTGTTCTTTGGCAGCGTGTTCGCCACGGCACTACCGCCCAATCCGTCCGCCGAGTTGCTGGCAGCATCCGTGGCCCTGGTGTTGATCAATGCTCTGGTGTGGCACCTCTTTTTAGCCTTTGCCTTCGCGGCCACGCCTATCCAGATCGCCTACGCACGCCAGCGACAACGACTGAACAAGATTGCCAGTGTGCTGGTTGGCTTTTTTGGTGTGCGGCTGCTCGTGACCGCCTTCCAGAATCGCAACTGACCGCAGGCCCACGGCGAACCTGTGGGTCAGGCGGCTGCCGCTTTGATCGATGCTCAGATGGCTTCGCGTTGTTTTCCGATTTTCACTGTGCCCGCACGGGCTCTGGAGTGTTGAACACGCAAAAGGAACTGAGGGGCCAGAGGGTCTAATTGCGGGATGTGCTGAAGATCTGCGATTTTCATGGGACGAAGAGAGTCAATAGCCCTCAGCGCCCGCCACTTCGACAACGCGGACCAGATGACCTTGCTCTATGGCCTGACGCGGTGTTCGACCGCCCAATGCGCCCGATGGCGTCTCCAAGAAGGCGAGCAGCGCCCAGCCCTCAGTGGTTCCCAAGGCTTTTGAAAGCTTGGGCACGGCATCCCAGAGAACGGGTTCAAACTGCCAACTTGGCAACTTGAATCCACGCCGGGGTTGAGTCAGCCCAATCGCCCGTCCTTTGGCGATCCACGCATTGATCGTCATTGGGGTGGTACCGACCAGATCGGCAGCCATGTCTGGGCTGAGCATGTCCTTGGCTTCCAAGCGAGCCATCCGGGCAGCCACGCTGCCAGCCAATAAGGCCTTGGTCTGAGCAGCAGGCGCGTAGGGCGACGGATGTTCAGCTGCGCTTGGGGCGTTGTTTGTGCGGTGGCGAGTCGTTGAGGTTGATGTTGTCGGGGGTGTTTTCATGGGGACTTCATCAATGGCGCCCTATGGCGCGTTGCGGCCGTTGACCTTGCTGCATAAACAGGAAGTGAGGGGCAAGTTCAATGCAAGAGCCTGCTTCAGCTTAGCCATCGGACGTGAGAACAAGTCGAACACCTCGGCACTATGGCGGGCCGGTACTTCAAGAACCGCAAGGCACATCTCAAGCGCCATGACGTCGAAATGAGCTGTCCGACGAGCGAGCAGGTTGGACAAGACCCATTGAGACATCAGGTTGCCCAAGCGTCATCACCCACGGCCCACTGCAGCTCATCCACCACCCTGCGCATGATCCACACGCACTGCGCATCGGTGCACCATCGCTTGGCCAGCAGACCCTTCAACGCAGCCTTCACTGTCGCCTCCTGGTTGCCTTCGTAAGTGGCGAGTTTTCGCTGGCAGTACGCGACCATCTGCGAGACCAGATCGTCACACATCTGGAAGGCCGCAATGACCTCGCCAGGCGACGTGCCCGGGGCATAGAACTTCCCACCTTCCTCGACCAGGTTCATCTTGGGCTGGGCACCCGCAACCGCAGACGGTACGGCAGTCACCGGAAAGTCTTCCGGCACCCCGGGATAGTTGGCACGGTCTATCGACATATCGACTCCTTGCTGGCTGATGCACCATACAACCGGTAGCCGGTGCGGTGCAATCGAATTGCTTTAAAACGGCGCAGGCGACTCCACCAGCTCCACAGGGCCGGGCCCCGCATACAGCACTTCTCCCGAGTGCTTCACAATCACCCGCCAGACCTCACCCTCCTGCGTGACCGCATACGCCTCCGCCTCCAGCGGCAGCACGGTCTCGGTCGGGAACACACCGCCGGCTTCGCCCGGTGGCGTGCACATCAAGGTCGGGTAGTTCCAGGGCGCGTTGATCGGCATGGCATGTCCTCATGCGGATCACCACCCTCACACCAGCCGCACTTCAAAGTACGCTCCATCCCCTTCTCCCAGATCCCGGAACCCTGCCTGCTTGGCCGCCGCACTGGCCTTGCCCCAGGCCTTGAGCAAGGTGAGATCGCCAGGCGACACCACTTCGGGTGGCGACTCTTCCAGGCTGTGCATGGTGTCCAGGGCGGCAGCGACCTGTTCGGGGCCGCCAAGCTGCTTTTCCAGTGCCTTGGCGTACCGGGTTTCGGCCGCAATGCGCTCCTTGGCAGGGATCTCTTCGGGGTAGTCGCGCAGGGTGACGACATAGGTGGATTCGATGACTTGCATGGCGCTGCTTCTCCTGTGGTTGAATACTGGATAAATATACAGCCTTTGCCACAAAAGCGCATGTAGGATGAACCCAAGGAGGCCTCCCCATGGAGCACTCTTTCGCCACCCACAGTCCTGGTTTCAATCCCTTGGTCGGGACTGCCTCCTGGTCGGACAAGACCTTGCTCGACTGCGGCAAGTTCTATCCACCCACGGCCAAGACGCCCGAAGCCCGGCTGCGCTTTTACGCCTCGCAGTTCAACCTGGTGGAGGTGGATACCAGCTACTACGCCATCCCTGCGGTCACCACCGCCCAGCACTGGGCAGAACGCACACCACCTGGGTTTGTGTTCAACGTGAAGGCCTTCAGCCTGTTCACTGGACAGTGGACCAGCACAGATGTTTTGCCCAAGGACATCAAGGAGGCGTTGGGGCCGGGTCGGCGCCTGGTCTACAAGGACATGCCAGCGGAGTTTCGGGAGGAGCTGTGGAAGCGCTTTGTGGCCTGCCTGGTGCCCTTGCAGGTCAACGGCAAGCTGGGTTTGGTGCACTTCCAGTTCTCACCCAAGGTGGTGCGCCACCCAGCCGCCATGGCCCACATCGAGCACTGTGTGGAGCATCTGCCGGGTCACACCCTGAGCATCGAGTTCCGGCATCCAAGCTGGTGGGAGAACGATGCGGTGACGGCAGACACCCTGGGCCTACTCAGGAGCCTGGGCCTGGTCCACACCATCGTGGATGGGCCGCAAGGCTCCCCGCACAGTGTTCCTGCGATCTGGGAGACCACCCACCCCGACCATGCACTGCTCAGGCTGCATGGGCGCAATGCAGTGGCATACGGGATGCCTGCCAAGTCAGCGGCCGAGCGGTTTGACTATGCGTACACCTCCACAGAGTTGCAGGGCCTGGCCCAGCGGTACAGCTCGATTGCACGGTCGGTGCGACACCCGCATGCGGTGTTCAACAACTGCATGGAGGACAAGAGCCAGCTCAATGCGCGGGAGTTTTTGGCGGCCTTGAAGGCGTGCTGAGGGCCAGGGGAATTAGAAGCGAAGGCGTGAAGGTACGGCGTAGAAAGGTTCCGAAAGATTGTTTTCAATACTGGAACAGTTAGTTTGCGACTGGGTGGTTTTTCCGCGGACACCATCGGCGTACAGTTCAACCCATCGATGAGCCGAACCCGCAAGGCGACTCACCGAACCCGGTTCAGGAATGGTTTTTGACCCGGCTTTTTTGAGACGCTTTTTTAGCTTTTAAGGATTTTCATCATGAACAAGACCGCTCGTTTCCTCTCTGTTGCCGCTGTTGCTGCTTTCGCTGCCTTTGGCGCCCATGCTGACGAAGCCGATGGCTCGCAATTTGCCCTGAAGTTCGACACGAACCGCACCCGCGCTGAAGTGGCTGCTGAAGCCGCTACCGTGGCCCAGACCCGTTCGATCGAACCCGCTGGTTCGCGTGTGGTGACTTACAAGTCCACCGCTGACCGTGCTGCGGTGCGTGCCCAGGCTGCTGAAGCCCTGCGCACCGGCCAGATCCCTTCGGGTGAATTCAGCGCCATGTAATTTGGCAGACCAACTGCTGAGATTGGTTTGAAGCAGTTGCGGGACTTTCCATGGTGGCGGCACTTCGCGCGGTGCGGGGGCCGCTGCCATGGGGAGTGTTAACTGAACCGCAGGGGCGGGCAGGCAGAAAGGGCTCCCTTTGGGGAGCCCTTTCTGTTTGTGGACGCCATCTCTGCAAGCAGCTGTAAAACCCTGCGGGATCAGAGCATTCGGGCCGTGATCGTGAAGTGAACGGTGCTCCAATCGGGCTCCGTAAAATTCGACTCGAATGCCTCTTCTGTGAATCGTTTCTTCTCTTGGCCAAGCCGTGTGCGCCTGGCGGCTGCCCTGGCCCTGTCTCTTGCCGGCGCTGCTCTCCCGAATCTTTCCTGGGCACGTTCTCCGCAGTTCGACAGTGCGGCGCTGCTCACGCCCGAGCCCACCTCTTTTGCGCAGTGTCCGCAGTTCTTTGCGAATGGCACACCACCCGCCATCACGCCCCGGCCGCAGCTGCGCGAGCTCTGCTATGAAGCGTTTGCGGTGCTGCACTCTGGGACGACCAAGACACCGGTGTTCGTAGCCCAGCGCCTGAACCGCAGGCTCATCGAGGATGCTGACGAGAAACGGGCGAAGCGGTTCTTTGCAGATGCGCGACTCCCGAGTGGCGAGCGGGCGGAGCTGGAAGACTACAAGAACTCCGGATACAGCCGTGGGCACATGGCACCTGCGGGAGACATGCCGACACCCACCGCCATGGCCCAGAGCTTCAGTCTGGCGAACATGGTTCCGCAGAACGCCCAGCACAATGGTGGCGCCTGGAACAAGATCGAGCAGGACACGCGGCACTATGTGAAGCGGGCCAAGGGGGATGTGTTTGTGATCACCGGACCGGTATTCACGGATGCGGGGCCGCGCATTGGTGCCAATGGCGTGAAGGTGCCGACCTATCTGTACAAGCTGGTGTACGACGCTACCACCCAAAGGGCCTGGGCGCACTGGCAGGAGAACCGGGAGGGGGAATCGGTGGGTCGGCCGATCAGCTATCAGGAGCTGGTGAAACGCACGGGAGTGGAGTTTTTGCCAAGAAGTGCACTGCAGCATTGAGTCGCAGCAAGGGCCGTGTCAGCGACGGGGTTATAAATCGATCCCTTCCAACCTCTACACGTGAGCATCCATGAACCGCGCAGAACTCGTTGAAATCCTGGCTTCCAAGAATGATCTGTCCAAGGCCGCAGCCAATGCGGTGCTGGAAACGCTGATCGACACCATCCAGACCGCCGTCAAGAAGGGCGATGCCGTGCAACTGGTGGGTTTTGGCACCTTCAAGTCGGCCAAGCGCGCAGCACGCACGGGCAAGAATCCATCGACTGGTGCTGCCTTGAAGATCCCTGCGAGCACGGTGCCCAAGTTTGTGGCCGGGGCCAAGTTCAAGGCCGTGGTCGATCCCAAGGCTGCCAAGCGCAAGGCGGACAAGGCTGGGAAGTAAGTACCGCTCGTTCGATCTCCACCGGAACAAACCGCCAAGGGCTCAGGCCTCTGGCGGTTTTTGTTTTTGGGGGGCGCAGAAGGATTGCGACACCGGCTGTGCACCAGGCCCTAAGTGCGCGATAAGGCGTCAAAGTTACCATCGGGCATATGAATACATTTTCCAATGCCTTTCGCGCTGAAGTCGTTCGCATGGCGCGCAAGGAGCTCAAGCCTGAACTGCAGGGCATGCGCAAGGCGATCACCAGCCATCGTTCCGAGATCGCGGCACTGAAGCGGGAAGTGAAGAGTCTCACTTCGCAGCTCAAGACAGCACAACGCCAAACCAAAGTTGTGGGCGTTGCTGCTCCAGCTGATCCACCGAAAGTTTCGAAACGCGCCACGCGCGAGGAATTCGTGTTCGCCCCTGAGATGCTGACCCAGATGCGCCAAGCACTGGGAGCCACCCAGCTCCAAATGGCAGCTTTGCTGGCCGTCTCTCCACTCTCGTATTCGCGGTGGGAGAAGGGGCAGACACAACCCCGAACCAAGCAACTCGCGAAGATTGAAGAACTGGTGAACATGGGACCAGCCAAGGCCGAGAAGAAGATGCGCCAAGCTGCGAAGGCCTGAGGCCCAGTTGCGCGGCATGCGCTGTGGACCGCTACGAAGGAACTAGACGAAGCTGGCTTTCTGGATTTGCAGAAGCGTTGCTTGGATCAACGCCAGCCCTTCGGGTTCTTGCAGCACATCCCACGGGCGGCGGTTTCCGAAGGCTGGGAGTGGCGCTGCCAGCCACTCCTGCAGCCAAGCCTCTGCGTTGAAGCCTTCCGGATTGCCAGACTCCATCACGATCCGCTGGACCAGGTCCGTCAGAACTTGTGGGGGGCGGGCGTCGTTGGGGTTGGCCATGCTGCATTCTGGTCTCGTGCCCCGGCACTCGCAACCCTGGGGCTGGGCCTCAGTGTGAAGACTTCGGCCCGCGTGTTTGCCTACCACGCGCGTGTTAGATAACATGGCCGTGTTACCACGCCACCGCCATGCCCTCCCCCAAGACATCCCAACGAACTGCACAAGCGCTGCAGCGCGTGGCTGGGCTGTTCGAATCCAAGGGCTGGAAGGTCCAGGCCAGTGAGCCCGGCAGCACGGGGCCGGACCTCGTCGTTCGGCGGCGGGGTAAGCGATACGGGGTGGTACTCAAAGCCACATCCGAGGGGCGAGCCGACCGGGTGATTCCATTGTTGTCCCAAGCCGTTCTTGAGGCTCGGGCATATGCGCTTCAGTCGCGTGGATCCATGCCCATGGCCGTGGTGCACGTGGACCATGCGCCGAGAGCGCTCGTTGCCAGTGTGATGGCTTTTGCGCAGGAGTTTGCTGCGGAGGTTGCCGTGGGCTTCGTCTCTGCGGAAGGGGCGAGTGAGTTTCGGGGGGAAGGGCTGGGAGATCTCAACGTCTCCGCGCCCTTCAGGCCACGACAGGTCAAGGGCACGCTGATTCGCACAGACAACCTGTTTTCTGATCTGAACCAGTGGATGCTGAAGGTTTTGTTGGCGCCAGAGTTGCCAGAAGGGATGCTGAACGCTCCCCGGGGCCGGTACCGCAATGGGGTGGAGCTTGCGCGGGCTGCGCAGGTTTCTGCGATGACCGCCTCCAGGTTCTTGCAGCAGCTGCGGCGCGAGAGATTCCTGCTGGAGTCCGAGGAGTTCCTCACGCTGGTGCTGAGAGAGGAGCTGTTCGAGCGCTGGAGCGCAGTCGCACCCTACGGCACTGCAGATGTGCCTGCACGGTTCTTGGCCAACATTCAAATTGAGGATCGTGTTCGAGAGCTCTTGAACAAAGTCGAAGGCGATGCCTGCCTGGGACTGTTTGCGGCAGCGGATGGGCTGCGCGTGGGACATGTGAGCGGCGTTCCCAGGTACATCAGCGTTCGCCGCATGCCTCGGTTCAATCGGGCGTCTCCGGGAAGCAATCCATGGAATGCCCTCCAGCCGTTTCCGAAGGAAGCGCCGCACGTGTTGCTGCGGGTGGTGAGGTTTCCGGAATCGACGTTTCGTGGAGCAGTGCGGCGGGACGGGGTGATGGTGGCTGACGTGATCCAGGTCTGGCTGGACGTGTTGAATCACCCGACGCGGGGGCAGGAGCAGGCGACGCACATCTTTAGGAAGGTGCTGCAGGCGTTGTGTTGAAACTCGTGAGAGATGACCAGTGTGGTCCTGTGAACTTCGCTTCAACCTCAATACCTGCGCGGAGAGAAGCGTGGTTGAACCAGCGGTTCTGACCGAAAAATGCTGAACTGAACGGAAATCGTTTACTCGATCAACATCGCCCAGGGGGCACGTGACCTATCTTTAAGGACAGGGGTGGTTGATGTCCGCCCGCTGAGGCGACTACCTTGATGCCTCGAAAAGCGCTCGAGCCGCTGGTAGGTGTTCAGCCAACACACCGACCAGGCGCTTGATCAAATGAGGGGGTGGACCTTTTACCTCTGTCCAGAATTGAACCCATTTGACTACGAGCAAGGCACACAGTTCTTCGCTCGGTGTGCCTGAATTGGTCTTGAGCGCAATCACTAGCGCTGTTAGCGCATCAAGCTCTGGACATTTCAGGAAGGTGATCGCGTCACCTGGCGAGACTCCGATCGGAAACCAGAACAACGGCAGGCTGCGGTCCGATGGACGCACGCCCCTGAAAGCCGCGAACATCATCTCTCGCGGTATGGTGCTCGATTTCCATAGATCCACAGACAAATCGGTGAGCGTTTCAAACTCATAGCCCGATTCGATCGCAGGAAAAAGGAGTGAATCGTAAGTTCTGATAACAGCTGGGTATCGCGCTAAAGCCCAGTGCAGAGGACTCCTCTCGATATCGCGGTTGCGTGGAGATCTAACTCCACGGGAGTATTTTCCAAAGTCATCCGGGTCGTCCTCCATTCGTTCGATGCGACCAGGGAAACAATCGGACAGGTATTGACGTTCCAACTTGGCCAGCGAGAGACCACTCTCCCTCTTGAGGGAGAAAAACGTCATTGCGGTTCGCAAGCGCTGAAGCTCTGTCTGATTAGGTCTCCCACGTCGACGCGGCTGCGATGAGTTATTGCAAGTCATAAAACCCGGCGAGAAATTCGATCAGACCTGCATTTTCGCGTCGGCTTCCCAAGTAAGCAATAAGACAGAACAATTGCAGGAGCTGGAGATGCTTTGAAAACAGAAGATATCGCCGCCCAGGAAGAGGTCGGCAGTAACGCTGCGATGGACACACCGCTTACTGAAGAGCAAGCGCGCAGTTCGATCCTGCGTGCGGAATCGAGCATTGCGTCCTGGGCGCGCAAAAACGGGTTCAGCGTGGAACTGACACGAATGGTCCTCGCTGGAAAACGCAAATGTTTGCGTGGTCAGTCACTTCAGATAGCGGTTGCTCTGCGTCTCAAGGTCCTCGCGGAGTAACGTCCAACCAAGCGTAACAAACCACGAAGAAAGGAAAAACACCTCTAGAAAGCAAAAACCGACCACCCATTACGAATGATCGGCGTCGCCGGCAGCACCAGATAGTGCAACCTAAGGTTTCCAGGCCTACAGCGTGAATCTACTCCTGCAGCCGCGATGACGTCAAGCTGCGCGCGCGACTTTTTTGTTGCGTGTGCAGCTCACCAAGTCCCCTGTAGGAGTCACCGTGACGAGAAAAATCCTCACCCGCGCCCCGCACCGAGAAGTCGGCGTCATCAACGCAGCGTGGCTGCTCAATCACCCGGTCGAGCACGAATCACACCTTGAGCGGCGCTTTGTAGTCGCTGCCCTTGCCTGCCCTGTCGTCAAAGACATCATCCACCAACCGCTCACACTTTCGTTGACAGGGGGCGAAAAGCCGGAGCGGTACACCCCTGATTTCAAAGTCGTCTTCAACGACGGCGGCAGTGCCATTGTTGAAGTCAAGCCCGAGGTCTTTCTGCAAAAGCATGACGAGAAACTGAAGCGTGCTGAACGCCTGCTGCGCGCAGATGGGCAGCGCTTTCTCGTCATCACCGACACGCTCATCGACAGCCAGGCGCTCGCTGCCCGCGCGCTTCTGCTGATGAGGTATGGGCGGTTGCGCTTTACAGACGAGGAAGCCATGGAATGCCTGCAGACCATGCGCCGTGTTTGTGATGGAAATTCCTCGGTCAAGACACTGGTTGCCCAGGGCCTCTCCGAGCCACTTGTCTGGAACCTGGTAGCCAGGCACAAGTGCCGCGTCCCCGTGGACTTCACGGTCGATGCCGAGCAAACCGTTTTCGTCGATCCTGTGCAGGGAGACAACCATGATTACTTTAAGTCGTGGTTTGGTATTGAGGCACGGTGATCGGCAGCTTGAGTTTGAGCGTGACCTAGGGGATGGGCGCGTTCAGTTCAAGTACCTGGACACTTTCGAGGTGTGCACATTCAAGACGTACCGTCTTTTGCAGCATATCCACGAGGGGAAGTTCAACCCGACATCCATACCGGCAGCACAGCCTGGCCCACAGCCGTCGGGGCACGCTCTACCCGTCAGTTGGAGCCCAAAGCAGCTGGAGCTCATCGACTTTCGAATGCGATTCGTGCAAGGTGTCTTGAATCTACCTTGCCGTAGCTATTCGCGCGACCAATGCGCAGCGGTTGCTGAGCAGATCTGGGCCAAAATCATGGACGCGGTGCGGCTTGGCGAGGCATCTTCACCTCGCCACAAGCGCCCCTCAGGAGCCACGGTCGAGCTCTGGTTGCGCAAGTACCTTCGTGCCGATCGCAATGCCTACGTGCTTGCTGATCGACGCGGATTCATCGTACGACCCAAGCGCATCTCTGAATTGGTGGACGAGATCGTCAACCAGATTCTGTCCAAAAGCTACTTGTCGCTCCGTGGACCCACCGTCAGAGAGGTGCACGGAGAGATTAAGCGGGCTGTGAATCAGCATAACCGTCAGCATGGAACGGATCTGAAAGCGCCATCGGAGCGAACGCTAGATCGAAGGGTTGCAGATATCCCGCCCTACATTCGCGATTGCAAGCGCATGGGGGTTGCTTACGCAAAAAATCATTGGCGCTACAGCCTTTTCGGAGACATGAGCACGCGCATCATGGAGCGGGTGGAGGTGGACCACACTTTGCTGGATGTGTGGGTCATTGATCCGAGAACAGGTGTTCCCTTGGGGCGACCTTGGATCACGCTTCTGATCGACCGCTATTCAGGCTACCTGCTTGGTCTGTACGTGAGTTTCTATGGCCCATCTGCAGCAACTGTGGCCAGAGCGCTCAAATTTGCGATCCTGCCAAAAGAGGAATTGGTGGAGGCGCTTGACGAGCATCCTTTGCGGTGGACGGCCATGGGCGTGCCCGAGCTAGTGGTGGTTGACAACGGCCTGGAGTTTCACTCACTGCAGTTCAAGCGGATTGGTTGGGAACTGCGCTGCGACATGATCTTCAACCCGGTCCGGCAGCCGTGGTTCAAACCGGCAATCGAGCGTGCAATCAAGGAATCGAATCGGGTACTACCAAGCCACGGTCGTGTGCACACGGTCATTCGCAATGCAATAGCCCCAGATCCCTCCAAGACTTCCGCCATCATCTTCGATGACCTGTGCACATGCCTCATCCAGTGGGCTTCCCAAGCCTACCCTCTGAGCATCAATCCCAAAACACTCTGCAGGTCCTGGGACTTGTGGGAGGAGGATCGTCAGTCCTGCCCACCCGCAATGTTCCCTGAGCAGTTGTCGGGGCTCGACATCCTCTGCGGTCTCAATGCCCATCGGACCGTGGATGGGGACGGTGTGTTCTTCAACTACCTGCGTTTCAACTCTGAGGAGTTGCAAGACTACCGGCGGCTGAAACATGAGAGTTTCCGCACAGAGATCCGGTTCAATCCTGATGATCTCAGCAGCATCTTTGTGAACCTCCCCAAGGCGCAGTCATGGCTGAACGTGCCACTGCAGCGCCCGTTGTTCAATGATGGTTGTGGTTTGTCGCTGGTCCAGCTGGAGATCATTCGCGAGGAGGCCAAAAAGAAGCTGACCCGCGCAAATGCATACGAGGAAATGGAGAAGGCCATCTGGCGCCTTCGCGATAGCTGGGAGCAAGCAGCAACCCGTGGCCTTCGCGTTCGCAAAGACGCCAAACTCATTCGCATGCAGGGACTGACGTCTGTGCCGGTCGCCCCTTCCAGCCCACTCCTCCCCTCTTCTCAGGAGCCCACGATGCTCGTCAGCCCAGCGATGCAACAAGCGTTGCCTAAGGTCATGCCATTTCCGGCTTTTTCTCTGGAGGACGAATGACCATGAATGACGACATGAACAAGTACTCAGGGCCTCGATCTCCGGAGACCCTCAAGGTCGGTGAACAGGTGTTGAACGTGGTGGTGGACCATCAGGTCTTCAGACGCATTCGGGATGCCTGCAGAGACCTGATCCACACCATGCGAACGTTGCGTACTCCCAGCGGGATTCTGATCCTTGCTGAGCCTGGCATGGGAAAGACGCTGTTACTCGACTTGATCAATCGAGAGTTCTCCAAAACGTCGCAGTTGGAAGGTAACTGTCTTCAGGTTGCATTGGACGACGCCGTGGATCAGCGCGGGATCGCGTCAGCGATGGCCCTCGCCCTGGGGTACCCAGCGCTACCCTCGCGCCCAACGCTGGTGGCACTCAACCATATGGTGGGCGTTGGGCTGGAGCGCCGACGCGCTGCCGCCCTCCTGATTGATGAAATGCAGCATGTTTGCGAGGGGCACAAGGACATCACAGCCAGGGCAGCGACCGATTGGTTGAAGGTTCGGATGGACACATTCAACTTTCCGGTCATCGGCGCTGGAACCCGCGTTCTGGAGCGACTGGCGGTCATCAATCCCCAGTTTGTGAGCAGGGCATCAGCCTCCTATGTGATTCACCCTTTCGCCTTTGACGATCAGTGGCGGCAGCTTCTGGCTGCCTTTGCGCAGGCGGTGCAAGCAGTGGACCTCAGTATCGTGAACACCACGGCATGTCGAGCACTTCATGTGGCGACCGGGGGCAACATGCGCATGCTCAAACGTCTGCTGATGTACGCCTGCATGCATGCAGCCACCCAACCTCAAAAGATCGTCACCTTGGAATCGTTATCTAAGGGGTTGCGCGACGCAAAAGGTGATGTGTCTGAGGCGAGTGATCCTTTCCAACGGGGCAAATCATGAGTTTCGCCTCCAACGCTGGCATGGAATCACCAAAAGAAGCATTTCGTTTGTGGGCCGCAAAGCCGCGTTTGGCGGGGGAGAGCAGCGCTTCCTGGATTCAGCGGCTTTGTGGAGACCACCAGTACTCGATTAAGGTGCTTGGACAACTACTGGACTACCGGCCAACACGAGGTGATTGGGATCGTGGTCTGGACGGCGAACCCTGGGAGCGCCTTCTGAGACTAGTCACTGTCCTGGATCGCAGGGACTGGTATGGGGAGATGGGCCTACTCCGGGTAATGCACGAGAGAGGGAAGCGCATATGCCATTTGCGCATGGTGGGCGTCAAGCCTGCGTACAGATGGTGTCCCACATGCTTTGCAGAAGACAAAACGCCCTATCTGCGATGGTACTGGCGCCTGGACAGCATACGTGAATGTTGGGTGCATCAGATCCCGCTGTGTGAGTGGTGTGATGTGTGCGGCGAAGCGTTCTTGGTGCATCGAGCGCGCCTAGTCGGCAAGTCAGCTTCAATGCTTTCCGAGTGTTCGACCTGTGGAGCGAGCCTGACTTCGCCTATGGCGAACGGTGGGAGCTATGACCGCTTGTTGCAGCGCAAACTTAAGACCCTATTTGACCCTTGGTGGTCCGTTGCTGGCACTTGCCGAGTCGACTCGTCACTCGCGGTCATGTACCACTTCTCGGTCCTTGATCGCCATCAGCTTGCGATGGCGCGAGTCGAAGCAAATGTGGTGCGCCGAGACGAGTTGTTGAAGCAAGAAAAGTTTTGGGTGCTAGGCGCAAACTGCTTTCGGGAGGATGCAACGCTCCACGTCGACAAAGACGTCACATTTCGGGCGCCGTGGCAATGGAATCTAGATCCTGGGAGCCGGCTGGCCGTTGCTGCAGCTTTGAGGTCTATACGCATTGAGCGGCGAACCAACAAGAGCAAATTGGAGGTCCCATCATGAGTATGTTGCAGTTGCCAATCGATTGCGATCAGCAACCCCTACCATTTCAGGACGAAATCTGGCCAGGCGAATCAGGGCAAGGTTACTTGCTGAGGCTCGCCGCCCAAAACGGCCTTGGCGGTCTTGCTCGTATCAAGACGATGCTCGGTTGCTCACGCTTTCAGACGTTGTATGCCCAGGACGCACCTCAGCTCGCCCACTGGTTTGGAGCGAGCGTTCAGCGATTGTCATACGCGCTGGAAGCGAACGACGGCAATAAACGCGGTGAAAGCGCTACCTATGTGGGACATAGGCTAGGAAGGAGCTACTTCTTAAATCGATCGCATCCTCGGGTGTGCCCCGACTGCGTTCATGAGCTGGGCTATTGCCGGGCTGCATGGGATTTCACGCTGACCGTGGCATGCGTCCGACATCAGCGCTTGTTGATCGATAGGTGTCCGGCGTGTACCTTGCCGCTGAAATGGACCCGGCCTGATCTCTGTTTGTGTGACTGCGGTTATCCCTGGGAGACGCTTGACTTTCGCTCCTGCGCCACTGATGGCGAACTTCTCATTGCACAGCTCATTGATCTGCGGATGGATGATCAAGAGCCGTTTACGAGAGGGGCGCCAACTTGGGATGGCCCCGCAGGAGATGAGATGGATGCAATCAGACTGCTCGTGAAGGATCTCAGCCTGGACGGACTCTTTCGAACCCTCTTTGCTTTCGCCACCGCTGCAGGCTACGAGGCTGAATTCCCATCGGAGCGACGCGTGCGGGCGGCTATGCCAAAGGCGCAGCAGACCATCGCGATGAGCATTGCTGTTGGCACCAAGCTCACGCGACAAGAGCGCTTCTCACTGACGTCCAGCCCCTCCGTTCTGCTCGACCTGCTGAGAGAAGTGAGCACGGATTTTCGTGCGTCAGCGATAGACATGAGCGTCGCGCAGTCACTCTTCGGAGCATTTCAAAGATGCAAGCTGGCGAGACATCCAAATCACTTTTCGCAGTCGCAACTAGTCTTGTTCTAGTTCGACTTACGTCGGCCAGGCATTTCTGCCGCTTTCTTCAGATCAGTAGCCAGGCGAGAAACGCAGGCGGGCTGCCGAAAAAATCGAACGGGTCATATTCGTTGTGATAACCATTTTTCTTGATTTCGACGGAGTGCTACACCCGGAGTTTTGTCATGAGTCCCATCACTTTGCATGCCTCAAAGTGTTCGAACATGTTCTGCGGGAGTGTCCGAATTGCGATGTGGTGATAACAAGTACTTGGCGCCTCCATGTTCCGATTGATGGTTTGCGCGGTCGCTTCGCACCTGACCTTTCCGAGCGAATTGTCGGTGTCACCGATGAGTTCGCCAGGTTGAAAGAAATTCCTGACTCGTTGGTGAGTTTCCAAAGAGAGGCGGAATGCCACGCGTGGCTACGTGCTCACGATAGAGGGATGTACCCTTGGTTAGCTGTCGATGACCGATCTTGGCTCTACCGTCCGTTCAATCGTTCGCTATTTTTGGTTGACGGAAAGACAGGCCTGACGCGAGAGAATGCGCGAGATTTGATTGAACGATTGCGCAGACTTTAGTGCCGTGCTCTCCTTAGATCATGATCACGATACTGGTTTCAGACTGCGGCAAGATCCAGAGCGGAGCTCCGGATGTCGAAGTAATGATTCTAAAGTGGCTCCGACGACTGGTTTGCAGCGGCTGCAGTCGTTCGACTACCCCTTGTTCCAATCAGCATTCGGCTAGGAGCGGAAGATCGCGTGCGTCGGCTTTCCGCTTACCCAATTGCGTGGTCAGAGACGTCAGCGCCGTTGGATGAACGTCGTTTTCATCTGGACTGCGGAAGTCACCGCCTACGAACCCATACACACACGAAAACGAAAAATTAACTCTGCTTGGTCCAGTGCTTCGTGGCTGTAATCTGACAGCGGAACCAGCATCGGCTTAAGGACCGGAGGGCGCTTGACCTAGACTGGCATAGATAAATGCATGATGAGTGGGGCTTCAGAACGATCCGGATGCCCAAGTTCTCCACACGCATTGAGGTATTACAAATTTGAGGGAGATCCGATGTTCACCAAGGACGAAGCGTTTGGGCTGGTCAAAGCCGCATTCCTTCAAGCCCAGCGCAAAGGTGGCCCAGGTGCCAACTTGATGACGATGGCGGTGCTGAAGAACCGCCTTCTGCAGATCACTGACCGCCGTTTTGACACCAATGACTTTGGGGCGGCCGACATGCGCGCGTTTGTCGCGCTACTCACGCCGATCTTCAAATTGGTGAAGCAAGACGGCAAAGAATACGTCTGCTTGGAGAAATCTGGCGTTGACAACGACGCTCCGAAGGTTGTAACCGCGAAGCAATTTCCCTCGAAGGCGTCGGCCGAGAGCGTGCTGGAAGCGGCTGCGAAACCCAGGGAAGATGTGCCACGACGCGGACGGATTCGGGAGGATCTATGGACCGCACTGATGGACTACACCAGCGGGTATGTCTATGTATGGGACTCCAGCGACGGGCTGGCGCGACCCAAGCGACCTGGTGACCACAACCTTCCCATCGTGCCGACGCTCACCCCGGTCGAACTTGCCGAGTGGCGCCGCACCTTCCTCGAGGAACAACGCGATCACCTGCAAGGCAGCGAGTTGGCCAGTGCTCAGCGCTGGCAGGAACAGGGGCTGGCGACGGCCTACCTGCCTTGGTCGATGCAGCAAGTGTGGAATCGCGAGTTGGCTGCGCGGGTCAAGCAAAGGTCTACAGCCTTTTTTGCTGCAATGACCGAGACGTCAATTGGTAGCTCAGTTGCCACGGCCATCCCGACAGAGACGGAGACAGCCAACGACGCGCTCGCCGACTCCTTGACTGCCGCCAGGAACCGTGGCGATGGATTTACCGTAGGCGAACTACTCGCAAAACAACTCCCCGGTGCGGCGGACGAACAGGTCACGGCTCTATTGGCGTGCGTCATCAGCGCTTGGGCATCGCCACGGGGATTGCATCTTGAGCCGGCTTCTCTCGCGTTGCTCCAAGAAAGCGCTGATTCGTTTTCTGGAGCCAGTTTGGCTGTCGCATTTGTAAACGCCATTCATCGAATCGATGCTACGGACCCCGAGTTGTCGGAAGAAGCACGTGACTTTGCGTTCAAACTGAAGGATGAGATAGCGACCGCGTACGGCGTTCAACGCAATTCACCCGTCGAAATGTGCCGGGCTGCGCTCGTTCGCCTGGAAGAACATTGGGCTGCGGCTGCCGCCTCAGTTATACGGTTCCTTCGAACCACGCCGGCAACTGCAAAAATTGCCTCTATTGATTTGCTCAAGGTCGCGCACCGTCTACAGCCGATGTTGATTCCAGCAGAGAGGGAGTTTCTTAGCGACCTTGATGTTCTTCTCGGCCCCGCCTTCCGAAAAATTTGCGAGGCCCATGAGCGCAACGAAGACACAGACGTGATCCGAAGAGCCCCAGAGCTTCTCGAAAATATCAAGATCCAGAGCCCGACCTCGGGCGACCCTCGTCTCGGAAGCCAAGCTTGGCAAGCTTTCGTGAAGCCCGTCCTCGATCATCTGACCTCGATCATCGAAGACGCCTCTTCCCGTGGTGAAACTGCGCTGGCGCCTATGCTAGCTCTTAGGAATCCCAGCACCAAGGCGGATCTCCGAGCTATTGGCGCCGAGATTTTCCTTTCATTCACACTGCGAAATAACGGTAAGGGCCATGCGCGTGACGTATCCCTGCAACGTGAACCTACCCAAGAACAGATGTTCGATCTCGCCATCGTGGAACCAACGGGACCATTTGACGTGCCCGCCAACGGCGAAAAGTTGGTCCGCATTCGTTTGGTGCTCTCACAGCCACAGACTGAGATCCAAATTCCGATCCAGTGGACATGCGTCACTGGTGCGGAAAAAACCTCTGTTCAGCCAGACCGCCTCCTGATCCTCCAACAAGTCACCGAACCCAACTGGGAATCGATGCTGTCGGAGCCTCCTTATTCCCTCAATCCGATCAAGAATCCAGAGCGACTCCATGGCCGGGATTCTCTGCTTCGGAAGCTGAATCTAGCAGCAATGGCAGGTACGTCAACTTTCGTTTGGGGACAGAAGCGCATCGGCAAGACTTCACTGCTTCAGGTCTTGGCGGCCAAACTTGCAGATCGCGAAGACACCACCTGTATTCTTCTAAGAATGGGTGAACTCGCGTCATTGCATGAGGGTCAACTTGCGCATCGAATTGCGCGACGGCTCGTGCAGAAGGCTTCGAGTGCCATACAGGTACCCGCGGAATCCGAGTTTGGTGCAGGGATTAACCTGTTAGTACCGTTCGTAGAGCAACTGTCGGCAACGCACCCCAAGCAAAAGTTCGTGGTCATCATTGACGAATTCGACGATCTGGACGCTGCGTTTTACACGGGCGAGCGAGGCCGCCAATTCATAAAGGGTCTGAGATCCGCTTCGGAGGCCGGGCTGACGTTTTTCTTCATCGGTAGCGAGCGAATGGACGCGATCTTCAGCAGACATCAAGCTGACCTCAACAAATGGACAAATGTCCGCCTCGACCGGATCGACAGCGCGGCGGACTGCCGAAGCCTAATTGAAGCGCCCGTCGGAGGCGCGATCGAGTTCGATCCTGAAGCCATCGAGTTCATAACAGGCTACACCTCTGGGAACCCTTTCTTCATCAACAACTTCTGCTATCAGATCTTCGATCGTTGCCTTCAGGAGCATAGGACGTTCGTGGACGCGAATGACACATCTGCGATCCGGCAACAACTGCTGCGCTCGCTGGGTGCGACCAACTTTTCTCACTTCTGGGAGGACAACCCAGTGCTCGACGCAGCAGAAAAGCGCCGAGACGCGGCGGAGAACTGCATCGCTCTCTCTTGCATCTCTGCTCTCGGCGGTCGCTATGAAGGGATCGACGAACTCCTGGAGGCTCAAGAGAGCCTTCCAATCGACGCTCAGGACCGCGCGCAGGGATCGGTATTGCGGCGCGCTTGCGCACGCATGCTGCAGCGCGGCGTTCTCGAGCAGCGAAAGGACGGTGAAGGATTCGTCGTGGCCTTACAGATCTTCCGAGAGTGGCTTGGGGAGAACTCTCGAGCTCAGCTACTTCCCATCTGGTGCAATCTCGTCGAAGCTGAACGTGCGACCCGAACCAGCGAAGATAAACTGCCGGCGCCTGTGGATACCGCTGACACCGCGTTTCCGATCAGTGACGACGACATGCTCGTCGTGGCGCAGCGCCTAATCTACTGCGGTAGACAGAAAGACGTCGCTGAAATCAAGAGCTGGCTCCGGCAGTTCGATGACGACAGCCGGATCGAAATTGCATTCCTCCTCCTTCAAAGGATGGCTGATAAGGGCTTTATTAACGAAGGCATGCGCGGCGTTCAATTGGAGAAGGTCGAGCAAATGATCCTGGCCAGACGCAACGGTGTTGGCCATGGAATCTGGAAGATCGTGAAGGGCCGCCGGGACAACTTGGCCATCGGGTACCTTGATGCCGAGCATAAAAGTGGCGCGACGATGGCGCGGGAATTGAAAAGCCGAGTCCTTCCAGGCAAGTGCGTTCCAGCAGCGGAACTCGGTCAGTGGATGCGAACGCATCTCGACGCTGACGCAATGGTGGCCATCGTCGACGATTTTTCGGGTACCGGGGAGACGATGCTCAAGGGGTTAAGAAAGTTCAAGACGGCGGTTGGTGCGGAGACTTGGGGACGGTACGTAGAGGAGAGTCGAATAGCTGTCTTTATTATGTTTGCTTTCCCCGAGGCGCTCGAAGCCATACGCGGTGAATTCCCCGACGTCGAAGTTCACTCTGCCACTGTGTTCGGGGACGAACTTCGCTCCTGCAGTGATCAGGCCAGCATCTTTTCGACCGAAGACGAGCGCGTGTTCGCTCAGGAGGTAGTGCAGCAAATCGGTCGAGAGTTGGTTCCGGGTACCCCGTTAGGACACGGCGCGATGGGCGCGCTCGTAATCTTCCACAATACCGCGCCCAATAACACCCTTCCAATTTTCTGGAGCGGTGGATCAGTACAGGAGCGCCCGTGGAAGCCGCTGTTTCCCCGACCTTGATCAAGTGCCGCATTTGCACGAACTGCCGGCCGGGTCATAGGAGCTGTGGAGTAGCGATAGTTAACGACCGCGCGATCCTGATCTGACCGTCGGGTTTAAGTCTGGCTGTTTCGAAACTCAACTGACTCCTTTGGGCCTGTGGCCGCGGGCCGATGAGCGGCGCTCAGAAGTCCGCAACCAGCCTGTAGCTGTCGCCTGCACCCTTGACCCCCTAGGCTACGCAAAATACCCGGTAGCGCAAGACTCCAGGTGCAGTGGAGCCTCAACTTGGACAAGGGAGGCTGGCAGCGTCCCACCGTCACGTTGTTTAACCGCTAGGCGATCCATGCCTTTCGGCTTGAGTTCTCGGTAGCATGCGGTGATGAACGAGCACTACTACGACACATTGGTCTCAGCAGCTCGCGAAAAAGGCATGACGATCTCAGCCGCAGCGGACGAAGCGGCGATGGCATTTCTAGACGGAAAACCGGCGGGTCAAGGTAAGCACAAGTGGAGTGGCGGAGATCGACAAACAGCCTTCTGGAACTCGGAGTTTCTGAAGGACCTACCCGCAGATGTGTGGCGCCAAGAGACCCTTGGCTTGGCCTTAACGCGTTACCTTGGCCAGGACCGGTTGGCATGCCCTGAGATCGTGGCGCAGATAGCCACAATCGCTCCCGACGTGCTTGTTTGGGCTACCCGCCACTCTGGCCTTGTGATGCGACAGGATTCTCCGCGTTGGTTGGAGATCAGCGCACTGAATACAAATCAGCACCAAGCGCTCATCGAACTAAAGCGCGTGTTTCGCATATTCCGGGAAGCCCATCAAGTGCGGCAAGAGGAAGTGGAGCGTCTTCGCAAGCCATTGTCCGAGCTCGCTCCTCTGGATTTGCTGGTTTATGCCAGCCTTTTCGCCTTTGAGCACCAAATACCAGACTTGGTCTATGGTCGGTCCCAACCGGAGATGCCCGATGCTCAGGAAGCGTGGGATGCCATCGACGACATATTGGCCTGGAAACTTTCCAACTGCGATCCGTCCGATGTGCAGTTGACTGAAATGTCTATCGCCTCGTCAATGAGGCAGCATCTGATCCCATTTCTATTCCCGTCTGGGGAGAGGCCGCGACACGATTGCTATCAGGCATTTCTCGAATTGTTGGGCGCGCAGGTCGAACTGAACGCTTTCGAAGATAGATCTGCAGACGCCTTCAGTTACGACGACTCCATTCGATTTGAGCGAAATGGAGATCGCCTTGAGATCGTCGAGGCGGATGCCGATGCCAGAACTGCATGGCGTCGAGATGGCAAGAAGTTCGACCTTTTGCACCAGTACTGGTTGTATCGGGGAATGGATGCCGTCATGGCCGATCCTGACCTGCTAGGCCGCGTAAGTCCTGCGCACCTTGAGGCCAATCTTCAGGCCCTGGCCAAGGCGAAAGGCACATGGCTTCGTTTGCAAGAGGTCTATGGCATGGCCGAGCAGGTGCGAACAGACGCGGGCTCATCTGCAGCGCCCTTTCATGTGCTGATGGCGACCGAGCTGATGACGGCCTTTTTCATTGAAGACTACCTCAGGCCCTATCAGCAGTACCTATCCGAGACAGGAAATTCTTTTCTCGCTTTGGGTCGGTTGGCATTTGGCGGCTTGCTTCAGCCCGACATGCAAAACCGCTTTCCGCTCACCTGGTCGGATCGAGCGGCCAAAGTTGATCGCATTAAGCCTTGGACGGCTACGGCAGAGCATCCAAGTGGCTCCGCACGATCTGCAGAGGCAATCCTGGACTTCATGACATGTGACTGGGCTGCGATGGCGAAGCAGTTGCGCGACGGTGATGCAACGTTGCGTTCCCGCTGGCAAGAGCGTCCCTTGTTCAAAATGGGGCGACTCTCTCTCCAACTGCCATGGATGATGGCTGTACAGAACAACGCTGCGGCAGTCATCAATAACCTTCGCCGGTTGGGCGCCCGAAGAAATGAAGCCAAGGAAGAGACCCGTCGAATTGAAGAACGGCTCGGAGCGCTTTTCAGAGAGCGTGGATTCCACGTGGTTGTCGGATACGAGATCCCCGTACTGGGTACAGAGGATGCCAACGCAGGGGAAATCGATCTGATTTGTGCCCGAGACGGGCATGTGTTCGTCTTGGAGCTCAAATCAACCTACCAACGCCGCTCAGTGAAGGAGGCGTGGGCACATCGAACTTCTACGCTTCGAAAGGCAGGTCTGCAGTTGAGCAGGAAGGTCCCCGCTGTCCAGCGTGCGCTTGGACGGGACATGGAATTGACGGCTGCGCTCGGTCTTGTGAACTGCAGGACTGCGGTCACGGCCTGGATCGTTGATACCTCGATCGAATGGGATCACCAACTGTTCCAAGGTTTCCTCAAGGTCTCTCTGGAAGAGGTGCTGATTGCACTGCGAGACGACAGGCGGCTTCTAAATGACCCGCATGGCCTGTTTGGTGGACAGGCCGTTCCTGATCAGGGTGCGGAGGAATATGCGGAACCAGACAAAGACGACACCCTGTATCCGGACGGGTTCTCTGCCGGGAGGTTTGTTGAGGTGATTGAAACGGCTGCTGTGTGGGCGGGCCTTTGTTGGTAGGGGGTGTAGTGCGTGCTTTTTTTGGGGGGGGGCGTTACTTTTGGAGCAGTAAATTTGAACAACCGATCGAAATTAGAGGGTCGTCAGTTCTTTTGCTCCCGCAATGGAAGTAGTACGCCCTGCGCTAAACTGGACTCTATAAATCGTGGGGGGTTCGGTGCGGGTTTGTTCAAGATTTCTGCGTCGGCATCAAGAAAGCGTGTCTGGAGGGGGAGCGCCTTGGAGGATGAATGCAATTCTTCATCCCCCCGCGTGAGCATTTCTTTCGTCCGTTGACGCATGACAATCGCGAGTTGTGCGCATTGGTGCTTCGGAAACTCCACGAGCGAGTGCATGGAGCCAACGCCGACTATGCCGAAGTACTTAACCGCGAGTTGGTACTCGAAGTAATTCTTCTTGCGTTAGCAGACCCTGCGCTGCGGACCATGGCCTTTGAGAATGAGCGGGTAATTGGCGCCGAGGAAGAGCGTAGTTACGCCAGTGATCTTTTGCGCAAGCTTAAAGAGCATGGATGGCTTGAAGACTACCGTGACCCTATCGACCTACGGCCCACCCTCAAGCTCAGTCGCGCAGGCAAGGCCTTCAGCGAAACCTTCGCCGACCTAGACGACTCGCGCGCCAAGACCCGCCAGCGCAACATGCGCTCGGCTCGCAAGGCATTGGCTGCCTTCATCGCCACCCGGGATGCCGATGAACTGCTGGACGCCCACGAGTTCGCCAGCCGCGTGGTGCAGGACCTGCAGGACGATATTGAGTACTTCCGCCACTTGATCCAGAGCCTGACGCGCGAGGCCCTGGCGCAGAAGGTCGCCTGGAACGAGTTCAATGATTTCATCGAGAAGCGCTTCGCGCGCGAGTACGCCGTGCGCCTGGTGGCCGACTCGGCAGAACGCCATCGCGGCCAGATCAACGAAGCATTGGAATATGTGCGCGCACTCGACGGCGAGCAACGCGTCGGCGTAGATGCCCACCTGCTGCAGCGTGCACCTTGGCTGGAACAGACGGCGCAGGGCCGCAGCCCGATGCTGTGGCTCGCTGACCGCATCGAGAGTATGGTCGATGCTGCCTGCGGCCTGAAGCTGCCCATGCTGCGCTCGGAGATGAACAACTACGTGCGTCGATTCACCAGCCTGCTGCGGCAGGCGCTGTCCCTGGACTATGGTGCCGAGTCCCCACTGGGCCGCACCATGGCCTGGCTGAAGGAGCGGCCAGAGCCCGCCCGTGAAGGGCTGCTCGATGTTTTGGCCCGGCGCCTGGCCACTGCCGAGATCCGTCTTCCCGGCGGCGTGCTGCGTTGGACAGTACGTGATCGTGAATCAGAGGCCGCAGCGCAGGCACCGCTGGTCGTGGACGAAGCCAGCCGCCTGAATGCGCTGCTGCGCAGAGCTGAAGCCGAGGCTTTCGCCTTCAGCGATCAGCAGGTGCTGCAAGGCCTCTTGCCTCACCTACAGGGTGGCCCCATCACGCTGGCGGCATTGCCAGTCGACACCGCCGAGGACGCAGTGCGCGTGCTGCATGCGGTGGGCGCGGCGCGTTCCGCCGAAGGGCGTCGCCTGATACAGGCCCGCAAGATGGCAGGACAGGTGAGCACGACTTACTTCCAAGCCGACGATTACGAGTTGCGCGTCGAACCGCAAGATGGGATGGACGTGACATCCAGCAGGAGGCACTGAACACACCATGCTGCAATCTCTGGCTCAGTACATCGAACAGAGGCTGGCGACCGAAGGCGCCGCCAACGTCAAGCCCGCACGCTTCGCCGAATTGGCCGGGCGGCTGCTGGCCAGCGGTGTGGTGTGGCGCGAGCATTCCCGCCCCGAGGCCGCACTGTACGACGACGCCATCCAATGCGAGCAGTTGCTGCGCGAATGGTTCGCCTGCATCGGCTTCGTGCTGGCCCACGACAGCGATGCCCGCCTGCTGCGGCTGTATCCACCCGGCGAAGGCGGGGGGGACGACGAGGAAGACGGGGTGCGCCGCCTGCGCGCTAGACTGTCGCGTGATTTCGTGGCTGCCGTGATCGCCCTGCGTTTTCTCTACACCGAGGCGCTCACCGGGCGTCGCTCACTGGTGGACGAACGCCTGGCCATTAGCTTGGAAGAGCTTTCACAAGCGGTGGTCTCGCTGTTGGCGCACAAGCTACCCAATGCGGCTAGCGAGCGCATGGTTCTGTTGCGCGAACTGCGTAAACACCGTGTGTTGCATTTCGTCGAGGGCGACGATGCCGGCGACATGCAGATGGGTCTGGCCGTGCTGCGGCCAGTGATGAGCTTCGTCAGCGACGAGGCCCTGGAAGAGGCATTGCGGATTATGGGCCGCCAGACTCCCCCTGCGCCTGCCATCAAATCAGCCACCGAGGACAGTGCATGAAGATCGCCAAGCTGTTTACCTGGCATTGGGGTTCGCTGGAAGACCGTGAATGGCCCTTCGCTGACGCCGTTCTGTTGACGGGCGAATCGGGTTCGGGCAAGTCCACGCTGCTCGATGCCATCCAGACCGTGCTGACGGCCGCGCACCAGCACGTGGTGCAGTTCAACATTGGCCAGGACGAATCCACGCAGAGTCGGCGTGGCGGCAAAGAGCCCCGCACATTGGCCGCCTACGCCCTCGGGCAGCAGGCCGACGGTGTGTTCCTTCGCACCCGCTCGACCAGCTACGCCGGTATCGTTTTCGAAGCTTCCGAACAGGCAGGCGAGCAGGCAGAGCCTTTCACGGCATTGGTGGGCGTGGAGGCTTTCGAGGACGGCCGGCGCGCTGTCCTCCAGGGCACCCCCCAGTTCTTCATCGTGCGTCGGGCGCTGTCGCTGGACCATCTGACACGCCGGGCAGGCGAGGTCCTCACTGCGTCACCATTGCCACTGAAGGAACTGTATGTGCAACTTCAGCACCGTATGCAGGCCCATACCGACAAAGCCGCTGCTGTGGTGCAGCGGTTCCCCGACAAGGGCGGCTATCTGCAGCATCTCTATGGCGCGTTGATGGGCAAGACGGCGGTCGGCGAACACGATGCCACGCGCGCGGCCAAGTCGCTCGTCAAGGCCATGGCCTACAAGGAACTTGGCAACGTCAACGACTTGGTGCGCGACGAGATCCTGGAACCGCACGATTTCAGCAAAGACCTCGACAAGATGCGTGAGCTGATGCGCTCCATCGCCAGCCTCAAGCTGGAGGCTGAGCGCCTGGCGTTGAATCTGGAGAGGCTCGATGCCGCCCAGGCCAGTGCGGACCAGGTCATTGATGAGGCACGACGATTCGTCACCACCACCATCGCCCATGCTCTGCGCACGCGCAGCGAGACACAGGATGAACTGACCTCGGTGCAGCGCCAGATCGCTACGCAGGACAAGAAACAGGCACAGTTGCAAGAGAAGCTGGCCTCGCTCGAAGCGCAGGAGACCCAGTTGCGCGAACAATTGCGCGGGGTGGACAAGCGCCTGGACGACAGCGACGTGGCACGCGAGAAGCAGGCGCTGGAAAATCAGATTCGACTGCAGGCCGACCAGTTCCGCCTGCACTGGAGCCATGTGCAGGAGGCCGCGCGCGGCATCGGCGGCATGGCCGCGCAGCTCGAGCAACTGCTGATGCTGGACCTGTCGGCCGTCCCGGAACTGGCTGCTGCGGTACAAACCTTGCGCCCCGCCGCGCAGCAAGTTCTCAAACCCTGGCCGGCCATGGCCCAAGCCTATGCGCGCGATGCGATGCTGGACGTGGTGCTGCCCGCCTTCGAGCTGGAAGCCTTTGACACGCAACTGGCCAGCCTGCGCCAGGGCCTCCACGACGGCGAGGCCTCGGTGCAAGGCGCGGTGCTGCAGGCCTTGACCGACGTGGGCTTGCAGCTGAATCAGTTGAAGGACGACACCGAACAGCGCGATGCCGAACTGCGCCGCTTGCAGTCTGGCCGAGCTCAAGGCCCGAAGGATGCCCATGATGCGGTGGCACTAATCGAGCGCGAGCTTCCTTCAGCCCGCCCCCACCTGCTCGCGCAACTGGTGGAGCCGCGCCCTGGCACCCGCTGGCAAAACGCCATCGAAGGCTATATGGGCGGTGACCGCTTCGCCATCATCGTCGAGGCGGGCATGGAGGCGCGGTGTGCACGGCTGATCAAACAGCACTATCGCGTGCGCTCGCCCAAGGTCGTGCAGGGCCGCAAGGCGATGGAGGACACCGAAGGCCGCCAGTTGGAGGCCCGGGCCGTGCTGCACGAACTGATCTGCCAGCACCCTGTGGGTCATGCTTTCTTGATGGCGCAGTACGGCCGCGTGCGCAAGGTGGACACCGAAGAAGAGTTGGCGCGCACCCCACAGGGGCTGATGGAGGAAGGTCTGGGCAGCCGGGGCTACGGGATGTTCTCCTGCCGCGCACCCGATGGCGAGCTGGCTTTTGGGGAAGGCGCGCGCCAGCGGCGCCGGCAATGGTGTGAGGACGAACTCAAACGCCTGGCAAAAGAGACGCGTGCACTGCAAGCGCTGCGCCAGTCGCTGCTCGCGATCACCCGCATGTTCAACGGCCCCGTGTTCACGCCGCTTACGCCCTTGCTGCTTGCGGTGCTGGAAAGCCAGTCCCAGCATGCGCATGCCGAACAAGCGTTCAAGGCGCTGGACCTGTCGGCCATCGACGAATTGCTGGCCGAGCAGAAAGGTCTGAAGACTCGCATCAGCAACGTCACAGGGCAGCGCGACGAAGAGCTGAAGCAAGTCGGTGCCACAGACAAGGAACTGGTGGAACTGCGCCGCCGCGAGAAAAACCTGGCGGAACGCCTACCGGATCTCGACATCGCCTGCACGAACACCACGGTCTGGGCCTTGCGCTTCGCGGGTGCCGTGCCCACCCTGGCTACCGAGCCTCAATTGCTGGACGAAGCCCAGACACTGGCGGCCGAGCCAGAAACCAGTCTGGACGCGCTGCGCCATCGCGTGCAGAGCCTGCGCGAAGGCCTGCCTCGCACACTGCGCGAACTGGCCCAGGCCGTGGGCACCTATCTGTCCGGCGCGCGCGACGACAGCGAGCGCTTTGCCTGGACCGATCCACCGCGCAGCGTGGACCGGCTGGAAGAGCTGCTGCCCCTGGTCGAACGCACCCGCACCTCCATTGCTGAGCAGGCCCAGCGCCAGCGCGCCATCGGGCTAGCGGACAACGCGCGTGCCCTGCGCGAGGCCGAAGGTCAGTTCAACCATGTCTTCACCAGCAGTTTCTGCTTCAAGGTGCGCGACGATGTCAAGCAGGGTGCGCTGACACTACAGCGGCTCAACCGCCACCTGCAAGACATCCGCTTCGGCAGCGACACCTTCAGGTTGGAATGGGACTGGGTGCCGCGTATGCAGAAAGTCCAGGATCTCTTCGAGGCGGTGGAAAGCGCGGTTGAGGGGCTGGAGCATGACCGCGGCTCCATCTTCACCTCCCCGCGACTCACCGATGAGCAGCGCGCTACTGCGGAAGAGATTCGTCGCCTGCTGCTGGCCAATGACCAGGGTGCCAGCGAACGCGCGTTGCGCGAATTGGCCGACTACCGCAACTACCGGCGCTACGACATCCTGCGCACCAGCCCGGTGGGTACCACGCGGCTGTCCACCTGGGGCACAGGCTCGGGCGGCGAGCTGGAAACGCCGTTCTACGTGGTGCGCTCGGCCGTGCTGGCCCATGCGCTCGGGCACTTCGGCCGCGACCGCCGCGAGGCACCCGCCTTGCGGCTGATGCTCAGCGACGAGGCGTTCTCCAAGATGGACGAAACGCGTTCGCGCAACGTGCTGCAGTTCCTGTCGCAGACACTGGGGCTGCAACTCATCGTGGCCATGCCCACGTCCAAATCGGGCGCGGTTAAACCCGAGTTCGACAAGGAGTTCACTTTCTCCAAGGTGATGGCTCGTCGCGATGGTCAGGAACTGTTTATCAGCGAAGCGCAGGAGAAAACGCTCAACCGCCCGGCCCTGGCCCGGCTGTGGGGTGCCCACGCCGAGAGAGCCCGCGAGGCCGCACGTGCCCAATGGAATGCGCAACAGGGCCAAGAACAGATCCCGGATCCAACGGCCGAAGATGCCCGCGCGAGCCTGGATGAATGCAGGCCCTCGCCCTGATCATGGACACGCCCGAATCATCCTCGCTGCCCGATCCGCCTTCGCCGCATCCCTTCCTGCTGCGCTTGGCCCGGTTGTTGCTCGCCAAGGCTGAGCGCAGCACGGCCCAGGGGCCGGTTCGCCTGCCGCTAGACCGCAAAGCTGCGCCAGATTTGCACGATGCGGTGGATGCCGACCAGATCCAGTTGCTGCGCATGCAACTCGATGACCTGTGTGCCACGGGCTGGGTCGCCTTGCTGCTGGAAGCGCCTCGCGCATTCGCCAGCTTCAGCGACCGCAAGCCCCGGCTGGAGCTGTGCGATTTCGACGCCCTGGCGGCGTGGGCCGGATACACCCCAAAGGCCCAACGCTGGCGCCAGCAGTGGCGCGCGCACTTGGCCGCACACTGGGCGGCGAATCCGCTGGAGGCACCTGCGGATCCGGCCGCCGTGCTGGACCACCTGGCCCGTAGCCCATTGGTCCCTGTAGAAGGACTACCTGTAGAAGAGGCCACCCGCAGCCTCGCCACCTTGACCAACTTGTGCTGGTCAGGCCGAACTATGGCCCTCCGTGAGGCCTCAGCGCGCGTCTTTCAAGGCCGCTCCAAGGTGTTGGACCATCGAGAGGAACTACTGAAACTATTGGGTGCGACGTCAGGCCAATTCTTCGAGGCGCCGATCCAGTTGCTGCTGGCGCCGCCCAGTCCAGGGCTTGCGTGCGGCGATGGACGTTTCCCAGCTTTCGAGGATGTGCTGTTTATTGAGAACTTGGTCACTTTTGAGAACATGGCCGACGCACGCGCTTCCGCCTGGGCGAGAAGTCTGTTGGTTTATGCGGCAGGTTTTAGGGGTAGCGCGCGAAGGCTACGTTCACGCATTGGCTGCCGTCTGTATTTGCGAGATCCTGCATGTAGGGAGATGCTGCCAGCAATCTGCTCTTGGTTGTTTGACCTCCCGGGGGACTGTCGAGAGAACTCGCAGACAGTGCCGGTGTATTTTTTTGGCGACCTAGATCATTCCGGTATGCAGATACTTGCCAGCCTTCGAGGGGGGTTTCCCCAGGCTAGTGCTTGGCGCCCCGGATATGCCCAATTGGCTGGACTGCTGGCCAGCGGCCAGGGGCACTTGCCCGAAATGGCGGCTAAGGCTCAGCAAGCGGACCCCGAATGCACTGGATGCTCGTATGCGGACGGAGACCTACTTCCGCTATTGCGAAGACTAGGGCGCTTTGTCGACCAAGAGGCTTTCGATTGCGCTGAAGACCTGGGCAGTTGAAGGATAAATTTGAAACACCCAGTGAGTCTTGAGTGAGGTGAGCCGGGTGGCCTGGCGTGACACTCTTGGCTAGGTATTTCACTAAAGTAAAGCGGCGCTAAATCCTCACCGACGAAAGTAGAGTGACGCAACTGCCTAAGCAACAATGGCGCATTTTTCTGGAAATCCTTATAAATCAAAGACTTAGTGCTGATGAGTTTCTAAGAATCATTGCCGTTCCGCAGGTCGCTCGTAGAGTTCGGGCTGTCCCGAATCACCGCATCCGCGATTGCGGGCCTCATCACTGACTCTTCGCTGCCTCCGGACAAAGTGAAGGCCTGGATACGAGCCCAGCCAGAGGAAATGCTGTCAAAACTGCCCAGTCTCATCCTCGCAGAGCTGAGAGCCAAAGACCTGCTGCGCTCCGATTCGGTGGGCGAAGTGGTTTTGTCAGTCCAGGAGGCCCGCTTCTTGGCCGACAGCGGACGCTCGGAATAGGCTTTGCGAACGACAGCAAACGCTGCACAGCCGCCGTTTGCGTCCGTTCTCGCAAGTATTAGCGGGCTCGGGCCGGAACGTGCTATCAAGATCTTTCTGTGCTAGCAGATGCTTCAAGTTGCATGCTGTGAACGCGCTTGTCGCTGAAAAAAAGGGCACCCGAAGGCGCCCTGAAACTTGGAGACAACCGTTGTGAAGTGCGCTCAGAACCGGTGGCGCACCCCCACTGCAAAGCTGGTGCCCTGTGCGCTGATCACCGAGGGCGGTGCAGGCAGCGTGCGGGTCTGGGTGCTGTCGCGCATCACCATGGCATACAGGTCCGTGCGCTTGGACAGGAAGTAGTCATACCCCAGGGTGAACACCTTGCGCTCCACATTGCCGCCCGCCACCGTGGCGGGCACGGGGCCCACGGTGTCGCTGGTGCGGCGCACCGCGTAGCCCGCCAGCACGCGGCCCGCGCCCACGGGCACGGCAGCGCTCACATCCCACACGCGGTATGCCACGTTGAGCGGTGCAGCGGCCGTGCCCCGGTTGTCGATGCGGCCCAGGTGGGCAAACAGCTTGACCACCTCGAAGTCGTACGACGCGTCCAGCTGCCAGGCGCGTGTGTCGTTGGGTGAGGTGCCGTCGGCAAAAGTGCCGGGGTTCTTCTTCACGCTCTGCCACGCCAGCGATGCGGCCCAGGGGCCCTTGGCGTAGGCCAGGCGCGCAGCGCTGTTGCCGCCGCCTTGGCCTTCGGAGATGGCGTGCGCCACCGAGGCATTGAAGCCCGCGACGTTGGGGCTGTCATACACCACCGAGTTGGCCCATGCCGTGCCACCTGTGAGCGGGCTGCCGATGAAGGTGACCAGGTTCAGCGGCCCGAGCACGGTGGAGTCGCCGAACGCGTTGGAGGTGATGGAGCTCAGGAACAGCAACGACGTGACATTGCCCAGCCGCACCCGGCCCCAGTCGCGGTGCGACACGCCCACCCAGGCGGCGCGCGAGAACACGGGGTCGGCCGCCACGTTCACGGGCGCAGGCAAGGCGTCGCTGCGGCCGGTGGCGCCCGAGTCGTTGCGCACAAAGGACGACAGCTCAAACTGTGCCGACAGCCCGCCGCCCAGGTCTTCGGTGCCGCGCACGCCCCAGTGGCTGGTGGACATGCCGCCACCGTCGAGCTTGGTCACGGCGCGGTCCTGCGCATTGATGCCGGCAGCGGGACCCGCAAAGCGGCCCACAACGGCATCGACCAGGCCATACAGCTGCAGGCCGGGGCCTGATGCGGGTTGGGCCTGCGCGGCGAGCGTGGCGGCAGACAGGACTGCTGCGGTGCCCAGGCTGCGCGCCCAGGGCTGACGGGCCCCAGGGTGGGAGGGGTGGGGCGTGGGGGATGTGCGAGGTTTCATGGTGTCTTTCGATGGGTAGGGGGCAAGCGAAGGGCGAACCGGCCCACGGCGCAGCCAGGGCTGTTCCGAAGAGGCAGTTCAACGGGGGAAAGGTGTCAGCGCGTTATGTGCGCTCGGGTCGTGGCGGCTAGGGTGCGCCGGTCTGGCGTGCCGACGCCGTGGGTGGGGCGGCAGCGCAGGGCCCCAGCCACCTGGGGTAGCGGTGGGTAGAGGCCATAAAAATGGGCGTGGCTGTGCCTGGCATGCGGCGCTCGCGCGGCAGTGCTGGTGATCGGGGCGGGGTGTCAGCGGTTCGGCGTCAGTGCACTGCGCCTTCACAGGCGCCGCGCATGCCTTGCGCAATAAAACGTACCAGCAGCGGCCCGGCCGTGGCCTCGTCGCCGGGCTGGTTCTGGCCGTACGACAGGCGCTCGATGCGCTGGTCGTTCACGTGGTGCAGCAGCGCGCCCAGCGCAAACTGGTAGCACCACGCGGCCTGGCTGCGCGTGGCCTGGGGCAGGGCGGCTGCAATGGCGTCGATGAACGCATGGGCCAGCGGGTCGAACAGCTCGCGGATGATGGGCTCGTCTTCTTCCAGGTGGTCGTTCATGCCGCGTGACAAAAGGCGCAGAAAGTGGTGGCCTGCGGGCTGGCTGGCCACTTCCAGCACGGGCAGCACAAAGGCTTTCACGATCTCTTCCAGCAACTGGCCGGGCGGTGCCTTCTGCTGGGCATCGGCCAGCGACTTGAGCCGCACGTCGATGTAGCCCGCATGCGCGCGGAAGATGGCGTGGTACAGCGACAGTTTGGGGCCGTAGTAATAGCCCACCAGTGCCAGCGGCACGCCAGCCTCGTCGGCAATGTCGCGGATCGAGACGCCGTGAAAGCCGCGCGTGGCAAACAGCCGCTCGGCCGCCTGCAGGATGTTGGCCTGGCGGTTGGGGGGCAGCGCTTCTTCGCTAGTGGCGCTGGGGGCGGCAGCGCGCTTGCGCGCCGGTAGTGGTGCTTTGGCCGCCAAGGCTGTGGGCGCTGCAGCCGCTGCTTTTTTGGAGGGGGTGGATTTGGGCATAGGCTGGTTTATACGTTTGTATAAATTTATTGAACACTCGTACAAACCCTGGTGATTCGGCGTTTGTACGTTCGTATAATTTTTTCATGCCGCCCGCTGCAGGCCCTGTCGCACAGGGCTTGCGGAGCTTGTGCTGCATACCCACCCATACCTACCGGAGACAGACAACATGATCACCCGCCGCCGCTTCACTCAGCTCTCTGCCGCCCTGTTGCCCACCCTGGGCGTTGCTCCCGCTGCCTGGGCGCAGGCCGGCAAGGACGCCATGCCCGACATGGCGCGCATCATCTCGGGATTTCCCGCCGGGGGCACGGCCGACGCGCTGGCCCGCCGGGTGGGTGACCGCATGCGAGGACAGTACGCCGGTGCCGTGATGGTGGACAACAAGCCCGGCGCAGGCGGGCAGATCGGCATCCTCAACCTGCGCGACAGCCCGGCCGACGGCACCAGCCTGCTCATCACCCCGTCGTCCATGCTGTCCATCTACCCCTACACCTACCCCAAGCTGCGCTACACGCTCGATGACGTGGCGCCCGTGTCGTTGGGCGCCATGTTCGACCACGGCCTGGCGGTGGGCCCCGGCGTGCCTGACAGTGTGCGAACGCTGGCCGACTTTCTTGCGTGGCTGCAGGCCAACCCCAACAACGCCAACTACGGCAGCCCCGGCGCAGGCTCCATGCCGCACATGGTGGGCGTGCTGCTGGGCCAGTTCAGCAAGATCGACATGCGCCACATCGCCTACCGGGGCACGGTGCCCGGCATGCAAGACCTGCTGGGCGGGCAGATCCCCGCGTTCTGGGGGCCCATTGGCGACTACCTGCAGCACAGCAAGGGCGGCAAATTGCGCGTGCTGGCCATTGCAGGTGCCAAGCGCTCGCCGTTTCTGCCGCAGGTGCCTACGCTGACGGAGCTGGGTTACCCCCTCAAGGTCAGCGAGTGGTATGGCTTCTTCCTGCCCGGCAAGGCGTCTGCCGATACCGTCAAGCGCGCGTCGCAAGCGCTACAAAGCGCGCTGGTTCACCCAGAGGTCGTGGACTATGGCAAGCAGTACGGCCTGGAGGTCCGGTCTTCGACCGCAGCCCAACTGGCGCAGATGCTCAAGGCCGATGCCGACCAGTGGCGCGGCCTCATCAAGCAGACCGGCTTCACAGCCGAATCCTGATCGCCTTGTTTCGACCTTTCCACCCGACCCCGCCATGACCACCACGCTCGCCACACCTGCGCGCCGCATCGTCGATATCTCGATGCACCTTGAAAACGATGTTGTCTCCGACCCCCCAGGCCTGGGCCCGCGCATCAATTACATCGATCACCAGATGAGCTTTGCGGACCTGGCGCAGTTCTTCCCGGGTCTTCAGAAGGAAGACCTGCCTGACGGCGAGTCGTGGGCGGTGGAGGATGTGCAGCTCAACACCCACAACGGCACCCACCTGGACGCGCCGTACCACTTCGCGTCCACCATGGACGGCGGCCAGCGCGCGCTGTCCATCGACGAGGTGGATCTGAACTGGTGCTTTCAGCCCGGCGTGAAACTGGACTTTCGCCACCTGCCTGACGGCTACGTGGTGCAGGCCGCCGATGTAGAGGCCGAACTCGCCCGCATCGGCCACACGGTGCAGCCGTTGCAGATCGTGGTGGTCAACACCCGCGCGGGCAGCGCCTACGGCACGCCCGGCTACACGCGGGCGGGCTGCGGCATGGGCTACGAGGCCACCATGTACCTGCTGGAGCGCGGCGTGCGCCTGACTGGCACCGACGCCTGGAGCTGGGACGCCCCCTTTGCCTACACCGCGCAGCGCTATGCAGAAAGCGGCGACGCATCGCTGATCTGGGAGGGCCACAAGGCCGGGCGCGACATTGGCTACTGCCACCTCGAAAAACTGCACAACCTGGAGGCGCTGCCTGCTAGCGGCTTCTACATCTCGTGCTTTCCTGTCAAGGTGCGCGGCGCCTCGGCAGGATGGACGCGGGCTGTGGCCATCTTCGACCCGGTGCTGCCGCTGCAGCCTGCGGCCGGGGTGACGCCATGAAACTCGCCACCCTGCGAAACGGCCAGCGCGATGGTCGCCTGGTGGTCGTTTCGGACGACGCGCGCCGCTGCATCGGCGCCTGCCCCGTGGCCCCCACGCTGCTTGATGCGCTGGAACGCTGGAGTGGGGTGGAACCCGCGTTGCACGACCTGGCCCGCACCGTGAACGCGCCTGCCGCCCTGGGAACCATGCCTTTCGATGCACGCCAGTGTTTGGCGCCGCTGCCGCGCACCTGGCAGTGGCTCGATGGCTCAGCGTTCTTGAACCACGGCCATCTCATGGAGCGCGCCTTCAAGGTGCCGCCGGTGGCGGACTTCGAGACCATTCCGCTCATGTACCAGGGCGCAGCCGACGACTTTCTGGGCCCGCACGACGATGTGGCCCTGCCGTCCGAAGCCGACCAGATCGACTTCGAGGGCGAGTTTGGCGTGGTGCTCAGCGAAACCCCCATGGGCGTCACCGCTGAAGAGGCGCTGCAGCATGTGCGCCTCATCGTGCTCATCAACGACTGGAGCCTGCGTGCCTTCGGCCCGCGCGAGGCCAAAAGCGGCTTCGGCTTTCTGCAGGCCAAGCCCTCCACCGCGTTTGCCCCTATCGCCGTCACGCCCGATGCACTGGGCCCCGCGTGGCAGGGCGGCCGCGTGCACCTGCGGCTGCAGACGCAGCGCAACGGCGAATGGTTTGGTCACCCACATGGCGGTGAAATGCATTTTCACTTTGGCCAGTTGATTGCTCATGCGGCGCGCACGCGCAAGTTATCGGCCGGCACCATCATCGGCTCGGGCACTGTGTCCAACACAGATGTCAACGTTGGTTCGTCCTGCATTGCCGAACGCCGCATGGTTGAGGTCCTAGCTGAAGGGACGCCGCACACCTCTTTCCTCCGCTTTAGGGAGCGGGTACGCATCACAGCGCTTCACCCCGAGGGGGCGGAGGGGCCTTTTGGTGCGTTGGACCAAGTGGTTGTCATGGCCTTACACGAGAGTCCCCAAAAGAGCTCTGCTGTATTGGTTAGGTAGACCAGTGCGCCAATCGTTCTCGGCAAGAGCAATTGCCGACGGCATGAGGCTGTACCAAGTCATTCGCGTCGACAACCTGAGCGACGGCTTCGTATTGAGCGGTCAATCGACGGGCAGCCGCACCGACGGCCACTGCTCCGCCGAGACCGGGCGTTCGATCGTTGCCGACGGGGATACCGGTGCGAGTGACCGGTTTGGTGTGTGAGCACCGGCGCGTGTCGACCCAGAGGAACCATGCGCCGTCGTGAACCGAAGGTTGTCCTCTGTCTTTTCCTTGGTTGCCTTCCCGTGGCTTGCACCTCGTTGACTGCCCTCCCGGGTTCGTGACGACTGTGATCATGCACATGACGGGGCGCCGCGCCCATATTGTGGTGAGCTGTGTGATGTCATCAGTTCTGAGGACAGACAACGGCCCGGCGCGATGGCAGCATCGCGCGCACCACTCGCCTGTGCGCAGGCGCATGGCTGAAGAACTATCAAAACAATAGCTGCTTGCGCTGAATGGATAAGCGCCGGAGGTCAAAACATGCCAAGAAACCTGCTGTCCGCGCGCCACCGTGCCGCCTTGTGTCTGGCCTGGCTGCTGGGGGGCTGGCTGCTGGGGGGCTGGCTGCTGCTCCAGGCGGGCGCCGCGCAGGCGCAGGCTGTGGGCTGGGCCAGCGGTGCCAGCCTGGCTGCCGCGCGCAGCGACCACAGCACCACCGTGCTGCCCAATGGCAAGGTGCTGGTGGCCGGTGGGCAAGTGGCAGGCAACGCGCGCACCGCCAGCGCCGAACTGTACGACCCTGCCACCGGCGCCTGGGCGGCCACGGGCGCCATGGCTGCGGCGCGCCAAGGCCACACCGCCACGTTGCTGCCCAGCGGCAAGGTGCTGGTGGCGGGGGGCATGGATGGCGCTGTCCTGGCCAGTGCCGAGCTGTATGACCCCGCCACTGGCACCTGGGCCGCCGCTGGCGCCCTGGGCCATGCCCGCCGCGAAGCCACCGCCACGCTGTTGGCCAATGGCAAGGTACTCGTGGCGGGGGGATGGCCCCCCGGCCCAGCCACCAGCCCGGCGGAGCTCTTCGACCCCGCCGCGAACGGCGGCTTGGGCGCCTGGTCCGACACCGGCGCCCTGGCCCAGCCGCGTTTTGAACATACGGCCACCTTGCTGCCCGATGGCAAGGTGCTCGTCGCAGGGGGCACGGTCAATGGCAGCGCCGCTTTGAATAGCGCCGAACTCTACGACCCCGCCCTGGGCACCTGGACCACCGTCGGCAATACGCTGGCCACCGCGCGCTATGACCACACGGCCACCCTGCTGCCCAGCGGCCAGGTCCTTGTGGTGGGCGGAGCCGACAGCCTGGCCCTGGCCCTGGCCCAGGCCGAGCTGTACGACTCCGGTGCCGGCACCTGGACCGCCGTCAGCCCGCTGACCACGGGGCGCTTCAGCCACACGGCCAGCCTGCTGCCCGACGGCACGGTGCTGGTCGCGGCAGGCTCCAACTTGATCCATGGGCTGCTCGGCAGCGCCGAGTTGTTCAACCCCGGCACCAACAGCTGGACTGCGGCCCCCGCGCTGGCCAGCCCGCGCCTCTACCACACGGCCACGGTGCTGCCCGATGGCACGGTGCTCGCCGTGGCTGGCGCCGGCGCCGGCCCGCTTCTGGCCAGCACGGAGGTCTACACCCCCGCCAGCGGCGCGTGGAGCGCGGCGGGCAGCATGGGCATGGGGGGCAGCGTCACGCGGGCCTCGCTGCTGCCGTCAGGCAAGGTGTTGGCGATTACCAGTTTGTCGACCTCCGCACGGCTGTATGACCCCGTGGGTAACAGCTGGAGCCCTGCCGCCAACCACCTCACCAGCCGCGAAATGCCCACCCTGACCTTGCTGGCGTCCGGCCAGTTGCTGGTGGCCAGCGGCACAGGTGCCAGCGCCGAGCGCTACGACGAGAACACCAACACCTGGACGGCCACCGGCCCCATGAACGCCGCACACAGAGGCGGGGGCGCCGCGCTGCTGGCGTCGGGCAAGGTACTGGTGGTCGGCGGGGCCAACGGGACAGGCCCGTCCAGCAACACCGTGGAGCTCTACGACCCCGCGACCGACACCTGGGCATTGCGCGCGCCGATGCTCTCGGTCCGGCACTACTTTGGCAGCAGCGTGATGCTGCCCGATGGGCGCGTGCTGGTGGCGGGCGGGTTCACCAACGGTGGCCGCACCGCCCTCGCGGAGATCTACGACCCCCAATCAGACACCTGGACCGCCACGGGCGCGCTGGCCATCCCGCGCAGCGACCACACCGCGACCCTGCTGCCCTCGGGCAAGGTGCTGGTGGCGGGCGGCGCCACCGGCCCCTTCAACAGCCCCACCGCCGAGCTGACCGCCGAGCTGTACGACCCGGCGACCGGCACCTGGTCGCCCGCGGGTACGCTGGCCGCAGGTACCGGCGGCAGCGATCCAACGGCCATGCTGCTGCCCGGCGGCCAGGTGCTGTTGGTTGGGGGCTACCTCAGCGGGGCACGGAGCGGCAGCCAGCTGTACGACCCCGCTGCCAACACCTGGGCCAGCACGCCACCGCTGATCACGGGCCGTGCGCAGCACGCCAGCGTGCTGCTGCCTTCGGGCCACGTGCTGGCCGCGGGCGGCATTGGTTCCGGTGGCAATTTGGCCAGTGCCGAACGCTATGACCCCGCTGGAGGCACCGTGCCAGCGGCCCGCGTGCCCCAGCTTGCCAGCGGCCCGGCCCGCCTAGTGGACGGTACCGCCTTCACCCTGGGCGGCTTGCGCCTGCACGGCGACAGCGAGGCCAGCGGCGGTGGCACGGGCGCATCGCCCACGCCGCTGCCGCTGGTGCAGCTGCGGCGGCTGGACAACGGCGCCACGCGCTGGCTCACGCCCACGTCATCGTCGGCCACCACGGTGGACGTGGCCGCGCCGGGCGTGTTGCCGCGTGGCCGCTACGCGCTGCGCGTGTTCGTCAACGGCATGGTGTCCGACGCGTTGCCGACAAGCACCCATGCCACGCCCGCGCTGGCCCTGGCCGCCAGCGCCAACCCCAGCCCCGTAGGTGCCAGCGTCACCTTCACCGCCACGCTGTCCGGGGCGGACAGCCCCACGGGCACGGTGGCGTTCAGCGCAGGCGGCGTGCCGCTGTGCGCGGCCGCGCCCCTCGTCGGCGGCGCGGCCGTCTGCGCCGTGAACACCCTGCCCATGGGCACGCAGGCCATCACCGCCAGCTACGGCGGCGACGCCAACAACATGGGCGCCCTGGCGGGCATCACGCACACCGTGAGCCCGGTCAGCCTGCCGCTGCCCGGCGGCGGCATGGGGCAGCAGGTGGTGGTGGGCATCAGCGGCGGCCCGGCGGGCTGCGTGGTGAGCAGCCTCACGTTGAGCGCTGCCACCGCAGGCGACAACCTGCCCGCCAACGCCACGGCCCCGCTGGGCGTGCTGCGCTTTGCCGCCACGGGCTGCGCGGGCGCCACGCTGGCGGTGCAGATGGACTACCCCGCAGGCAGCCTGGCGGGCCTGCAGCCCCACAAGTTCGGCCCCGCCAGCGTGGGCGCCCCGGCGTCCACGTGGTTCCCTCACGGTAGCGTGGCGGGTAACCGGCTGACCTTCACCGTGACGGACAACGGCGTGGGCGACGGCGACACCACCACGCCGGGCGCGATCACCGACCCGCACGCGATGCTGCTGTTTGCCGCGCCACCCGTAGTGGGTGCGCAGGCCATCCCCACGCTGTCGGAGTGGGGCGTGCTGCTGCTGTCGGCGCTGCTGGGCGCCCTGGGCTGGCGTGGGCGGCGGCGCCTGGGGGTTTGAATGAAACTGGCCTCCAGCGCTTTTCCAATAAGCGCAAACAGCTATTGATTCAATAGCATTCCGCTTTTTTCGGCCTCCAGCAGGCGCGTGAGCAGCGGGTGCACCACCTTGCGCGCGCTGTAGATCAAGTGGAACTGCTCCTGCGCGTCGGGGCTGGTGCCCACCTGCACCAGTCCATGGGTCATTTGCAGGTGCGCGCCCACCGACACGGGGCCGGCATCACGCCCATGCGCCGGTTCCTACGTTTGCTTCGCCCTGGCCATCGGAAGGCGCCACCAGATGGATTGGCGATGGCAGAAAACCCCCGTCACTACAGGGAGGTCCAACTGCGCAGCTTGCCGGGGTTGAGCAAGCCCTGCGGATCGAAGCGGCGCTTCGTGCCCACCACGGCAGGATCCAGGTTGTTCTGCTTGCCGTCTTCCACGATGTAGACATGCGGGTTGTTGATCTGCACGCCATGGTCGCGGTAGATCTGCATGATCTGGTTCAGGCGCTCCTCGGTGCTGTAGCGGATGAGCTGCAGCCCGCTGCAGTTGAAGGCGCCCTCCTTGGTGCGCAGGAACTCCAGGTGCATCATCACCTCGCCGCCCAGGGTTTTTTCCAGCGCCTTCACCTGCTCCAGCCGGGTGGCGGGGTTGAAGCCGCTCTGGATGTAGGTGAGCGTCTTGTCCACCTTCAGCGCGTGCAGCGTGGTGTGGTTCCAGGTGTATTCGAGCAGGGTCTTGTGGCTCTTTTCCACTTCGTCGGCGGTCTTGCGGTAGCTGACGCTGCCGCCGTACTTGGTGGCCATTTCGCGCATGCCGTCTTCGGAGTGCGGGGCCACCAGCAGCATCACCGCGTGGCAGCCTGTGGGCAGGTGCTCGGCCAGGCTGGTGAAGTAGGCCGGGATGGGCGCGGCCAGAAAGCACACCTCCTTTTTCTCCAGCCCCGGTGCGGCGCCAAAGCGGTCGGCGAATTCCAGCGCCGCGTCGAAGTCGGTGAAGGTGACGATGCACTCCGTCCACGCCACGGCGGGGGTCAGCGCCACCTCCAGCTCCAGCACGATGCCGTTGGTGCCGTAGGTGTGGTGCAGCAGCATGGCCTCGGGGCCGCGCAGCTCGATGACCTGGGGCTCGGGTTCCACCGTCATGGCGCGCACGGCCAGCACGTTGCCCGGTGCGGCCAGCGGGCCGTGGTTGATGGAGCCAGCGCCGCCGAAGCCGCCGCCGAACAGCCCGCCCAAGGTGGCGCTGCGGTAGGTGGAGGGCAGCCAGCGCAGCTCCTGCCCCAGGGGCTTGGCCTGCGCGTCGAAGTCCGACAGGCGGATGCCTGCCTGCGCCCGGCCCACGCCGCCGCGCACCCAGCCCAAGCCGTTGTAGCCCGACAGGTCCAGGATCACCCCGCCATGCAGCGGGGTGCTTTGTCCGTAGTTGCCGGTTCCGCTGCCGCGCACGGTGAGGGGGATCTGCGCGCGCGCGCAGGCCGCCACCACCTGGCGGATCTCGTCCTCGGTGCGCGGGCGCACGGCCACGTCGCCGCGCTTGCCGGCCAGGTCGCGCTTGAGCACGGGGCTGAACCAGGCAAAGTCCTGCGACAGGCGGCCCACGCGCAGCGGGTCGGCAATCCAGTCCAGGCCGGGCAGTTGTTCGGGCAGTTGGGGGGCGGTTACGGTGGTCATATGTGTCTCTCCTGTCGGTGCGGCGGGTGGTGGCGGGCAAAGCGCGGCCCCACCACGCGTGCGCGGTGTCAAAAAGTGGATGCGGTTCGGTCGGGGGGCAGGGTCAGTCGTGCGAGTTTTCGCTGGCGTGCCAGCTGCCCAGGGCCAAGCGGGTGCCCCAGGCCATCAGCGCGAACAGCGCCACGCCGGTCAGCGAGATCAGCAGCAGCGCGGCGAACATGCGCGGTATGTTGAGCTGAAAGCCCGCTTGCAGGATCTGGTACGCCAGCCCGGCGCCCTGGCCGCCGGTGCCGGCCACGAACTCGGCCACCACGGCGCCGATCAGCGCCAGCCCGCTCGATATGCGCAGCCCGCCGAAGAAGTAGGGCAGTGCGCTCGGTATGCGCAGGCGCAGCAGGGTCTGCATGCGCGTGGCGCGGTTGAGCTTGAAGTAGCTTTGCAGGTCCGGCTCCACGCTGCGCAGGCCCAGCGTGGTGTTGCTGATGATGGGGAACAGCGCCACCAGCGCGGCGCAGATCACCATCGACGCGGTCGGGTCCTTCACCCAGATGATGATCAGCGGCGCCACCGCCACGATGGGCGTGACCTGCAGCAGCACGGCGTACGGGAACAGCGCCGTCTCGATGCGCTTGCTCTGCACGAACAGAAACGAGATCAGCACCCCGGCCACCGTGGCCACGGCAAAGGCCAGCACGGTGATCTTGACGGTGACCCAGAGCGATCCGCCCAGGGCCGCCCAGTCGGTGAACAGCGTCTTGAGCATGAGCAAAGGTGAGGGCACCAGGTAGGGCGGCAGCTCCATGGCCGTGACCAGGCCCTGCCACAGCGCGATGAGCACCAGGCCCACGAGCACGGGGTAGACCACGCGCTGCACGCGGGGCTGGGCCATCAGCGGCACGCGCGGTGCTGGCGGCTTGGGGGCTGAGGCAGCGCGCACGGGTGTGCTGCGTTCAGCCGCTGAGGGCGCGGCGATGGGCGCTGCAGGGTAGGGGGTGCTCATGCTGCGGTCTCCTCGGTGTCGGCGCTGGCGCGCAGCAGGCTGTCCTGCAACTGCTTGGCATAGCGGCTGAATTCGGGCGAGACCATGAAGTCCGCCGTGCGCGGGTAGGGCGCGGCTATGCGGAACTCCTCCACCACGCGGCCGGGGCGCGCGGCCATCATCACCACGCGGCTCGACAGGAACACCGCCTCGTGGATCGAGTGGGTCACGAAGATCACCGTCAGCTTCTTCTTGCGCCACAGGTCCAGCAGGTCCGCATCGAGCTTGTGGCGCGTGATCTCGTCCAGCGCGCCAAAGGGCTCGTCCATCAGCAGCAGGTCGGGCTGGGTCACCAGGCCGCGCGCGATGGACGCGCGCATCTGCATGCCGCCCGACAGGGCGCGCGGCAGCGCGTTGGCAAACTTCGACAGGCCCACCAGGGCCAGGGCCTCGGTCACACGGCCATCGGCCTCCTGGCGCGGCACGCCGGCCAGGTCCAGCGGCAGGCGCACATTGGTCTGCACGCTGGCCCAGGGCATGAGCGTGGGCGACTGGAAGACAAAGGCCATCTTCTTGCCGCTTTCCTCCAGCTGGGCCACGGGCTTGTGCCACAGCTGCAGCCGGCCGTCGGTGGGCTCCAGCAGGCCGGCCACCATCTTCAGCAAGGTGCTCTTGCCGCAGCCCGAGGGGCCGAGCAGGGTGACGAACTCGCCTTCCTCGATGGCCAGGTCCACCGGCAGCAAGGCCTGCGTGCCGTTGGGGTAGGTCTTCTCGGCCGACAGCACCTGCACGGCAGGGGTGCTGCGCGGCGCGGGCGCCAGGGTGGGGGAATCAGCGGGGGCGGTGGGGGTCATGGTGCGCGCCTTTCGATGGATGCGCCCCGCCGCAAGCAGCGGGGCGCTGTTTCAGGGCAGTAATGGCGATCCGAGGGTCAGGGCATGACCTTCAGGTCTTTGGTGAAGGAGGTCGTGTAGGTATCGGCCAGCTTCACCTTGGCCGGATCGATCAGCTTGGCCTCCACCAGGAAGTCGTAGCTCGCCTTGGCGCGCGCATCGGTCATCACGCCGATGCCCATGCTCGCCGCATCGCCACCCGTCACCATGCCCATCTCCTTGAGCTTGGCCACGCTGTAGGCCAGCTGCTCATCGGTCATGTTCGGGTTGTCCTTCTTGATCAGGGCATTGGCCGGGGCCGGGTCGGCCAGGTAGCTCTTCCAGCCTTCCATGGTGGCCTTCACGAACGAGGCGACGGCGGTGCCGCGCTCCTTGACGGTCTTGTCCATGCAGCTCACCGTGGTGGCATAGGCGGGGTAGCCCTGGTCGCTGAACATCAAGGTGTTGGCCTTCACACCGGCCTTGGCGATGGCGAAGGGCTCGGACGTCAGGTAGCCCTGCTGGGCGGTGTTCTTGTCGGCCACGAAGGGCTGGATGTTGAAGGTATAGGGCCGCGTCTGCGCATCGTTGAAGCCGTACTTGGCCTTCAGCCAGGGCCAGTAGCCGCGCTGGGCCGACGATGCGATGAGGATGGTCTTGCCCTTCAGGTCCTCGAACTTCTTCACGTCGTCGTGCGCGATGAGCACCTGCGGGTCCTTCTGGAAGACGGCCGCCACCGTGGTCACCGGCACGCCGCCCTCGCGCATCTGGATCATCTGCAGGTCGCTCGATCCCATCACGCACTCGGCCTGGCCGGCCGCCATCATCTGCACGATGTTGACCTGCGGGCCACCCATCTTGATGGTCACGTCCAGCCCGTACTTCTTGTACAGGCCCGTGGCCACAGCCTGGTAGAAGCCGCCGTGCTCGGCCTGCGCGTACCAGTTGGTCATGTAGGTGAACTTTTCCTGCGCGTGGGCCTGCAGGGTGCCGGCGGCACCCACAGCGAGCAGCGCAGCTGCACCAAGTTTGGAAAGGCGGGAGGCGGTCTTCTTCATCATGGCAGTGCTCCGGTAGGTGGTGGAGGGGGAACAGGGACGAAAAGGGGGGATGGATGCGGCTGCGTTCGCAGGTTTCAAGCCAGGGCGGTGGAGCTCTCCACATGGCCCGTGTGGTTGGCGCGGCCCCAGGTGGCTTCGGCGCGCGGGGCCCAGCGCAGCTGGTGCAGCTCGGTGATGGCGGCGGCCCAGCTCACGGCCAGCGAATCGAGGATGGCGTGGCCCTGCTCGGCCGTGGCCGGCAGCGGGTCGCCGATGATGCCGCTGGGTCCGAAGTCGCGCGCGCTCCAGGCGCAGGCCGGGCGGCCGTCGGGCGAGAGCAGGGGCGAGCCGAACACGGGCGGGTAGTTCACCACCGCGCGCTCCATGTGCACGGTGTCGGGGGCCAGGGCCAGCATCAGCGCCGTCTCGGCATGGCCGGCGTGCATGGCCAGCTTCTTTTCCTGCTCCGACAGGTACTTGCCGGCAACGTGCGGCACGCGCCAGGTGAAGCTCGGCACCACGATGAAGTCGCCATGGCGCAGGCGCAGCTCGCGCGCGCACATCTCCATCACCTGCGGCTGGCCGCCGTGGCCGTTGACGAACAGCAGCTTGCGAAAGCCCGCGCGGTAGACCGACTCGCCCACCTCATTCATGGTGGCCAGCAGCGTCTCTCCGCTGAGCGTGACGGTGCCCGGAAAGTGCAGGTGCTCCTCCGACTTGCCGTAGGTGATGGGCGCCATGGCAAAGGCCGGCACCTCGGCCGGCAGGCGAGCCATGGCATGGCCGACCACGCCCGCGCTGATCACCGTGTCCACCGCGCAGGGCAGGTGCGGGCCGTGCTGTTCGGTGGCGCCCGTGGGCAGCACGATCACGGTGTTCTCCTTGTCCGGCAGGTTGACGATCTCGGTCCAGCTCAGGTAGGGCAGGTAGCGGTGGGGCGGGGTGTAGCCGTGCAGCATGGGGCGGGTCTTTCGTGGATGGAGGGATGTGCGGGAGGTCAGCGCAGCGGCAGGTAGGCAGTCGCTTCGACCTCGATCAGGATGTCGGCCGTGGGCAGCATGCCGGTGACCTCCACCACGGTGGAGGCCGGCGGCTCGCCGGGGAAGAACAGCTTGCGCACGCGGCTGTACTGGGGGAAGTGGTCCAGGTGCTTGAAGTACTGCACCAGCTTGAACACGTCGGACATCTGGCCACCCGCGGCCTCGATGGTCTGGCGGATGCGGTCGAGCACATACCAGCTCTGCGCCAGGATGGGCCCCTCCTTGATGTCGCTGCTGAACTCGCCCGTGCGGCCGATCAGCGTGGCCGCCTCGTCGGGGATGTCGGCGTAGCCGCGCACGATGCGGCTGGCCGCAGGGTCCACGGCGATGATCCCGGACAGGAACACCAGGTCGCCCGCGCGGCGCCAGGCGGCATAGCGGGCCAGGGGCTGGGCAATGCCCGAAGGGGTGGTGGAAGCGGTCGTCATGCAAGGCTCCGTGCGGAAACGGCGATGGAAGAAGAGGGGGCGGGCGCAGCACCTGCCACGTGCCACGCCGCGCTGGCATGGCCGCTGGTGACGCGGCCCTGGCGCAGCACCACGCGCTGCTGCGTGCGCGACGGAAAGCCCCAGCCATCGGCCTGCTGGAAGACGATCAGGTCGGCCGGCATGCCGGGCTGCAAGGGCAGGGCATCGGGCCCGCGGCGCAGCCAGTCGCTGCGGCACAGCGCCTCGGACCAGCGGTCGAACGGCGCGTCGAGCTGCGCCGCCAGCACGCCGGTGGCCAGTGCCTCCAGCGGGTCCAGGCTGCCCACGGGGCAGAACGGGTCCTGGATGTTGTCGCTGGCCACCAGCACCGGGATGCCGCGCGCACGCGCCTCCTTGACGAGGGTGATGCCCCGCTGGCGCGGTGTGCGGCCCGTGGTGGCGTCCTGCAGCAGCAGGTTGGTGATGGGCAGGGTGACCAGGGTGATGGGGCAGCGCGCCACGGCGTCCAGCGTGGCCAGGGCGGTGGCCTCGTCCTGCGCGGCCAGCGCGCAGGTGTGGCCGCAGACCACGTGGCCCTCGAAGCGCAGTTCTTGCAGCAGCGCCGCCGTGGTGGCCAGGCCCTGGGCGCCGGGGTGCAGTTCCTCGTCCACATGCAGGTCCACGTTCAGGCCGTGGTGCTGCGCGGCCTCGAACAGGTGGCGCAGGGCCTGTGGGTCCCAGTTGGTGGAATGCACGAAGCCACCCAGCAGCGCGCCCGGGCCGCTGTCGGCCACGGTGGCTGCCAGCCGCATGGCGGTGGTGCGTTCGGTGTACAGGTGCAGGGGGATCAGGGCCACGCGCTCCAGCAGCAGGCGGCCCGCCCATTCGTGCGCCAGGCTGCGCAGCACGTTCCAGGCGAGCGGTTGCGCGTCGGGCTCCCACCAATCGCAGTGGGTGCGCAGGTGCACGGTGCCGGCCTCGTACGCCCATTGCAGGGCGCGGCTGGCGCGGGCGCGGATGTCGGCCTCGGTCCAGCCCTGGCGGTCCACCATCATGGCCTCGATGGCGCCCAGCAGGCCGGGCTTCACCGTGCCCATGCGCGGCAGGGTGAAGGCCTTGTCCAGGTGGGTGTGCGCGTCCACCAGGCCGGGCAGCACCAGGGCTCCGGCCAGGTCCCAGGTGGCGCCTGCGGGGGCAGCTTGCGCGGGGCGGTGCGGCGCGATGGACTCGACGCGGCCCTGCACCAGGTGCACATCGGCCAGCGCGGGCTGGCTGCCCTGGGCGGGCCACTGGCGCGGCAGCAGCCAGCGCGGCAGCCGCGCGCGCAGCAGGTGGTCGGGGGCGTTGGATGCGTGCATGGACAAGATCCCCTCAGGCAAAGCGCGCCATGGCCTGGCCCACGCGCGCCTTGAAGGCGGCCAGCCGCGGCGGCGTGGCCACGTTCATGTGGTAGTAGGCGTGGTAGTCCACGCGCGCCTTGCCGCCGGTTAGCAGGCGCATGTAGCGCGTGACGGACTTGCGCGGCGGGTCGCCCATGAGCAGCGCCGTCCAGCGCGGGCGGCCATAGGTCACCACGGCCGAGATGCGCTTGATGTGCGTGAGCGAAGGCTTGACGTTGTGCGGGTCGCTGATGTCGAAGGCCACGCCGGGCATCAGCACCCGGTCGAAAAAGCCCTTGAGCATGGCCGGCATGCCGAAGCACCAGGTGGGAAAGCAGAACACCACCGCCTCGGCCCACAGCAGCCGGTCCACATAGCCCTGCACGGGCAGGCGGTTGCTGGGCACCTCGTGGTAGCCCAGGCGCTCCTCGCGGCTGAGCACGGGGTTGAAGTCCTCGGCATACAGGTCGCAGTCGTCCACCTCGTGGCCCGCGCCGCGCAACTGCTGCACCACCTCGGCATGCAGGGCTGCGTTGTAGCTGGTCTCCACCGGGTGGCAATAGATCACGAGGATGCGCATGGCGGGGGCTCCTTCTTCAAAGGTCGAGCGTGAGCGTGGGTCCGTGGCTGCGCGCGCAGCACACGGCCACATGGGTGGCCTGCTCTTCGGGGCTCAGGCAGCTGTCGCGGTGGTCGGGTGCGCCGGCCAGCCAGCGCGTGGCGCAGGTGCCGCACACACCCTGTTCGCACAGCGTGTCGATGGCGATGCCGGCGAGCTGCAGCACATCGGCCATGCTTTCGCCGGGCTCCACGGGCAGCCGCATCTGGCTGCGCGCAAGCACCAGTTCAAAAGTCTGTTCCGTGGCGGGCAGCGGCGCTGCCGTGGCTGGGGTTTGCATGTTTGACCACTTGATTTGATCGATTGGTCAAACTATTGCAAATGCTGTGCCAGCAGGGCTTTCGGGCCGTTGCCTGCCTTGCCCTGGGTCAAAGCGCTGTGTGGGCGCTGCTGCTACGCCCGCAAGCGTGCAGGCCTGTTCACTCTGGTGCGAAATCGGGTGCCAGGCCGCAGCCCAGCAGCACGAAATTGGTGAGCTCGCGCACGATGGGTTCGCGGTCGATGGTCTCTTCGGGCGCCAGGCCCAGCATGATGTGCACCTGCACGCCGTAGTCGGCGTAGTGCTGCGTCATGCCCCAGATCTGCATCAGCAGCAGGCGCGCGTCCAGCGGGCGCATGCGGCCCTCGGCGATCCAGCGGTCGATCAGGTCCACCTTCTGCTGTGTGGACTTCACGGCCACGGGCCAGTACCGGCCCAGGTTGCGCCCGCCGCCCAGCACCTCGGTGGTGAAGATGCGCGACAGCCCCGGATTGTCCAGTGCGTAGTCGAGCTTCTTGCGCACATAGGTGCTCAGCACCTTCTTGGGGTCGTCGCTCTCGCTGTCGAACTGGAAGGCACCTGACCAGCCGTTGAGCACCGAGTACAGCAGCTCCTCGTACAGCTCTTCCTTGCTGGCGATGTAGTAGTGCAGCTGCGGCTTGGTCAGGCCCGCGCGCTCGGCGATGGCCTTGGTGGATGCGCCCTTGAAGCCATGGCGGCTGAACTCGGCAATCGCCGCCTCGCGGATCGCGCCCAGGATGCGCTCGCGCCCCTGCTTGGAGCGGCTGAGCAGTGCACCGGAGACATTGCTGCTGCCATCGGCTTCGGGTTCGGTCATGGACGGGGCTTTGGGCGGCATGGTGGGCGATTGTCGCTGGTTGCTTAGAGCTTCCAGAAGCCCGCGTGCGAGGCACTCGCTTCCGCGATGAGGGCCGGGCCTATGCATTCGATGGCGTGCGGCGATGCGGCGAACACATCGCGGCACGACAGTTCGGCATCGCGCTGCTCGGCGCGTTCGCCGCGGAACCCGCGCAGCCGCACCGCGTCGATGCCAAACACCACGCGGCCGATGCCCGACCAGAAGATGGCGCCCGCGCACATCACGCAGGGCTCGGCCGACGAGTACAGCGTGGCCTGGGCCAGCGCATCGCGCCCCACGCGCGGGCTGAGCTGGCGCACGGCATTGGTCTCGGCGTGGCCGGTGCAGTCGCCGGTCTCAGTGGTATTGCAGTAGGCCTCGGCCAGCAGCCTGCCATCGGCGCTGATCGCCACCGCGCCAAAGGGCCGGTTGCCGCGTGCACGGGCCTTGTCGGCCAGGACGATGGCCTGGCGCAGGTACCTGCCGTCGCGCTCGTCGATGGTGGCCTCCTGCGGCAGCAGTGCGGCGGGTGCTGCGCTGCCGTTCATGCCACCACCTTGCGGTCGGCCAGGGCCGGCAAAAAGGCCGGGTTGAACACGCGCTCGGGCGCGGGCTTGCGCGCCAGGTTGAACACGGCCGCCACCTCCTCGATCTGGTGCGCCAGTATGGCGCCCTGCACGCCGCCCAGGCCCACGGCCTGCGATTCGGCCGTCTGCAGGTATTGGCGCGTGATGGCCCAGCGCTCGCGCTCCACGTCCATGTTCAGAATGGCCTCGCGCGCCTTGATGGCGGCAAACGTGGCCTCGGGATTGGCCAGCGTCTCGCGCAGGGCGCGGTTGCTCGCGCGCAGGAATGCCTTGGCCACCTCGGGCTTCTCCTGCAGAAGCTTCCCGGCCAGCACGGCATTGCCATACAGGTTCAGGCCCGCCTTGTTGTATTCGAGCACCGACAGTTCCTTGGCCGGCACGCGCGCGAACAGCGACACGGCCGAGTCGTGGAAATAGGTGGCCGCATCCACATCGCCGCGCACCACCACGTTGTCGCGCGCGCTGAAGTCGGTGGTCACCCAGTCGAACAGCTCGGGCTTGGTCTTGAGTGCGCGGGCCACCATGGGCCAGCTGCGGCGCGTGGCTTCCACGGCGGCCGCCGCCACCTTCTTGCCCTTGAGCGACTGGAAATCGGTGGTGATGCCGCGGTCCTTGCGGCCGATGATGACGAAGGGCGCGCGGTTGTAGTACTGGTAGATGGCCTGCACCGGCGTGTCGGCGTTCTGCGCGTGGAACTCGGCCAGCGAACTGATGTCGCCCAGGCCGATGTCGTAGGCACCGCTGGCCACGCGTGTGATCGATGCCACGGAGCCTGCGCCCACGTCGATGGTCACGTCCAGGCCCTCGTCCTTGAAGTAGCCCTTGGCCTGCGCCAGGAAGAAGGGCGAGGTCTGGCTCGTCACCCGAAAGTCCAGCGTGAACTTGAGCGGGGTGAGTGATGCGCCCTGCGCACGCACCACGGCAGGGGCACCCAGCGTGGCGGCGATGGAAGGGGCGAGGGTGGTCAAGAGAAAGCGGCGGCGTTGCATCAACATGGTGGTGGCCCAGGTTCGGTGGAATGCCCTGTACCCACAGGCGTGTGCCGCCGCGGTACCGGGTCGAACTGAGCAATTTCCGGGCGCTACCACCCGCAAGGGATGGCAGCGCTGAACGCTTCTACTCGGCAGGAGCTGATGCAGAAAGCGTGCCCGGTGTCGCGAAAGCGCTGCGCCGTGCTGAGCGCCAGGCACGTTTTGCCCAGATCTTGCCTTGGCGCAAGCCGCTGCGGGGCCCCCTGTGCGCTGGAGCTGGCAAGCGCTGGGCACGCATTTGCGGTGCGCAGGCTTGGTGCGCCGCTGCCCTGGTTTGGTGAGTGTCCGGGCCTTGGGCCGCATGGCGCGGTGCGGCTTTCCTATGGAGTGCGCGACGGCATTGCTGGCCTGCCGTTTGCTAGCATCCGGGGTAAGAGTAGAAGCGTTCAGTCCAGCCCATCCGCATTGCGTGGACCGGCTGGCGGGTCATTGCTCTTGAAGCCGGTGGCGGCTTGCGTGCGGTGCGTGGTGCCTGTTGAAGGCCCGCGCAGCCTGCGGGCCGTTGCCATTGTCCCCTTCAAGAGCCACATGGCGCCGTGCCGCAACTTCACTCCTTGCTGCGGCCTGCCGTGTGCCTTGTTGCCATTGACGACTCAACGAGGAAATCACGCCATGCACAGCACTGCCGCAACCCCCACCACATCCCCCGTCTACGAACCGACCGTCGCCCCCGACGTGCTGGGCGAGCTCGAAAAAGAATCGCGCATGGGCGGCGCGATGGACGGCGAGACCTCCACGCGCGAAGTGCGCTGCATCGACATCTCCGACTTCGACAACCGCAAAGAGGAAATCGCCGAGCAGCTGTGGAGCGCGTCGGTCGACATCGGCTTCTTCCAGGTAACGAACCACGGCATCCCCGTCGAGGACATCCGCGCCGCCTTCGCGCGCGCCGAAGCCTTCTTCGACCAGCCCCAGGCCACCAAGGCCCAGTGGCCCCTGGCACGCAATGCCGGCTGGGAGCACAAGGCGCAGATCCGCCCCTCCACGCGTACGCCGGACCAGAAGGAGTCCTACCAGGTCACGCGCCCACGCATGGCGGGCCTCTGGCCCACCGAGGCCGAGCTGCCCGGTTTCCAGGCCGCCACGCTGGCATTCGAGCGCCAGTGCTGGGAAGTGGGCATGCGCCTGCTCTCGTGCTTTGCCTACAAGCTGGGCTTTGATGCGGACTTCTTCACCCGCGCCCACGACCCCGACCTGCCCACCTACCAGAGCACGCTGCGCATGCTGCACTACTTTGCGGTGGATCCGGCGCTCAAGGATGAACTGGGCCTGTGGCGCGCCGGCGCCCACACCGATTTTGACTGCCTCACCCTGCTGTTCCAGCGCCCCGGCCAGGGCGGCCTGCAGGTGCTGCCCGGCAAGGAGGCCGAGGGCCGCCAGTGGACCAGCGTGGAGCCAGCCGAGGGCGTGATCACCTGCAATATCGGCGACATGCTCACGCGCTGGAGCGACGACCAACTGCCCAGCAACTTCCACCGGGTGCGCAACCCTCTGCCGCACGAGTACCAGGGCGCGCGCTACAGCCTGGCTTTCTTCTGCCAAGCCAATGAGGACGCACTCATTGAAGGCCCGGCGAAGAAGTACCCGCCCATCACGGGCGCGGAGTACCTGCGCCAGCGCATCAGCGCGAACTTCTCGAATAGGTACTGACCACAACGCCGTGGGCTGTGTTGAATCGTCGCGGGGCCTCAAACGCGTCTCGGAAAATTTGATCCAAATACCTTGCTCCGCTTGCTGGATTGCCTCGTCTTGGACCAACGCCGTCAGCGTATGGAAATCACTTCCGCTTCGTATACATCAATCTGCGGAGCCTCCTCACACAAGCTTGCCATCGAGTGTGCGAAATCGCGCGAGGCTTCTACTCGGAAATGGGCCTGCAACGCGGCCAGGTCGCTCCAGCGCTCAATGAACACAAAGCGCAGCGGCTGCTGCGCGTCGCGGCTCACCTCGTGGGACACGCATCCCGCCTCCATCCGGGAGCGCAGGACATGCGCCAGGGCCAGCCGCTCAACGGTGTCCTCCGTGTCCTTGCGTGCGATCACATGGCCGGTAACGATGATCATGGTGTGCCTTCCTGTCGTCGGTGGTTGAAATGATGATGCCGCGCTAGCGCGCGCTGGCGCCGCCGTCGATAGGGATGATGGCACCGGTCATGTAGCTCGAGGCGGGTGACGCCAGCAGCAACGCAAGCCCCTGGATCTCGTGCGGCTGGGCGATACGGCCAAGCGGGATGTAGGTGCGCATGCGTTCGGCGCTTTCCGGCAGGCGCAGGCGTCCTCCGTTGATGCCGGTGGCAAATGGGCCGGGGGCGATGGCGTTCACCAGGATGTTGAAGGGCGCCAGCTCGATGGCCGCCTGGCGCACGACGTTGTTCACCGCAGCCTTGGAGGCCACGTAGGCATATCCGGAGTGCGCCTCCGCCCGCAGCCCCGCGATGGACGAGGTCACGATGATTCGCCCCTGGCCCCGGGGCTTCATGTGGCGGGTGGCCGCGCGCAACGTGGCCAGCACGCCGCTCAGGTTCACCTGGAGCACCCGCTCCCAAGAAGCCGGGTCCACGTTCTCCAGGCGCCCAGGCTCCACCAGGAATCCGCGCCCGGCGCTCATGCCCGCGTTGGCGAACACGCAATCGATGGGCCCCTCTGCCGCCATCGCGTCGATGTTGCGGTCCACATCGGCGCCATCGCTCACGTCGATCACCCGCTGCTGCACCTTCGCGTGCGTCTTGCGCAGGCGGTGCACCTCGGCGTCCAATGCCTGGGCGTCGCTGTCGGACAGCACGACTTCCGCGCCCGCGTCCAGCAGGGCTTCTGCAATGGCCAGCCCGAGGCCACTGGCGGCACCGGTCACGAGCGCACGTTGGCCGGTCAGATCGAACAAGGAAGGCAACAAGGCCATGGCGGCTCTGCTGTGCATCAACGCTCCACCTGCAGGGGAATGAGGTGGTCCCAGCGCTCGGCAGCCTCGATCATGTAGTGCACGCTCAAGGTGACGCGTTGAAAGAACCACTGCCCATCCAGATGGATGTACTCGTCGTCAAAGCGGCCCACCACGTAGTAGCTCTTGCCGTCCCGCACGGGCCGACCGTCCAGGTAGCTGGACCCCGTGCCCCGGTCGCCCTGCACCTGCACGACATGGCTATGGATGAACTGCCGGGCCGATTGGACCGGAAACGCAGCGAAGAACGCACGGATGTTGTCCCGGCCCCGCACCTCAGGACGCCCGCCGTAGGCGACGTAGGCATCGGGGGCAAACAATTCGTAGAGGCGGTTCCCCGCATCCTCATTCACCATTTCGTGGTATCGGGCGCGCAGCGCGCGGATGGCTTCAATGCTCTCCATGCGTTCAACGCGTTCCGTGAGCGCTCGGACAAGGTCCTGCGAGGCTGAAAGGTCGGCTGGTGGGTGGACTGCGGTCACTGAAGACTCTCCTGGTGAATGTGGTGGAAATCGCCCATGATCTTTTGGCTGCGGTCCCTCACGGACGCACCCGTGTGGGCATGGGGAATGACGTAGAAGCGGCGCGCATGAATCGCCTCGACCGCGGCGCGCGCTACATCCTCGGCACTGATGGCAGAAGCGGCCATGCCAGCACGCACCGCCAGTCGTCGTCCGTGGCATTCCAGGCTGTCCCGAGCACCGCCACGCCGGCGTTGTTGAATAGCCAGTCCACACCGCCCCACCGGTTCCAGCTGGCCTCGGCCAGCCGCTCCACGTCCGTGGCGTCGGACACGTCGCAACACTGCGCCAGGCAGGCGGCGCCTGCACCACCGCCATGCCTTCGCGGGCACAGGCCAGCGCGAGCGCGCGTCCGATGCCGCTGCCCGCGCCGGTGACAACGGCTACTTGGGGCGTCGGCATCAGAGACTCGCTCGGGACTTGCGGACCACCTCGCCCCACTTGGCGGCCTCGGCGGCAACGAAGGGGGCAAACTGCTCGTGCGGCATGCCCATCTTGACGCTCGAAACCGCGTCCAGCGACGCCGTGACCTCGGGCGAGTTCAGTGCCTGGCCCACCGCATCGGACAAGCGCTTGACGATGGGCGCAGGCGTGTTGGCTGGTGCAAAGACACCGCCCCAGTTCATGGCCACCACGCTGGGGATTCCGGCCTCGGCCATGGTGGGCACATTGGCGAGCACGGTCAGGCGGCTGGTGCTGGTGACGACCAGCGCGGCAATTTTCCCGTCCCGGATCTGTGCCCGGGAGGTCTGCACGTAGTCGAACATCACATCGAGGTTGCCGGCGATCAGATCGACCATGGCCGCTGTGCTCGACTTGTAGGGTATATGGTTGAAGCGCGCGCCGGTCTGGGTTTGCAATAGTTCCAGGCAAAGGTGCGCTGACGTACCGTTGCCACCAGACCCAAAGTTGAGTTTTCCTGGTTTCTGCTTGCCGAACGCGATCACATCGGCCATGGTGCTGAACTTCAGGCCTGGATGGGAGACCAGAACGTTGGCGTTCCCCGTCAGACCGTGGATGGCCACGAAGTCCTTGACCGGGTCGTAGCGAATGTTCTTGAAGAGGGCGGTGTTGGTGCCCTGCATGCCCTGCGTTCCGATCAGGAGGGTGTACCCGTCGGGCGCCGCACGGGCCACGAATTCGGCGCCGATGGACCCGCTCACACCGACCCGGTTGTCGATGACCATGGGCTGGCCCAGGTTGTCGCTCAGCGCCCGTGCGATCAAACGGGCCTGGACATCGACCACGCTTCCCGCGGAGAAGGGCACGACCAGTGTGATGGGGCGCTGCGGGTAAGCGTTCTGTGCAAATACCGGGGGCGAGAGTGCCAAAGCACCCATGGATGCCGAGAAATGGCGGCGGTTCATCATGGTCTTGTCTCCTTGTTGTGTGTTCGGCAGTGCCGCGTGTGAATGCAGCACCTCTCACCACATGATCGGAACCGAAGTGGCTTGCTGGAGCGTTTCGCCCTGCTTCAAACCATCGCGAACCCGCCGGATGCACCGATGGTCTGCCCCGTGATGAACAGCGCGCGGTCTGACGCCAGGAACGCGACGATGCCGGACACGTCCGTTGGGCGGGAGAGGCGCCCCACGCCCTTGGAGATGGGGTATGCGTTGAGCATCTTGCCCAGCAGCTCGTTGTTTTCCACCGTGGCGTGGATGTTCAGCGGGCCGTCCTTGATGCCCTCGTGGGACACGGCGCCAAGGGCCACCGAGTTGACCGTGACGGCGTGGCGGCCGTGCTCCCGCGCGAGGGCCTTGGCGAACCCGGCAATCGCCGCCTTGGCGCCCGAGTAAACGGCCATGTTGGCCTCGCCGATGCGGCCTGCTTCCGAGATGATGTTGATGATGCGGCCCGTCTTGCGCCCGACCATGCCGGGCAGCACGGCGCGGCAGCAGTGCATGGTGCCGTAGACGTTGAGGTTCACGATCTTGGCCCAGTCCACCACGGGTGTATCCACGAAGGCGGGTGTGCGGCCACCTTTCTCGCGGCGCTCGGGAATGATCCCCGCGTTGTTCACCAGCACGGTGATGGGCGCGCCGAAGTGCTGGGCAGCACCTGCCACCATGGCATCGACCTCCTCAAGTTGGGTGATGTCCGCAGGCGCTGCATAGGCCTTTCCGCCAGCGGCGTTGATTTCATCAACCACCGCTTGGGCACGCTCGGCAAAAAGGTCGTTCACCACCACGCGCGCCCCTTCGGCTGCGAGTTCGATGCAAATTTGCCTGCCCACGCCTTGTCCGCCGCCAGTGACGAGAGCGACCTGTCCGTTCAATCCGAGTTCCATGGGATTCCTTTCGTGCGTGTTGTCTGAATGAAGTCACCAGTGCGGTATTGCACTAGCGTCCTTTGAATTGGGGTTCGCGTTTCTCGACGAAGGCGCGCATGCCCTCGATGCGGTCTTCGCTGTCCACGATCATTGCGGCCGCGTAGCGTTCGTACTCCAGGCCCGAGTCCAGGTCGGTCTGCATGCCGCGGTTGATGGCGCGCTTGGCGAAACGGACTGCCAGCGGGGGGTGTTGCGCTATGCGCTGGGTCAGTTCCAGCGCAGCCGTCATCAGCTCGGCCTGCGGCACCACACGGCTGACCAGGCCGTAGCGCAGCGCCGTCTCTGCATCCACCAGGTCGGCCGTCAGGATCAGTTCCTTGGCCCGGGCTTCACCCACCAGCCGTGGCAGCCGCTGCGTGCCACCGGCCGCCGGGATGACTCCCAGCTTGATTTCTGGCAAGCCGAAGCGCGCGTGGGAGGCCGCGATGCGCAGGTCACAACACAGCGCAATCTCCAGCCCGCCGCCCAGGGCCACGCCGTTGATGGCAGCGATGACGGGCTTCTCGAACTCTTCGATGTTGCGAAACAGTTCGTGGGTCGCCTTCTGGCGCACGAAGTACTCCGTGCCGCGCACCACGTCGGTGGCGCGCTCCTTGATGTCGGCGCCCGCGCAGAACGCCTTGTCGCCGCTGCCGGTGATCAGAACCGCGCGCACTTGGTCGTCGTTGCGGGCCAGTTCGAAGAAGGCGCGGGCGAGGTCGGGCTTCATCGTGCTGCCCAGCGTGTTCATGCGCTCGGGCCGGTTGAGGGTGATCACGGCCACGCGGTCGCGCACCTCATAGAGCAATGTGCCCAGGTCCTGGATGTCAGGGGTAGTCATTGGATTGCTTTCCACAAAGAAGTGTGCGGCGCCGTCAGGCCGATGCCGACAGCACGTGGGCGACGGAGACCGAGCCGAGCCCGATCATGTGGGCCATGCCCCAGCGCGCGTTGGGGTGCTGGCGACCCTCCGCCTCGCCCCGCAGCTGGCGCGTGATTTCTGCCAACTGGCCGATGCCCGTGGGCCCGAGTGGGTGGCCCATGCCGATCAGGCCGCCTGATGCGTTGATGGCGCAGCGGCCACCGATGTGCGAAGCGCCACGCGCCAGATAGCGGGCGCCCTCGCCTGGGTCGCACACACCGATGGCTTCGCTGTACAACAGCTCTTCCACGGAGAAGGCGTCGTGCAGCTCCAGAAGATCGAGCTCCTTGGGCGCAATGCCCGCTTGTTCAAAGGCAGCCTCCGCGCTGGTGCGGACCAGCTCCACAGCGCTGTCGCCGTACTGCACCTCGGGGCGCTCGCTGCCTGCCACGGAAGCCTTCACGCGCACGCAGCGCCGCGCATCCAGTCCCAGCTTTCGGATGGCGTTACCGGAAACCAGCATCACCGCCGCGGCCCCTTCGCCGCGTGGACAGCATTGCTGCACTGTGAGGTCGCCCACCACGCGCGGCGATGCGAGCACCTGCTCCAGCGTCCGGGGCTTGCGAAACTGAGCAAACGGATTGCGCGCTGCGTTGCCGTGGTTCTTCACCGCCACGCCGGCCATCTCCTCCACGGAGGCGCCGCGCTCGCGCAGGTAGGTGCGCGCCATCATCGCGAACTTCACCGCCGGAATGGTGGCGGTCTCGCTGAGCCTTTCCAGTCCGTCCTTGTTGGCAGCGCGGCGCCCGTCACCGTGCTTGTCCACGCCCACCGCCAGCACCACATCGCTCATGCCGCTAGCCACCTCCATGCATGCCTGCCGGAAAGCGAACGATCCAGAGGCCGACGCGTTTTCCACCTGCGTCACCGCCAGACCCGTGGATCCCAGGTGGCGCAGCATCACGCGGCCGGCGGCCATGCCAATCGAGGTTGTGCCCACGTAGGCACTCTGCACACGGGCCCAGGAAACACCCGAGTCCTCGAGTGCGGCACGCACAGCCCTGAGGCCCAGCTCGATGTAAGGTGTCTCGGTGGGGAACTGATAGGGGTGCAGACCGACACCGGCGATGAACACACCGCCATGGGCATCCAGCCAGTTGCCTGCAGTGGATTGATTGGTATTGCTCACTGCACGGCTCCTTCATTCGCGGGCACAAAGCGGCAGGCGTAAACACCTTCTTCCCGCTTCACCTCGGCAACGGCACGAACCGCCATGCCGTGCTTCAGCGCCGTCTCGTCCCCAACGGCCATCACACCTTCTTCGACGATGCCGGGCGCGATGCGGATGTCTCCAGCAATGCTGGGCGCCGCCATGCCAGGCAACAGCGGCACGTGCAGGGTCACGAACTCCAGCAACTCTCCGCCCCCCGGGCGCGTGACGCGTTGCGCTCCGCTCAGCGGGTCTCCGCAGTGCATGCATCCCGGTGCGTTGGCAGGAAAACTCATCCCACCGCAGGCGCCGCACTGCGCAAAGAAGAAGTTGAGCGAGTGGCCGTCATCAGCCAGCTCATACAGAGTCGGCTGTAACGGCTTCAAGGAGGTCTTTGAATCGGTCATAGAAAGAAGGGGGTGAAAGGGAAAGGTGCGGGGGCGGGCATGTAGTGCCCGCGACCCCGTCAATCGAGCTTGGCGCCCGACTGCTGAACAACCGCACGCCACCGGGTCATCTCCGATTTCACGAAGGCACCCAGCTTGGCGTCGCGCAGGCCGGCGAGCGGGACACTGCCGAATTTCTCGGTGGCTTGCAGCATTTCGGGGTGAACGATGGCCTTGGCGATCTCGTCGCCCAGGCGCTTCACGATGTCCGGCGGCGTCTTGGTCGGAACGAACACCGCGCCCCAGGCCGTGGATTCCGCTTCGGGAACGCCCAGCTCGCCCACGGTGGGCACGTCGGGGGAGCTGGACAAACGCTTTTTGGAGGTGACCGCCAGCGCCTTGAGCTTGTTCGCCTGCACCTGGGGCAACACCACCGCCGGGTAGTCGAACATCAGGTCGATGCTCCCGGCCATCAGGTCGCTCAGTGCCGGCGCGCTGCCGCGGTATGGCACATGGGTCATCTTGATGCCCGCGGCGGTCTGGAACAACTCGGCCGTCAGGTGGGTGCCCGTGCCTGGACCGGCGGAGCCGTAGTTGAGCTTGCCGGGATTGGCCTTGGCATAGGCGATCAGCTCGGGCACCGTCTTGAACGGGCGTGAGGGGTTGATCACCAGCATGAGCGGCGTTTCCGACATGGCATGCACGGGCACGAAGTCCGTCATGGGGTCGTAGCGCACGTTCTTGTACAGCGCCAGATTGGCGCCATGCGTTCCCTGCGTGCCGTAAATGATGGTGTAGCCGTCTGGTGGCTGGCGCGAAGCCGACTCCACACCGATGGAGCCACCGGCACCGGGACGGTTGTCCACCACCACCGACTGTCCCAGCTGTGCGCTGAGCAGCTTGGCCAAAAGCCGCGACGTGTTGTCCGTGATGCCCCCGGGTGGGAACGGCACCACGAAGGTGATGGGCTTGCTCGGCCACGCATCTCCTGCTGCATGCAGGACGCCAAAGGCCAACGAGGCAATGACAAAAACAATCAGTTCTCGGAAGGTTCTACGCATGCTTGTCTCCATTTTTGTTGCCACTTCATTGCGGCTGGTCGTAGAATACTTCAATATTTCGTATAAATGCAAGCAATCTTGTGAGCTGCATTCAAAAGAAAATTTGAATCTCATAAGGAATGGTCTGCTGCAATCGCGCTCACCTCAAAGTTATGATTCGTTGACATCTACGAAATACCGGAGAACTTATGCCAACCATTGTCCCCGCCGCTTCTCGCACCATGGCCCTGCTGGAGGTCTTTGCCCGGGAGCGCCGCGAACTCTCCAATTCAGACCTTGCGCGCCTGATGGACCTTCCCGAGAGCAGCTGCTCCGATCTGCTGCACACGCTGCATGAGTTGGGCTACCTGATGCGGACGGCGCGAACCCGACGCTTCTATCCAACGGCCCGTCTGCTCACGATTGCCAAAGGCATCGCTGCGGGTGATTCGCTCTACGCCGTGGCGTCCGAGGCGTGCGAGTTGCTGCGTGACAAGACGGGAGAGACAGGGATGTGCGGCCGCGTGGAGGCGGGCGTGGTCAAGGTACTGGCGTTTGCCGAGGGAACTCATCCGCTGCGCTATGTGGAAAACGTGGGCAACAAGATTGCGTTGCACGTGTCCGCGCTGGGCAAGGCGGCGCTGTCGCTGGGTACACCCGAAGAAGCCGCACGCCAGCTGCGGCTCAAGCCGCTCAAGCAGATCGCCCCCGGGTCCATCACGGACCTCGCAGCACTGGAGGCACAGATCGAACAAGCACGCCAGCAAGGCTGGATCTGGGTGGAAAACGAAGGCTTCGACGGCTTGGCCGCCATCGCCGTCGCTGGCTACCTGGGCGATGAACCCCTCGCGCTGTCGATCGCCGGCCCCACCGAACGCCTTCGCCGTACCAAGGACGCCTGCCTGCAAGCCTTGCAAGAGGTGCAGGCACTTGTGTTCCACCCCCAGAACGCGGCTCCCACGCTGCGCGCCACGGCATCCGGCCGGCGCGGCGCGGGCACCAAAGACACCACCGCCGCCTAGCGGCGGATCCATGCATTCAACCCAGGAGACCTAGCCATGTATGCAACGATGAATTCCGAACAAGAAATGCTGCGCGACAGCGTGCGCCGCTTCATGAAAAGCGAAGTCGCTCCCCGCGTCGCCCAGCACGACAGGGACAAGACCTTTCCCTTCGAGCTTCTCAAGGAGCTGTCGCAGTTCGGATACATCGGCGGCAGGCTGCCCGAGGCCCTGGGCGGCATGGACATGGACCAGATGACCTGGGCGATGCTCATGGAAGAGGCGGGCTACACGTGGCTGTCGTTGCGCACGATGGTGAACATCACCAATGCGGCCATCAACAAGCTGGCCGCAGAGGCGAACGAGGAGCAGCGCGAACGCTTCCTGAAGCCTTTGCTGGCATCTGACCGCCGCGTGTTCAACGCCATCAGCGAGCCAGGCACGGGCTCCAACATCGCCCAGGTCCAGACCCGTGCAGACCTGCAGGGGGACCACTACGTCCTCAACGGCCGAAAACTGTGGATCACGAACGGGGCATTTGGCGACTTCGGCATCGTGGTCGCGCGTACGTTCAGCCCCGACTGCCAGGGGCAGCTCTCCACCTTCCTTGTGGAGCGCGAGGTGTCTCCGTATGAAGTGCGCAACGTCGACACGATGGTGCTGCGCAGCACCGGCACGGCGGAGCTGGCATTCGACAATGTCAAGGTGCCCCGCGAGAACCTGCTGGGCGAGGAAGGCAAGGCGCTCAAGAAGATGCTCATCGGCCTGGACGGCGCCCGTGTCAACATTGCCATGGGTGCGGTCGGCGCCGCGCAAGCGGCCCTCGACCTCTCGATCGACTATGCCCGCACCCGTACACAGTTCGGCAAGCCCATCGGCAGCTTCCAGCTGGTGCAAAAGCTCATCGTGGACATGACGATCCGGGTGGAAGCCGCACGCGCACTGAGCCTGCGTGCCGCTGCCGCGCTGGATGCCAATGCCGATGCGCGCACCGCCTGCTCCATTGCCAAGCTCTACGCCACCGAGGCTGCGCATGAAGTGGCCAGCATGGCACTGCAAGTGCATGGCGGGCTGGGTTACGCCACCGACTACCCCATTGAGCGCATCTTTCGCGACACGCGCGGCGGAACGATTCCCGAAGGCACCACCGAAGTGCAGACCTTGATCGCAGGTCGGGAAATCCTGGGCATCTCGGCGATTGCCTGAGCCTCCACGCCACCCCAATAACGACCAGGAGACAAGATTGACAGACCTTTCACGACTGATCCGCCCTCGCTCGATTGCCCTCGTGGGCGCCTCGGACCGCCCGCAAAGTATCGGCGAGCGCACGCTGACCAATCTGCTGGACCATTCCGAGTTCGACGGAGACATCTACCTCGTCAACCCGACCAAGGCGGAGATCCGCGGGCACCGTTGCTGGCCGAGCGTTGCGTCACTGCCAGCCACGCCCGACGTTGCTGTGATCGTGGTGCCCGCATCCGGCGTGCTGGCCGTGGCGGAGGAATGTGCCAACCGGGGCGTCCTTTTTGCCATCGTGTTGACATCGGGCTTTGGCGAGGCAGGCGAAGAAGGCGAACGCGCTCAGGTGCGCCTCAAGGAAATCGCCGACGGGGGCGGCATGCGCCTGTACGGGCCGAACTGCCCGGGCCTCACCAACGTCAACCACCGCCTGGGACTGACTTTCTCGCCATCCTTCCCGCACGACCTCGTCAAGGGTCCCATTGGCCTGGCCACGCAAGGTGGCGGCCTGGGGCGCAACGTGATGCAGGCCATGGACCGCGGCATTGGCATTGGCCTGTGGGCCTCCACCGGCAACGAGGTGGACTTGCAGGTGGCCGACTTCATCCACTACATGGCCGATGCACCCGACATCAAGGTGATCGTGACCCTGCTGGAAGGCATCAAGGATGGCGCGAAGTTCGTGGCTGCCGTGAACCGCGCAGCCGCCAATGGCAAGCCAGTCATTGCGCTCAAGGTCGGCAAGTCTGAGTACGGGCAAAAGGCGGCGCAATCGCACACAGCGTCCCTCACGGGGTCGGCCGAGGTGAACAGCGCGGTGTTCAGACAGTGCGGTGTGATCGAGGTCGATGACATCGACGAGCTTGTCGATGCAGCCTGGCTGTTCGCACGCGCGGAGCCGCCCCCAAGCGAAGGGGTGGCCATCTACACCTCTTCGGGCGGGACGGCGGCGTTGACGGCGGATGCTGTGGGCACCGCAGGCCTGACCCTCGCTCAGTTCACCCCGCACACGCGGGAGGTGCTGGCCTCGCTGCTTCCCGACTTCGCGGCGCTGGACAACCCGGTGGACACCACCGCCGCCGTGCTGAGCGATGCGGCGCTGATCGAAAAATCGCTGAGCGCGGTGGCCGTGGACCCGAACCTCGGTTGCGTGATCGTTCCGATTGCACTGGACTATGGCGACACCACGATCCAGCTGGCGCGCACCATCATCGCGGCGCAGAAAGGCTGCGCAACACCCATCATTCCCATCTGGATGAGTGACCGCATGGGGGAGGGGTATCGCATGCTGGTCGAAGGCGGTTTCGCCCCGCCGCGTTCGGTGGGCAAAGCCATCAAGGCCATTCAGCGCTGGGTTGAATATGGCCGCTGGAAGCGCTCGCGTGGCACCCAGCCGCCCATGCAGCCTGTGGTCGTTCTGCCGCCAGCCGCCGCCACCCTCAGCCTGTCTGAAGCGCAGGCCAAAGGCCAGCTGCAGGCTGCGGGGATCGGCCTGCTGCCCAACATGCTCGCGTCCACCATGGAAGAAGCGTTGGTGACCGCCAACGCCATGGGCTACCCCGTCGTGGCCAAGATCGCCAGCGAGCAGATCGTCCACAAGTCGGACATCGGCGGCGTCAAGGTGGGGCTGCAAAATGCCGACGAACTGCGCCAGGCCTGGGCGGACATCATGGACGCCGCGAAGCACCACCGGCCCGACGCGCACATCGACGGCCTGCTGATCGAGAAGATGGCGCCCCGCGGCGGGCTGGAGCTGATGGTCGGCGTTACGCGCGACCCGGTGTTCGGCCACGTGATGACCTTCGGCCTGGGGGGCATTTACGTGGAGATCCTGCGCGATGTGACACGCCGCATGTTGCCGCTCAGCGCCAGCGAGGCCGCGGCGATGGTGCGTGAGATGCGGTGCTTTCCCCTGCTGGAAGGTGCGCGCGGCCGCCCAGCGGCGGACCTGGAGGCGCTGCAGACGCTGCTGCTGCGCATCTCGGACTTCGTAATGCACAACGCTGGCCGCATCGAGGAAATGGACCTCAACCCGGTGTGGATTGGCGCACGCGGAGAAGGCGTTTTGCCGCTGGACGCCGTGATCATCGAAAGAACCGCCGAAGGAGCGTCCGCATGACGGCCACCGCCGCCCGGCCGCCGTTGCAGGGCATCACGGTGGTGGATTTCAGCGAGCTGCTGCCGGGGCCGTTTCTGACGCAGAACCTGGCGGAGATGGGCGCACGCATCATCAAGATCGAGCGCCCGCCGCATGGCGACAACGCCCGTCACCTGGGCCAGGGCGCTTTCGAGGCCGTGAACCGGGGCAAGCAGAGCCTGTTGGTGGACCTCAAGGACGAAGCCCAGCGCGACAAGGTCCGCGAGCTGATCGCGTCGGCCGATGTCGTGGTCGAGTCCTACCGCCCTGGCGTGATGGCGCGCCTGGGCTTGGATGCCGCTTCGCTCTGCCAGGCGCATCCGCAACTCATCTATGTGTCTCTCAGCGGCTACGGCCAGACCGGTCCCTGGGCCGACCTGCCGGGGCATGACATCAACTACCTGGCTGCCGCGGGGGTGCTGGCCGTCTCGGGTGCGCCGGACGGCGCACCCGCGCAGAGCTTCGGCCTGCCCGTGGCCGATCTGTGCGGAACCATGTACGCGCTGTCCGCCACACTCGCCGCGCTGTTTCAGCGCCAGGCCACCGGCCGGGGGCAGCACCTGGACGTGGCGCTGGCCGATTGCGCCTTGCACTGGATGAACCCGCGGCTGGGCGCCTACCGCTCCGCAGGCGCAGGCACGCTGCAAGCGCAGCGCGAGGCAACGCTGGTGAAGGCGGCTTACGGCGCCTTCCGGTGCAAGGATGGCCGCTACGTGTCGATTGCTGCGCTGGAGGATCATTTCTGGAAGCGCCTGTGTGCGGTGCTGGACCTGGCTCCCTTCGACGGCGCGAAGTACGCCACCCACAAGGCGAGAAAATCTGTGGCGGATGCGATCAACCTGCGCATCGAGCAGGCCATGCAGCACCTGGATTCGCACGAGGCCTTTGAACTGCTGTGCCGGCACGATGTGCCTGCCGCGCCAGTGGTGCCGCCCGCAGAGTTGGCCGCCCAGCCGCACTTTGCCTCACGCGGCAAATTCGCTCCCGGCGAAGACTTGCCCTTGGTCAGGTTCCCCGTTCCACTCGAGGGAATGGGCGGTGCGGACCTTGCAGGCGCACCGCAGCTCGGCAGTTCAGGCTGGTAGGCCATGGGCAGCGTCTTGCACACGAGGATCACCCGGCTGCTGGGGATCGACCATCCCATCCTGGGCGGCGGCCTCATGTGGCTGTCCGACGCACGGTACGTTGCCGCGCTGGTGAATGCGGGCTGCATGGGCTTCATCACGCCCCGGTCGTACGCCAGCGAAGCGGATTTCCGCGAAGCCCTTGCGCTGTGCTCGGAACTGACCCATGGCAAACGGTTTGGCGTCAACCTCACGCTCTCGCACCGGCCCGAAGCCAACACCATGATTCCGCGCTGGATGGATGCAGCCCTGACGCACGGCGTGAGGATCTTCGAGACAGCCGGACATGCACCGGCGGACCTCATCACCGCTCTTCACAAGGCAGATGCCATCGTCGTTCACAAAGCCTCGAACATCCGCCACGCTCTTTCGGCGGAGCGCGCTGGCGCCGATGCCATTGCCCTGGTCGGCATGGAGGAAGGCGGGCACCCGGGCATGAATGAGCTGCCCACGATGCTCATGGGGGCGCTGGCATACGGCCAGTTCAGCGTGCCGGTGGTGCTGGGCGGCGGCATCGGCCGCGGCAGGCAATTGGCTGCGGTGCTGGCCCAAGGGCTTGACGGCGTACTCGTCGGCAGCCGCTTCCTGGTGTGCGAGGAAATCCAGGCGCACCCCCGCTACAAAGAGCATCTGCTGACCTGCGACGAGCACTCCACGGTGCGGCTGCTGCAATCGCTGGGCACCACCTGGCGCGTGCTGCTCAACGACACTGCGCGCCAGGTTCAGGCCATCGAACGGGCAGGCGCCACCGAACACGCCGCGTTCGGCGACCTCATCAGCGGAACGGTCGCGCGCGACCGCTGCTACGCCGAGGGCGACTGGCGTCATGGCATGGCCTCCCTGGGGCCAGCCATCGCATTCGCCAAGCGTATCGAGCCGCTGCAGGCCATCGTGAACGGCCTGGTGGACGAAGCAGTGCAGGCCATCACGGCCCTGCGCACAGTGCATTCACTGGATTCAATGGAGCAAGAATGAACCGACTGCCTTTCATGGAGCGGCTGGTGGTGCCCGTCATTGCGGCCCCCATGCTGCGTGTCTCGGGAATCGAACTGGTCTCCGCTGCCTGCGCCGCTGGCGTCATCGGCGCATTTCCCACGGCCAACTGCACGTCTCTGGACGAGTTCGAGACCTGGCTTCAGCGGCTTCAGCGCGAGGCCGAAGAACAGCCCAGCCGGGCGCCCTATTGCCCCAATCTCATCATGCGCCGCGACCCCGCACGCCTCAAGGCCGAAGCGGACTTGATCGTGCGCCACGGCGCAGAGCTGGTGATCACCAGCGTCGGGTCGCCCGCGTCGGTGATTCCCATCTTGCACGACGGCGGCTGCCTCGTGTTTGCCGATGTGGCCTCGCTGCACCATGCAGAGCGTGCTCTGGAGGCGGGCGTCGATGGCTTGGTGCTGCTCTCGTCCGGCGCGGGCGGGCACACCGGCTGGGCCAACCCGTTCGCTTTCGTGCGCGCCGTGCGCCAGCTGTTCGATGGCCCCATCGTGCTGTCAGGTGGCCTGTCCGACGGTGTGGCGTTGCGCGCAGCGACGGTCCTGGGTTGCGACCTGGGGTGCGTGGGAACGCGATTCATCGCCACCAAGGAAAGCCTGGCTGGGGGAGACTACAAGCAGATGCTTCTGGAAAGCTCCATGGACGATGTGCTTGCGACGCGTGCCTTTACGGGGTTGCCCGCGAACTTCTTGAAATCGTCCATCGTCCGTGTCGGACTCGACCCCGATGGGCTGGACGAGACGGTATCCGTGCAGGAGGCCCGCAAGAAATTCGGAGGCGGATCTGAAGGACCCGTCATCCAACGGTGGTCGGATCTGTGGAGTGCGGGGCATTCGGTGTCGGGTGTGACGTCCCTGCCGACTGCCGCCGAACTGGTTCAGTCCATGAATGTGGAGTATCGGTCGTTCAAATAGCAGGACTCAGGCTCGAGGCCCTCCGAGGTCAGGCCTCCATTCGTGCAATGCGGCGACACCGCATCAGGCTACCCCACATGGGCACGCAGCCAGGCCACGATGTCGGCAGTCACCTCATCACGATTCGTCTCATTGAGGATTTCGTGGCGGGCAGCCGTGTACAGCTTGACTGTCACGTCGGTGATGCCTGCATCGCGGTAGCGCTGACCCAGCAGCTGAATCAGCGCACCGCCCCCCGCGAGCGGATCTGCGTCGCCAGAGGCAATGAAGATTGACAGGTCACTGCGGATACCTGCTAGCAGCGCTGGATCCGCCAGTCGGGAAGCCGGAGCGAACAGCGACGGGATCACATCGTCCGGCACATCCCACCCACACCACGGATCCGCTACATAGGCATCGACCTCCGCACCGTCCCGCGAAAGCCATTCGTATCCCGTACGGTGCTCAAAACCTGCGTTGAATGCCTCCAATCCTGCAGGCGCGTCTGCGGGAGCATTGGCCATAGCTGCGGCGAGCGCATCCAGCGCGGTTGAACCTGAGAGCAACACACCTGACCAGGTCGATGCGTGATCCAGGATCGCCGCCTGCGCCGCAAACGAACCCATCGAATGCCCAAACAGAAACAGCGGCAGGCCGGCGTGCTGCGTGCGCAGCAGCGCGCCGTACTGGGCCACATCGGCAATGAGCCCGCTGAAACCTGCGGCGCCAAAGTCCCCCAACCTGCCACCAGCGGTGCGCCCGTGCCCGCGATGATCCACGGCATGGACGATGAAGCCGGCAGCGTTCAAGGCCTTCGCAAAGCGGTCGTAGCGCTCGCCGTGCTCGGCTAGTCCGTGAGATATCTGCACGGCGCCCACGGGTTTGCCGGGGGTCTCGGCCCAGGTGTAGGTGATGACCGGGATGCCGTCTGCGCTAGACAGAAAGGAGGCGGATGTCGATGTGCTCATCGGGTCATTCTGGCATGGTGATCTGATCCAGGTGTTTCGGGCACATCACCTGCAGCCAGCCCTGGCTTTCCGTCATCATTCAACTGTTGTCTTCCGGTGAATTCATGGTCACCATTCACTTCCGCAAGACGAGCATCCACTGCCCGAACATGCCCCTTTCCCCTGTCCTCGACCGTTTCCTGCAAGCCCAGGATCCCGTCTGGCCCCGCGTGATCGCCGAACTGCGGGCGGGCAAGAAGCGCACGCACTGGATGTGGTTTGTGTTCCCGCAGATCAAGGGACTGGGGCATAGCGACGTGGCCCAGCGCTATGCCATCCAGTCGCTGGCCGAGGCGCAGGCCTACCTGGCGCATCCAGTGCTTGCCGGCCGGCTGCGCGAGTGCTGCCAGATCCTGCTGGGCCTGGGGACGTGCTCGGCGCTGGATGTGTTTGGCACGCCGGACGATCTCAAGCTGCGCTCCAGCATGACGCTGTTTGGCGAAGTTTCTGCGCCGGGCAGCGTGTTTCACGCCATGCTGCAAAAGTATTTCGACGGGTGCAAAGACCCGCGTACCATCGAATTTTTCGATTGAAAATGGCATCTACCGCTTGTCCCATAAGCGTTGTTTGCTATTGATTTTGAATATTGCTCCTCTCTTTCTGGAACATGTGTGGCGCGCGTACGCATCCGATAGCCCGCGGACAGCGGTTGCACGTTCCAGCGCTGCTGCACTGCCCCTCAAGCGCCCCTGGGCAAAAACAGCGCGAATAGCATGGCAATGGCACCAGGGCCGATGAGATACAGCACGCCCTGTCCGCCCCACGTCGTCTCTACCGCAAGGAAAGCAGCGCGCCGAGAATGGGGCCTTCCATGGTGCCGATCCCTCCCCGCCAGCGCCATGAAGATCATGTAGGCCGTCCACTGCGCGCTGAAATAGGTTTTGGGCGGAGACATGAGGACTCGGCATCTTGAATGCTCCGATGGCGTGGTGCTGCTTGGTGTGACTAGCTGGCGCTGGCACTGGGGTACGCCGGAGGCTGGTCATGGCGCTGCGAGTGACATGTGGTCACCGGGCAGAGGGCGTCGGAGGCGGGCGCGGTGTGCCGAGTATCTCCAGCGCCTCTCTCGCGATCGCCAGCGACAGCTCTTCCTGCAGGATGCCGGCCTTGAGCACCAGGTGCTGCAGGCGGCGCTCTCGGCTCGCATCCTTGCCCATGAAGTCGCGCTGTTCGATGCGCTGGTAGACGGCCAGCTTGTCCTCGTGCATGGCCTGCAGGCGGGCGATTTCCTTTTCCAGACCGGTGGGGCCGACGGCGGCCTCGGCGCGCAGGCGCACCATGAGTTCGTCGCGCAGGGGCGTGGGGTCCTGTTGCTCGGCGATCCAGCGGCGCAGTTCCTTGCGACCCGCGGGCAGCAGGCGGAACTGGCGCTTGCGGCCGCGGCCCGTCTCGGCCGGCAGGGCCTCGATCCACCGTGCTTCTTCGAGCCGCGCCAGCTCGCGGTAGATCTGCTGGTGCGTGGCGTGCCAGAAGTAGCCGATGGACTTGTCGAAGCGCTCGGCGAGTTCCGAGCCCGAGCAGGGGTGCTCGACCAGGGCGGTGAGAAGGGCGTGGGGCAGGGACATCGGAAGAGGGCGCCGGAGAAAGCTGCGTAGTTCGCCATCTTGCCTGAATCGGGACTGCTCTCCATTGTTTATGCAACCAGTTGCATAAATGCGTGATGCTGGCTATATTTGTGCAACTGGTTGCATAAACAAGGAGACCCCTGATGAACGCCGTCCCGAAACCTGCCCCGGCTCCACAGGCTGCTGGTAGCGGCAGTCCCTATCCCCACCTGCATGCCCCGCTGGACCTGGGCTTCACCACGCTCAGGAACCGCGTGCTCATGGGCTCCATGCACGTGGGGCTGGAGGAGGTGGCCAACGGCTTCGAGCGCATGGCGGCCTTCTATGCCGAGCGGGCGCGTGGCGAGGTGGGGCTTATCGTGACCGGCGGCATTGCGCCCAACGAGCGCGGCCGGCCCATGCAGGGCGGGGCCATGCTGGTCAACGAACACGAGGCCGGGCAGCACCGCAAGGTGACGCAGGCCGTGCACGCCGAGGGCGGCAAGATCGCCATGCAGATCCTGCACTTCGGCCGCTATGCCTACCACCGCGACCTGGTGGCCCCGAGCGCGCTGCGCGCACCCATCAACCCCCACGTGCCGCACGCGCTCACGGCGGAAGAGGTGGAGCAGACCATCGAGGACTTCGCGCGCTGCGCCGCTCTGGCCCAGCACGCGGGCTACGACGGGGTGGAGGTCATGGGCTCCGAGGGCTACCTGATCAACGAGTTCATCGCAGCGCGCAGCAACCACCGCGATGACGCATGGGGCGGCAGCTATGCCAATCGCATGCGCTTTCCGGTGGAGATCGTGCGGCGCACGCGCGAGCGGGTGGGGCCGAATTTCATCATCATCTACCGCCTGTCCATGGTCGACCTGGTGGAGGGCGGCTCCACGCTGGCCGAGGTGATACAGCTCGCCCAGGCCATCGAGGCGGTGGGCGCCACCATCCTCAACACCGGCATCGGCTGGCACGAGGCGCGCATCCCCACCATCGCCACCAAGGTGCCGCGCGCGGCCTACGCCTGGGTGACGAAGCAGGTGATGGGGCAGGTGGGCATACCGCTCATTACCTCCAATCGCATCAACACGCCCGAGGTGGCCGAGCGCCTGCTGGCCGAGGGTTGCGCCGACATGGTCTCGATGGCGCGGCCGCTGCTGGCCGATGCCGACTTCGTGCGCAAGGCGCGCCAGGGCCGGGCCGACGAGATCAACACCTGCATCGCCTGCAACCAGGCCTGCCTGGACCACACCTTCGGCGGCAAGATCACGAGCTGCCTGGTCAACCCCCGTGCCTGCCACGAGACGGAGCTGGTCATCGCGCCCACCGCCGCCAAGAAGCGCATCGCCGTGGTCGGCGCCGGCCCTGCGGGCCTGAGCTTTGCCGTCACCGCTGCGCAGCGTGGCCATGCGGTGGTGCTGTTCGATGCGGGCAGCGAGATCGGCGGCCAGCTCAACATCGCCAAGCAGGTGCCGGGCAAGGAAGAGTTCTACGAGACCCTGCGCTACTACCGCCGCCAGCTGGAGCTGCACGGCGTGGAGGTGCGCCTGAGCACCCGCGTGGCCGCGCAGGAACTGGCGGGCCAGGGCTATGACGAGGTGGTGGTGGCCACGGGCATCCGGCCGCGCACGCCCGACATCGACGGCATCACCCACCCCAAGGTGCTGAGCTACCTGGACGTGTTGCGCGACAAGCAGCCCGTGGGCCAGCGCGTGGCGGTGATCGGCGCGGGCGGCATCGGCTTCGACGTGGGCGAGTACCTCACGCACGAAGGCGAGAGCGGGGCCCTGGCGCCCGCCAAGTTCAATGACGAATGGGGCATCGACACCGCCTATGCCCAGGCCGGCGGCCTGCGCGCCGCCCAGGTGGAGGCGCCCGCGCGCCAGGTGCACCTGCTGCAGCGCAAGGCCAGCAAGGTGGGCGACCAGCTGGGCAAGACCACGGGCTGGATCCACCGCACCTCGCTCAAGGCGCGCAACGTGGGCATGAGCTCGGGCGTGGCCTACGAGCGCGTGGACGACGCCGGTCTGCACATCACCATCGACGGCCAGCCGCGCGTGCTCGATGTCGACCACATCGTGGTCTGTGCCGGCCAGGAGCCGCTGCGCGAACTGTACGACGTGCTGCTGGCCGCGGGCCAGAGCGCGCACCTCATCGGCGGTGCCGATGTGGCCGCCGAGCTCGACGCCAAGCGCGCCATCCTGCAGGGCACGACGCTTGCCGCCGCCATCTGATCCAACAACCTCACCCCAGGAGACATCCATGACCGAAGCCCCGAAGAACATCCACCCCGCCGTCGCCCGCTCGCTCGACACCTGGCACCACATGGTGGCCAGCCGCGACCTGTCGAACCTGCTGAGCATCGTGCACCCCGACGCGGTGTTCCGCTCGCCCATGGCGAACACGGCCTACACCTCGGCCCCGGCGCTGATGCTGGCCCTGTCCACCGTGATCCAGGTGTTCGAGGACTTCACCTACCACCGCCAGCTGGCCACCGACGACGGCCTGAGCATCGTGCTGGAGTTCAGCGCGCGCGTGGGCGACAAGCAGCTCAAGGGCATCGATCTGGTGCGCTTCAATGAAGAGGGGCAGATCACTGAGTTCGAAGTCATGGTGCGCCCCCTGAGCGGCCTGCAGGCGCTGGGTGCCAAAATGGGCGCGCGGCTGGGTGACAAGCTCCCAGCGTTCAAAGCCAAGGCCTGATGCGTTCATAAAAAGAAGAGACAGGAGACAAGCCCATGACCGCCACCGCCGCACCGCCAGCGTCCTCGCCCTGGGAAGGGTCCTACCCCGAGGCCCTGCGCAACTACCGGCTCGACCTGGCGGCACTGCCCGCCAACGCCGCGCACCTGGCCACGCAGGCCGCCACCGACCATGGGGACCAGCCCGCCTTCACCTTCGTGCTGCCCACGGGCGCCAACGTGGTGCGCAGCTTCAAGGAGATCGATGCGCTGTCGGACGCCTTTGCCGTCTGGCTGGTGCGCGAGCAGGAGTTGCAGGCGGGAGAGGTGCTCGCGCTGCAGATGCCCAACTGCCTGCACTACCCCATCGCGGTGTTCGGCGCGTGGAAGGCCGGGCTCATCGTGACCAACGCGAACCCGCTGTACACCGGGCGCGAGCTGCGCCTGCAGCTCGAAGACAGCGGTGCGAAGCTGCTGCTGGTGTGCGACCTGTTCCTGCCGGTGGCACAGCCTGTGGCCGAGGGCCTGGGCCTGCCCGTGCTCACGGCCAGCCTGTGGGACTTCTTTGAGGAACCTGTGGCATCGGCCATCCGCGCCAAGATGGCCGGGCCTGCGGACTCCACCGCGGCGCCGCTGCCGCGCATGGCCGACGCGCTGGTGCGCGGGCAGGCGCTGGAGCCCGTCGAACACCGCAGCCACCCCGTGGCGGTGTACCAGTACACGGGCGGCACCACCGGGCGCAGCAAGGGCGCAGTGATCACGCACGGCAACATCCTGGCCACCTTGCGCATCACGCGCGATTTCCTGGACGCCTACGATGGGCCGAAGCAGGGCGAGACCATGCTCACCGTGCTGCCCATGTACCACGTGTTCGCCTTCATGGTGAACTTCCTGGTGTTCTTCGAGGTCGGTGCACGCAACGTGCTGGTGCCCAACCCGCGCCCCATGTCCAACCTGCAAAAGACCTTCGAGCAGTTCGAGGTGCAGTGGACTGCCGGCGTGGACACGCTGTTCGCAGGCCTGCTGGCCGAGCCCTGGTTCCAGGCCAGGCCACCGAAGCTGCGCTACGCCTTCTCGGGTGGTACGGCCCTGCGTACGTCGACCGCGCAGGCCTGGCAGGCGGTGGTCTGCCCCATCCTGGAGGGCTACGGCATGACCGAGACATCGTGCATCGTCTCGTGCAACCCGCCCTCGGCTACGCCGCGCCTGGGCACCGTGGGCGTGCCCATGCCGGGCTGCCGGGTGCGCATCGTCGATGACCAGGGGCGCGATCTGCCTCAGGGCGAGCGCGGCGAGTTGCTGGTGCAGGGCCCGCAGGTGGTGGCCGGCTACCTGCATGCGCAGGAAGATAGTGCCAGCGCGATCCGGGACGGCTGGCTGCACACGGGCGACATTGCGCAGCTGGAGGAGGGCGGTTTCATCCGCATCGTCGACCGCAAGAAGGACATGATTCTGGTGTCCGGCTTCAACGTCTACCCGAACGAGGTGGAAGACGTGCTCGCGGCCCACACCGACATCGCCGAGGCCGCCGTCATCGGTGTGCCGGATGCTGGCACCGGCGAGGCCGTGCGCGCCTTCGTGGTCGCGCGCAACCCGGCGCTCACGCCCGAGGACGTGCAGCGCCACTGCCGCACCCAGCTCACGGCCTACAAGGTGCCACGCCAGATCGTTTTCCGCGAGCAACTCCCCAAGTCGCCGGTGGGAAAGATCCTCAGGGCGTCGCTGCGCGAAGAGGCCTGAAAGTGGTCTGAGCAACGGCCTGGTCTGCAGCGGTGAGGCCAGGCCGTGCAGCTGCCGAACAGTCGATGGAATGATGTTGGTGGTGCCAAGAACGATCAAGCCCTTGCGAGCAGTGGGGCGGGCCGAAGCGGTGATCCCCGGGGGAATGCCTTGTCCCCGGTGTGATCTATTTCTCCGCACATGGATCACGTGGCAGCGCAGTAATGAACCACTGAATCCATATTCCTCATCACAATAGCTGTTGTCTATTGACAAAATATTACAAATCTACTGACCATAACGCAGACGAACATTGGGGGACTGCGATGGGTTTTCAGAACATGACGATGCGGGCGAGGTTGGCACTGTCGTTTGGCTTGATGGTGGTGCTTATCGTGGTCCTGTCCGCGTTCGCCATCAAGGACATGAGCAGCGCCAAGACGCAATTTCATGACTTCGTGACCGGTATCGACGCACGGGCACATCTGGCCCAAGGAATACGGAGCGCCGTCGACGCGCGCGCCGTGGCCGCCCGGAACATGGTGCTGGCGACCAAGCCTGCAGAACGCGACGCGGAAAAGGCGGCTGTCGTCAAAGCCCACGAAGAGGTCCAAAAACGCCTGGCCCTGCTCAAACAGGCGGTAGAAGGCCCAGGCATTCCAGTCAACGTCAGGGCGCTGGTGGCCGAACTCGCAAAGATCGAGCAGTCATATGGGCCGGTGGCCCTGTCCATCATCGATTTGGCGATGGCCGACAAAAAGGACGAAGCCATTGCGAAAATCAATGACGAGTGCCGGCCGCTTCTCGCCGCCCTGATTGCCAAGACCGACGAGTACCAAAAGACAACCGATGAGCGCTCCAAACAGCTGGTGGATTCCTCCGAGGCCGATTTCGAATTCCAGCGCCGGCTCTTGATCGGCCTGGCATTGCTGGCCACCATGATGGCGGTGGCATGCGGGGTTGCCATCACCCGCGGAGTGCTGAGGGCCCTGGGTGCCGAGCCCGATGCACTGAGCAGTGCCGCCAGCAAGGTGGCGGGCGGCAACCTGTCCAGCATTGCGGGGGCGAGCGCAGCCCCCGGCGGCAGCGTGCTGGCATCGCTGAGTGCCATGCAGCAGAACCTGGCCAGCATCGTGAGCAAGGTACGGGGCGCCACCGACTCCATCTCCACCGGCACGAGCGAGATCGCCATGGGCAACGCAGACCTGAGCCAGCGCACCGAAGAGCAGGCCAGCGCTTTGCAGCAGACCGCCGCCACCATGGAAGAGTTCACCTCCACGATCCGCAACAACGCCGAGAACGCCAAGATGGCCGATCAGCTGGCCATCAGCGCATCCGCCGTGGCCACACGGGGCGGCGAGGTGGTCTCCAAGGTCGTCACCACCATGCGGGACATCAACGACAGCTCGCGCAAGATCTCGGACATCATCGGTGTGATCGATGGCATCGCCTTCCAGACCAATATCCTGGCGCTGAACGCTGCGGTAGAGGCAGCCCGCGCCGGCGAGCAGGGCCGAGGCTTTGCGGTGGTGGCCACCGAGGTGCGCAATCTCGCGCAGCGCAGCGCCAGCGCCGCCAAGGAGATCAAGGCGCTGATCAACGAAAGCGTGGAGAAGGTGTCCGTGGGCACGGGCCTGGTGGATCAAGCCGGGCAGACCATGGTCGAGGTTGTGGGCGCGATCAAGCGGGTGACGGACATCGTGGGCGAGATCAGCTCCGCCAGCTCCGAGCAGAGCACGGGCATTTCCCAGATCGGCCAGGCCGTCAACCAGATGGACCACGCCACGCAGCAGAACGCGGCACTGGTGGAGCAAAGCGCCGCCGCCGCCAAGAGCCTGGAGCTGCAGGCCCAGCAACTCACCGAAGCCGTGAGCACCTTCCAACTGGAGGATTCGCCTGTAGTTACGCCGGACCGTCCTTGGGCACGCTCCGTTCCCTGCGCCGTTCCGCGCGCGCTTCTCGACCAAGCTTAGGCGGCAGGAGGTGAGAGGTCGTTGTGACCGTTCAGCAAAGGCGCCTTGAGAGCCCGGGAGCCGCCACGCGCCCTGTCGCGAGGAATGGCCTCCTACTAAAACCTGGGCGCTTCATGTTGGCCCTCGCTGTGACGGCGCTTACTACATATCTGCGCTGAAGGATGACATGGGCATTCAATCGGACCGTCCGTAGCGTCCGCTCACCTCAACGCTCAGCGTCGCCTCTACCCCATGCAGTCGGTCTGTTAGTTACTGGACGCGGCAAAGCTGGGTGCCGAATCTCGCATAGAACCATGCGTGTGGCATCAGCACGTCGATGATCGAGAGATCGTTGGAGCCTGCGCACCGCGCTGGCGCAAAGGTATTTGAGGTCCGACAAACTGAGTTTTGCCCCGAGCGCGATGGGCTCTTCGCTTGGTACAAGAGCTGCGCTGCTTGAAACGGCGATCGGTTCGGGACGGTCATCGACTATAGGACACAGATCGTCCGATATGGCGATGGCTACACCTCTGCTCAACTCGAACGCTGAACTGAACTGAACTGAACTGAACTGAACTGAACTGAACTGCCTTGGCCGATATTTCCCAGGGCTGCGCCTGTGTCGGGATCGCTGCAACCTAGATGTTGATCGTTCCAGCCATGGGCAGCGCCCTGGCACCTCGTAGACTGAAATTTCTCTGTACAAATATGGCCCAGGCACAAAGGGGATTCAATTGGTCCTCTCGCAACATGGGGCGATGGCAGTCTGGAGGGCGAAACAAGCGAATGCGATTCCGGAGGCTTGCGAACCTGAACCAAACATTGTCTACGGGAAACCAGAAGGGAACCGGACACAATCTAAAGTCCAGTGGCGTGGAATCCTCGCGAACCAATCCAGAGTGGCACAGGTATCTAAACCTCTCTGTCGTGTGCTGCCAAAGGGCTCAAACAAATCAATGATTTACGTAAGGATCGAGACGAATGCGCGGTGGCGTTCCGCAGTAACGCAAGGCTCTACAATCGCCGCAGACCAAAACGCCCTGCGCATTTGCGACCGGGGCGCCTGCGATGTGGTGCCCCCTGACCCGGCCGCTCCGCACGCGATAGAACGGCACACGGTCTCGCATCCAAACCTGGAGGAGTAGTGAGCCCAATGGCACCCTTGCAAGTAACAACAGCACTCATGGGCACGGGTTTAGCCGTGCTGATTCTCTATCTAATACGCCGCGATCATCTTTACCTGATGCATGGCCTTAGCTGGGCCGTTGCAGCCGGGGTCGCGGCGGTGCTGGGAGCTTGGCCGGGCCTGATCGACCGCTTGGCCGGATGGGCCGGGTTTGGCTACCCGCCAGCGCTCTTGCTGCTTTTGGCCTGTGTGTTGCTGGTAGTCAAGGCCCTCCACGCCGACATGGTAAATACCCGCATTGAACGGGACATGCGCCGCTTGAACCAGCGACTCGCGCTGCTGGAGGCAGATAACGAAATCCTTCGCAATAGGGCGGCGACCGCAAGCCCCGCTGACATCATCGACCCATGACTTCTTATCACCTGCTCCCCGTCATCCTCTGTGGCGGTTCGGGTACCCGCTTGTGGCCACTCTCCCGTGAAACCTATCCCAAGCAATTCCTGGCACTGGGTGGCGACGGAGTTTCCATGTTGCAAGACACAGCAACACGTCTGGACGGCCTGGACTCCTCCATCCCGATGAAGCCACCACTTGTGGTGTGCAATAGCGCCCACCGCTTCTTGGCGGCCCAGCAATTGCAGGAAGCCGGTGTTGACGGCGCGCAGCTTGTGCTGGAGCCTGCCGGCCGCAACACAGCCCCTGCTTTGACCTTGGCCGCCTTCGCGGCCGATTCTCAGGCCATTTTGCTGGCCATGCCTGCAGATCACGTCGTCGCAAACGCAGGGAACCTGCACCAGGCCGTGAAAGAGGCTTGGCCGCTGGCACAGGACGGCGCGATGGTCACTTTTGGCATTGTGGCCGACCGCCCTGAAACTGGATACGGCTATATCCAGAAGGCACATCCCATCGTAGGTACTGGCGCGTTCTCCATCCAGAGCTTTGAAGAAAAACCCAGCCTTGAACTGGCTCATTCATACGTCGCCAGCGGCAACTACCTGTGGAACAGTGGCTTGTTCATGGTGCGAGCCGACCAATGGCTCAAGGCCATGGCGGCGTTGCAGCCTGCGATGTTTCAAGCCTGTCGCTCCGCCATGGAGCACAGCAGCCGGGACATGGACTTCATTCGTCCGCACAGTGAAACCTTTGCTGCTTGCCCGGCCGACTCCATCGACTACGCGGTCATGGAACATCTGCCGGGTCAGGAAGAACTAGACATGCCGGCTCGCGTGGTGCCGCTCGACGCTGGTTGGTCCGACTTGGGCGCTTGGGATGCGCTCTGGGACGTTTTGCCACGCGATGCCAGTGGAAACGCCCACGCCGGCCAAACCCTTGCGATCGACACCCGCGACAGCCTGTTGTTTTCCGAAACCTGCCTGGTGGCCACCGTGGGCGTGGATAACCTGGTGGTGGTGGCAACCGCCGATGCCATTTTGGTGGCGGACAAGCGCAAAACCCAGGACGTGAAAAAAATCGTGGCAGAGCTGAAAACGCAAAAGCGGAGCCTGGCTTCGACTCACCGCAAGGTGCACCGCCCGTGGGGCTGGTACGACAGCATCGACAGTGGCGAACGTTTTCAAGTCAAGCGCATCGTGGTTCATCCTGGCGCACAGCTCAGCCTGCAAATGCACCACCATCGGGCCGAGCACTGGATTGTGGTGAAGGGAACGGCGCAGGTCACCAATGGCGACAGGACCTTCTTGCTCGGCGAGAACGAATCCACGTTCATTCCTCTAGGCCATGTCCATCGCTTGGCAAATCCAGGCAAAGTGCCATTGGAAATTATTGAAGTGCAATCTGGAAGTTATCTGGCGGAAGATGACATTGTGCGGTTTGAAGACACCTATGGCCGGATTGCTGAATGATTGATAGACATCGCGAGATCAAAGCATGAAGCACGTAGGCCTGATTGCTGAATTGGTACGGCGTGAATTCTCCGGGCGCTATCAAGGATCGCTGGGGGGGGTGTTGTGGGTCCTGATCCATCCGCTGTTTCTGCTGTCCATCTACACCTTGGTTTTTGGTGTAGTGCTGAAAACCCGTTGGGACGGAGGAGGAGGAACCTTCGGTTATGCACTGTATGTTTTTGCGGGGTTGATAGTATTCAACGCATTTTCAGAGTGCTTGATAAAAGCGCCTGCGATGGTTGTGGGAAACCAGAATTTTGTGAAGAAGGTGGTTTTCCCTCTGGAAATTCTCCCCTTGGTGAGCGCTATCGTGGCACTGCTGCATGCGACCATTGGGATTGCTGTCTGGTTTCTGTGCTGCATGGTATTTTTTGGCATGCCAAAAATGACGGCACTCTTTTTTCCCATGATTTTTATTGCCATGCTCCCCCTGTTGCTGGGGATAGGTTGGATATTTTCCGCGCTGGGGGTAATGCTACGCGATACCGGGCAGATCGTTGGCATCATCAGTCATGTATTTTTGTTTGTTACCCCGATATTTTATTCTGCCGAAAGCATGCCTGAGCCATTGCGGTCGATTTTGATATGGAATCCACTCACACTGCTGGTGGGATGGATTCGTGATTTGCTTTTGATTGGGAATTTGCCTGGTGCTACCGGGATTTTTATTTATATGGCCTTCAGCATCGCTTTTGCATACGGCTCGCTCTATTTTTTTAGGCGGGTCCGCCCCTTGTTTGCTGATTTGCTCTAGATCATGAATAACGCTGTCATCTCAGTCCGGGGCGTGAGCAAGTGCTATCCAGTCTTCGATTCAGCCCGCTCCAGAGTGCTGCATACGCTGTGGCCAAAGTATGAACGGGGCGTCAGGGAGCATTGGGCTCTGCGCGACATTAATTTTGAAGTCCAAAAGGGAGAGTCCGTCGCCATCATCGGCCGAAATGGAGGGGGTAAAAGCACACTGCTTGAAATCCTGACAGGCACCCTGAAGCCGACGACGGGCTCGGTGAGCGTTCGTGGACGGGTTTCTGCCTTGCTGGAGCTGGGCAGTGGCTTCAATCCAGAGTATTCAGGTCGTGACAATGTGCTGCTGAATGGCCTGCTGCTTGGCTTGTCGCGCCAAGAGATCGTGGACCGATTTTCTGAAATCGAGGAATTCGCTGAAATCGGGGATGCCATCGACCGCCCGGTGAAAACATATTCCAGCGGCATGATGATGCGCCTTGCCTTTTCCGTGCAGGTGCTGTGCGATCCCGACATTCTGATCGTCGACGAGGCCTTGAGTGTCGGGGACTTCTTCTTCCAGCAAAAATGCTTCAACCGCCTGCGGGAGATGCGCGACCGGGGGCTTACTCTTTTGTTCGTTTCCCATGACATGGGTACGGTTCGCGACCTGTGCCAAAGGGCCGTCTATCTGCGCAAGGGCGCGCAAATCTATGCTGGAGACGCGCAGGTGGCCATCCGGCGCTATTTTGCGGAAGGGGCGGACGTGCATGCTGCAATTTCCAGCGCCAAGTCTTTCAATTCAGACAGTGTATTTCCGCAACTGGCACAAGACATTGCTTGGTCACGGCCCGTGGCATCGGGAAAACCTCTCTTCGCTGTGCGCGTGCTGGATGCAAACGACTGCGATACGGTCGTGGCGCGTCTGGGCGATACGATCCGGATACGGGCCTATTTCCAGGGCGGCGGAGATATCGAGCGGCTGCGCGTGGCTCTCGTGCTCAAGAACCGCTACGACCAGATCATTAATGCCACGCATTCCAGAAGGCTGGGTTTCGATAACATTGTCTCGACGGAGCGTGACTGGTCTGCATTTGATTTCGAGATGGATTTACGCCTCGAAGCCGGATTGTATTCAATCCAAGTCAGGCTGGCTTCCGAATCCCAGGTCCCGAACCAAGGTGTTGAGCTGGACTCGACGGGCTGGTTTGGCCCACTCGAGGTTCGCTGGGACTATGAGAACGAACCAGCGCCATTCCTGGGAATGTTTGGGTTGCCGGTGCGCGGGGCACTGGTCTGAAAATAAATTTCAAATAGCGAAGAGAACTCTGCATGAAAATACTCATCTGCGGCATGCCGCGCTCGATGACCACTTGGGCATTCAATGCCGTGCACGAGATATTGGCCGATCAGCATTTGAAAACGGTTTGGATAGATCCCAGCGACACAGCAGCCGAAGAACAGTTCGCCACCGCTGAGGAAAATATTCTCGCTAAATGCCATCACTACAGCGAAACGCTCGCTGATGCTGCCGATTGTATTATTTACTCTTACCGAGATATCCGCACGGCGGCGGTAAGCTATTTTCGCAAGTTTTCGTCCGACTGTGACCTTGGTCAACTGAATGCCTGGGTGCAGGCTGGTTCGGCCTGGATGAGGGTGGCCGATGCTGTCTTGCGCTACGAGCAGGTCGAGCGCAATCCTGAAAATGCCATGCAACAGCTAAGGCAATTGCTGGGCAAGAAATACGGCACCGAAGTGTTGTCCCTCGACAGTGATGAGGTCTTGCTGTCCCGCATCGATGCCAGCTTCGTTCAGCGGCAGGCTGTCGAGAGCATTGACTACGACGCCCAGACCATGATCTTGCCAGCGCACCGGACCTTCCAGCCGGCGCCTGATGATTTGAACGCAGCAGAAAAGACTTTGTACCAGCGCATCGAGCGCGAATTCACGCCCTGGCTCGCCGAGCACTTCTATATGCAGCAGGAGGACCATGGACAAGCTCTTGACTATCGACTGGCCGCTCATGTGATGTCGCGGCTTGCCGGACCCGTTGTCATAGACGTTGGTGTGGAGCGCGGTTCCTTCATCGATCTTGCTTTGGGCGCCGGGGCCGAGCGTGTGATTGCCTTCGAGGCGCTTCCTCGGCATGTGGAGCACTTGCGTGAGCGCTTTGCCCGTGAGACCCGTGTCGAGGTGCGAGCCCAAGCGGCTTCCGAGCGGTCTGGCAAAGCCGTTTTCCACATTGCCATCGACCCTGAAGGTCGCGAGCTCGACTATCACCACACCCTGGCGGACTTGGGCGACTCCACGACGGTTGTGCGCAGTGCGCGCGCCATCGAAGTGGAAACCGTTGCATTGGGTGGCCTTGTGGCCGACAAGCAGCTACCGGGGGTGATTGATTTCCTGAAAGTTGACACTGATGGGCACGATCTTGCGGTGCTGCTCGGCTTGGGAGGGTTGCGTCCACGCTTCATTCTGGCCGAGTACTGGGATACCTTGCCCGAGACCAGTGGCCGAAATCTATATACGCTTGCTGATCTGCACGCCTGGGCTACCGAACGCGGTTACGGCCATTCAGTGGTAATCCGTCGCAATGGACGTTTTGAATCGCTGGAATGGGATGCCCCCTGGACGCAAGCCGGGGATTGGGGCAACGTGCTTTTTATTCGCGATGCCGCAGATCTGGCGATGGTGAGAGGTGCCGTTGGACGGCTGGCTCCCCAGGTTCAGGTACGCAACCAGACCTATCTTGCTACTCTCATCAAGGAATGCGAGGCCAAGGAAGCCGTGATACGGCGGCTTGACAACGAACTCAAGGCATTTCTAGGCCAGCGGCAAGCAGTCGAGGAGATTGAGTCGGAGGAACAAGCGTTGCTCAGGACCTTGGAGGGTCTGTCTGCGGCCTCCCAATCTGACCAAGAATCCACATCCCGCGAGGTATTGGCAGCGCAGCTTATTCGCAAGGAAATTGTGATTCGAAAACAGGCCCGCGCGCTTGCCGCTTACCGTGTCGCATTTCCTCCCCTGTCGCCGTTCCTGCGCTCTATCGGTTTTGTCGGTCGCCATCTACGGGCGGCCCTGCGGCCCCGTCTAGGCCATCTCATCCAGCATCTGCCCCGGCAACTTGGATTACCCAAACCGTACGTCAGTAGTCTGCCGGCAGGGGATTTGCCGTCCATATCGATGGTCACGCCATCTTTTCAGCAGGCCCACTTCATTGGCCGGACGCTTGATAGCGTACTTGGCCAGAACTATCCCAAGCTCGAGTACTTCGTGCAGGATGGCGGCTCGACGGATGGCACTGCCGAGGTGCTTCGGTCCTATGGTGATCGCCTCACCGGCTGGGTGTCGAAAAGGGACGCGGGCCAGTCTCAGGCCATCAATCTTGGCTTTGCCTGTACCGGTGGCGACGTCATGGGGTGGCTCAATTCCGACGACTTGCTCATGCCGGGCGCCCTTCATCGCGTCGGAGAGTTTTTTGCTCAGCATCCTGAGGTGGATGTGGTCTATGGACATCGCATCCTGATTGATGAGGAAGACCGCGAAATCGGTCGCTGGGTGCTACCCGCTCACGACGATAACGTGCTCTCCTGGGCCGACTTCATTCCGCAGGAAACACTGTTCTGGCGGCGCACGATCTGGGAAAAGAGCGGCGGTCAGATTGACGAGAGTTTTCGTTTCGCCATGGACTGGGATCTGCTGCTGCGTTTTCGCGGCGCCGGAGCGCGCATGGTGCGCTTGCCGAATTTCCTGGGTGCCTTTCGCATCCATGCAGCGCAGAAAACGTCTGCACAGATCAACGAAGTCGGCATGGAGGAGATGGCCCGGCTGCGCAAGCGTGCCTTGGGGCAGGACGTGACCTGGTCACAGACGCACCGCGCCCTCCTGCCTTACCTGATAAAGCATGTTAATCATGACATCGCTTATCGGATGAAAAGGGTGTTGGGGGTAAAAAAATGAAAAATACCTTTTTGTAGGCGGATATGCCTTCTCAAAAAATATGCGCGATGGGGGGAGCAACCCGTATTTCTGTGATCATTCCGCTCGAGTATCATCGCGGGCTTGCGGTGGATTGCATACGGGGCTGGGTGTCGAGCCAAGATTATCCTCGAGAGCTATATCGGGTGCTTATTGGAGCTCCGGCCGACTTCGACCGTGGTGAGCTTCAGGAAGTCCGCACGCTTTTGGGAGGCGGAGACTTGCTTCTAGAACTTGATCAGGGCCATGATATGACCTTGATTGAAGACGTGGCTCGTCATGCTGACACCGATCTGTTGTTGTTCTCGGAGTCGCATTGCATTCCGGAACCGGACGCCTTGAGTTATCTGGTCGGCGTGGCTCAGGAGCGGTCCGATTGGGCTGCATTCAGTGCGCCAACCCATGGCCTTACCAGCAATCTGCTATCACGCATTGAGTGCGATATCTACAGCAAGGACATCCGTGGCAAGCTCCAGTCCCATGACTGGCTTCGGGTGCTGGATCAGTGCTTTGTGATCAGGCGAGAGGCCTACGATGCCGTAGGCGGGTTTCGTGGAGAGTTTGGGCATTTTGCGGAGTGGCTTTTTGCCGCAACCATGAAGACCCAGGGCCTGAAACTGGGTGTTGCCGAACGTGCGGTGGTGAAGCATGGTTATATCGGGGAATATGACGACCTTGAAGCCTTCACTGTCGATTTTGCATATGGCCAGATTAAGTACCTGTACGAACATTCAGAGGAACCTGCTGCCACCCTCTTTCCATCGATTCCTGAACTGGACGCACTGCTTGAACAAACGAAAGACGAGCATATCCGGCTGATGTCGTATCCGGCCAAGGACAAGGCGCAGATACTTTGGCTGGGGCTCCGGAAAATCCTTCACAGAGACCCCGTTGGCTCGCTTGGCCCGTATCTCGCATGGGCCTCCAAGTGCCGCGCCCTGTCGCACTCGGGCTCCAAGGAGCGCTTGGAGGATGCGGTCAAGGCTGCCTCTGAAGCGAAGGCGCAGCTGGATCAGGCAATAGCAAACGAAGACTCGATAGCCGCACATCATCTTTTTGTCGAATGGTTTTCCAGGCTGGTGCAAAAAGGACGGTATTCATATCTCGCTGAGCGTCATGCGGTAATATCGAAGCACACTATTGTTCGGCCCAGCGATTTCGCCCGGTATGGCGAGTGGCGTGCAGCCGGAGGATTTTCACCTGCGCGAGTTTTCGGGACCCATGATGCCGAGGGCACTGAACAAGGAACGATACGCTGGACGCTTCCCTGCTTTCAAATCATCCTGCCACTACATGCGGGAGAAGGCCGGAGAGTAGTCCTTGAATGGAGCACTGCACGACCACTGAATCCGACAGAGCTAGTGCGGATTCGCTTGAATGGTAAAAATTTACCCCGCTCTGCAATCAGCGTACAGCCCACCCGTCTGTTGATCGATGTCGAGGTCGATGTTTCTGGGTGGCATGAAATAGCTGTCAGTGTTTATCCTTTTCAGGGCGCGAAGGATGGCCGACTTTTCGGTTTGCCGCTGAAATTGGTGAACTGGCTGTCGGTAGATCAGACCGTGACGCGCGAGCAGCCAGGTGATGTCTCGCGTTATTTTTTGCATGTCACCAAATGCGGTGGCACTACTGCCGCTATTTTGACTGCAAATGGATACGCAGCGGATGAATGTTTTGCACCTTATTCTGGCGCATATGAGCCGGCAGATTTTCTATTGCACCCCTGGTCTGCGCATCGTGTACCATTTTATTCCGGACATTTTGCATGGACGATAGCTGCAGCTTTTCCACCAGGCGACACACGTGTCGCAACGATGCTTCGACATCCGATAGATCGGTTACTGTCGATGTACCATTACTTTCAGCAGCGCAATCGTATTAATAGAGGGCCGAGTTTTGAAGAGTGGATTCGCGCAGAAATTCGCTTCCAAAATACGATGGTTCGGCATTTCATCGCGGACACCAGCGATGACGAACACACTGGCGCGGAGGCCGTTTCTGTGCGTGCCAAGGCCGCGTTGGCAGAGGCCTGCAAAAATCTGCGTCAATGCGTGGCCGTCGGATTGACGGAAGAGATGGAGGACAGCGTCAATCTGATGGCTCATGAGCTGGGCTTCCTGCCCCCGGAGGCCACTGGGCGTTTTAATGCGACCGAGTCACGTGCCGATATTTCCAGCGTAGATCCTGCTTTTCTTGCACAACTTGAAGAATGGTTTGCACCGGATTTTGCACTTTATGCTGAGGCGCAGGCTATATTTAAAGAAAATCGGGCCGCGCTTCATGCTGAAATTCTCGGCAACCTACCAACGCCTAGTACATCACAAGTACGTATGGAGCTTCGTCAGCGATACATGAAGAAGCTCCGTGCCGAAGCTGATATTCAACGTGAAAGCAAGGAATACCGTTGGACCGCGATGGATGTTTTTCACGGCGAAAACCTCCATGCGAGAGAGCAGGACCATGAATATATCCTGCGCTGGACAGCGCCAGGGGTTGCCACCAAATTCTATCTTCCCATTCAGCGCTCGGGGGTCTGGAAGCTGGAATTGGAGCTGCATCCGGCTATGGACTCTGAAAAGATCGACAAATGCAAGCTCACTATGGATGGCACCTTGTTACCAAGCCTGACTCATCAGAAAACGGAAGGACGGCGAATCACCTTGGCGACGAGGGTCGTTTTTGACAAGGGTTTGAGAGATGCAGGCGATGTGCCGGAACTGGCCATCGAAGTGCCTGTGTCGCGTGGTAGGAATGAATTTCGTGAAATCGGGATACCACTGCTTGGAATTAGATTGATCCCTGAAGTTTGACGGTGTGTTGCTTTTAATTCTGATTGAATAGTATCCAATGAATGTTTTGAATATAAACCGTCCGTCAATCGTTTCTATAAAATTTTTGATAATTTTATCTATTTTATATACGTGCTTTTCGGTTAACTTTTCCATTCAATATGGCCGTCTATCAACTGCCATAGGGTACGATGATATCGTTTATTTCAATGATGGCTTGACGCGACTACGCATATTCTATGAGAGAGGTATATCGGATTTCTTACTGGATCTGGGTAAGAATCCACCGCACTCACCGTTTTCTACATTGCTTGCGGCAATTGGATTTGCGATTTTTGGGGTTCATGACTGGGCGCCCTATATTGCAAATACCGCTGTTGTCTTTGTCATGCTCCTGCTTGTAAGGCATATTTCACGTAGCATGCGCTTCCCTGCACAGGTCGCCATTTTATTCTTTGCCTTGGCGCCATATTTTGTAATGGCCACTGTGCTGGAATTCCGCCCAGACCTTCCGGCGGGACTTTTTGGGGCGATAGCTATTTTTATTGCTGTAACGAAGCCAATTACAGAGATGTCATTTCGTGATCGACTGTTTTTGGGGGGCTTGTTTGCATTGGCTTTACTGACCAAGCCAACCGCGTCTATTTTTGTTGTCGTGATGATGCTGGCGTCCTTGAGTTTTGCTGTATACCGCAGCAGTTACGCTGCATCTCACCGCACAACTGTCTTGTCTGCAATGTTTTTGGCGGTGCAATGCCTCTTGATATCGCTTGTTTTGGCTTTGCCATATTATTATGCGAATTGGGATCATTTGACGCGATATGTGAGTGACGCTACTGGCAGCGATATTTGGGTCTATTCAAAAGACTGGGGCGTTAAGCTGTGGATGTACTTGACGGGAGTTTATGGTAGTCGGTTGCTGGGGGGCTATCTGTATGTTTATGCTGTTGCAGTTGTCTTGTTTGGCGGTGTGCTGGTATTTTATGGAAAAAAGGATTCGGTAAAAGTTTTGGCTGGCTTGGTGGTCATGACTTTTTTGGCGTGGTTTGCACCAACTTATTTGGGAATGGGGAATCCATTTTTCGCCGCAACATTTTATTATCTATTTTTGTTTGCAGTGATTTATGGATTTGTAGAGGCTTTTGGCTTGATTGAGAAATCTATAAAGGCTCATCACTATGTCTATGCCTTTGGTGCAGCTGTGATAGCTTTTGTTCTATCGCTGAACTACGCGACGACGCAGGTATCTTTCCCCAGAGAGAAGCCATCGCATAGTGATGATTCCTTGAGAGTTTCGCAGGATATTTTTCAAGCGCTGGAAGATGATATTTCGCTGAAAAATCCCCGGCTGGTGACTGTATATTATACGGTCACCGGGTATGTTAATAATGACTTGTTTTCTTATTACTTTAATAAAAAGAATAGAAAAATTGTATTGCAAGGGTTGTTTGCCATAGAATCAGATGAGCAAGAATGGGTGCGACTGCTTGAAATGTCTGACTATATTGTTGCCTGTGAGCCTGGTACGGGGGGGGTTGCCAATGAGAGCTTTCCCTCAGGGAAATTGCTTGATAAATCAATGGCGTTGGTTCGATCGAGGAATGACTTTGTGGAAATAAAATCCGTAAAAATGGCTACTGGAGCTAAATACTATTTGTTTAAGCGAATTGGTAAAGCTGGTGTGGTTTGAGGATTTTATCTGTGGAGCGCGGTCATTTCGTTCTCAAACTGAAAATTGTTTGAAGATATTTGCCTGCTTTAGTTATTGAGATATTATGAAATCGCCTGATATTTCTTTATCCATTGTAGTTCCGGTCTACCAAAGCGAGCCTATTCTGCCTCTGCTGGCTGAGAAGGTGCAGCAGGAAATGAAGAAGTTGGAATTGCCGCTTGGGTTTGAGTTGATTTTAGTTAACGATGCAAGCCCTGATCGCAGCTGGAAGGTCATTCGTGATCTTGCGGCACGTTATTCTTTTGTGCGTGGGCTATCGTTGCGGCGTAATTTCGGACAGCACAATGCGATCATGGCAGGTCTTCATCAGGCCCGTGGAAAGATGGTGGTTGTGATGGACGATGATCTGCAGCATCCGCCAGATGCCATTGCACGTATGCTCGCTGCGCTTGAAGATGGTTATGACGTGTGTTACACGCGCTATAACAACCGTCAGCATGCAATCTGGAAGAAATTGGGAAGTGCCTTCAATGACTGGGCTGCGCGCCATTTGTTAGGGAAGCCGCGAGGATTGTATTTATCTTCGTTCAAGGCTATCCGCGCTGATGTGGTGGCTGAGATTATTCGATATGACGGGCCATATGCCTATGTGGATGGATTGATCCTGGATGTCACTCGTAATATTCATGTCGTTGATATAAATCACCAAGCCCGCCACAGTGGGGAGGGGAATTACAATCTTCGTCGCTCGGTGTCACTTTGGTTGAAAATGGCTACTAGCTTTTCCATTTTGCCCCTTCGAATCGCTTCTTACGCCGGCTTTTTGCTTTCTGGTGTCAGTCTGGTAATGATTTTTTATGTGATAGTGCAAAAATGGCTGTACCCGGAAATTCCAGCCGGTTGGTCGTCTTTGATTGCTACCATCCTGCTCATTGGAGGTGTCCAGACTTTGAGTATTGGCATGTTAGGTGAGTATTTAGGGCGCACATATCTGAAGCTGAATCATAAGCCGCAGTTTGTCATCGCATCGCGCACGTGGGTGGAGTCTGCATGAGTAAACCTGAATTTGATCAATATGCAGCTAATTATGAGCGGATGCTGAAGGACGCGATGCCTTCGGGGCTCGGCGAAGCTGATTATTTTGCACAATACAAGGTTAATCTATTGGCTCGGCTCCTGAAGGGACGGGCGCCACGCCGTGTGCTGGATTTTGGCTGTGGAGCAGGACGGAGCTTGCCATATTTGTTGCAGTCTTTCCCTGACGCTGAGTGCTGGGGCTACGATGTGTCGCCGGAATCTTTGAAATTCGCCGCGCAGCTGGTACCGAAGGCACGTCTTGGCAGTGACTGGGCGTTGATAGAGCAGCAGCAGTTCGATGTTATTTTTGCTGCCAATGTATTTCACCACATTAAGCCTGCTGATCGCATAGGCGCACTTCAGCGTTGTCGCAGGATATTGGCTCCTGGGGGACAACTTTTTCTGTTTGAGCATAATCCTTTCAACCCGTTGACGCGGCGGGTATTCGAGCGGTGCCCATTCGACGTCGATGCGGAAATGTTCAGTTTGAGTCGGGCGCGGGAAATGTCTCGTCAAGCTGGATTCTTGAACGAAACGCATGGCTACACCTTGTTTTTTCCCAAGCCCCTGGCTTGGCTCCGCGGACTTGAGCCTCTGTTGACGGGAGTGCCATTGGGGGCTCAATATTATGTCCAGATGGCTGCTTGAAGCACGAGTACTTGTGCGCTTTCTAGGCAGTGGGGCGGTCAATACCTTGCTGGGGTTTGGGATTATTTTTGCCTTGATGGCAGGAGGTATGGATCCGCTCTGGGCTAATATTGCCGGCTATGCTGTCGGCTTTGTCATTGGTTTTCTGCTATCTCGGAATTTTGTATTCCGAAGTAATGGAAAATTCATCGGGCAGAGCTTACGTTATTTATTGAGTTTTACAATATGTTTCGTTTTGAACTTGTTTGTGCTGCGTGCGGCGTTGCAGCATATGGCTGCCATTCCTGCCCAAGTGCTTGCTTCTGCAGCATACACAGCCAGCATGTTTCTTTTGGCACGTTTGTGGATTTATCGTAGTCCTCATGAAGAATGATCGATTTGGTCTTTCATAAAATAATATTGCTATATGCTGGGCATTTAATGCTTGTGCTTGAACTAATTTGAAAATTATAGGGGCCAAATGAAAGTTGCACTTATTACCGGCGTTACAGGCCAAGACGGAGCGTATCTTGCTGAACTGCTTCTTGAAAAGGGCTATGAAGTTCATGGCATCAAGAGGCGGTCATCGCTGCTCAATACGGATCGCATTGACCATCTCTACCAAGACCCTCATGTCCAGGGGCGGCGCTTTTTCCTGCACTATGGAGACATGACGGATTCATCCAGTCTGATTCGCATCATCCAGCAGGTCCAGCCTGACGAAATCTACAATCTGGCGGCTCAGTCCCATGTTGCGGTTTCCTTTGAGGAGCCCGAGTACACGGCCAATTCGGATGCCTTGGGCCCGTTGCGCATGCTGGAGGCCATCCGCATTTTGGGGCTGGAGAGGAAAACACGTTTCTACCAAGCCAGCACTAGCGAACTTTATGGCTTGGTACAAGAGGTGCCGCAAAAGGAGAGCACGCCTTTTTATCCACGCAGTCCATATGCTGTTGCCAAGCTCTATGCCTACTGGATCACCGTCAATTATCGTGAGGCATATGGAGTCTATGCCTGTAATGGCATTCTTTTCAATCACGAGTCACCGGTGCGGGGCGAAACCTTCGTCACGCGAAAAATCACGCGGGCCATGGCGCGCATCAAGTTGGGGCTGCAGGATAGCCTTTACCTTGGCAATCTGGATGCCCGGCGTGACTGGGGCCACGCGCGCGACTATGTGGAGATGCAATGGCTGATGCTGCAGCAGGATCAGCCCGAAGATTTTGTCATTGCGACGGGGGTGCAATACAGCGTGCGTGATTTCGTGGATGCCGCTGCACAAGAACTGGGCATGACCATCCAGTGGAGCGGCCAAGGGGTTGAGGAGGTAGGTCGCGACGCACGGGGGCGAGTGATTGTGCGTGTCGATCCGCGCTACTTCCGCCCGACGGAGGTCGAGACGCTGTTGGGTGACGCCACACGCGCAAGGGAAAAGCTGGGCTGGGTGCCCAGGACTTCATTTGCCGACCTGGTTGCCGAGATGGTTCGCGAAGATCTCAAGAGTGCGGAGCGCGATGAATTGGTCAAGAAACATGGCTTCTCAGCCTATGATTTCCATGAATAACGCGGATACATCCCATCTGCGAATTTATATTGCCGGCCATCGGGGCATGGTGGGGTCGGCCATAATGCGCCGCCTGCGTTTAGGCGGGTATGGCGAGCCAATCACGCGTACCCACGCGGAATTGGACCTGACGCGGCAGGCGGAGGTCGAGGCCTTCTTTGCCCGGGAGCGGCCCGACTATGTATTTTTGGCGGCAGCCAAGGTGGGGGGTATCCAGGCCAACAATACCCAGCGGGGCGATTTCATTCTCCAGAATCTGGTCATGGAGAGCAATGTGATCGATGCAGCGCGGCGTAGCGGTGTGCCCAGGCTGATGTTTCTAGGGTCGAGCTGTATTTATCCCCGTGATTGTCCTCAGCCAATACGCGAGGAATACTTGCTGACTGGCCCGTTGGAGTCGACCAACGAGCCCTATGCCATCGCCAAGATCGCAGGCATCAAGTTGTGCGATGCGTTCAATCATCAGCATGGGACACGTTATTTGTCGGTTATGCCGACCAACCTCTATGGCCCGAACGACAACTACGACCTGAACAACAGCCATGTGCTGCCAGCCCTGATTCGCAAGGCCCATGAAGCCAAAGAGCGGGGGGATGCGGAACTGGTTGTGTGGGGATCGGGGCGGCCCATGCGGGAGTTCCTCTACGTGGATGATTTGGCGGACGCGTGCGTGCGCCTCATGGAGTGGGGTGTCGGCGGCGGTATCTATAACATTGGAACCGGACAGGATGTGACCATTCGCGAGCTGGCGGCCACGGTGATGGAGGTTGTGGGGTTCAATGGCGAGATCGTGTTCGATGCCAGCAAGCCCGACGGCACGCCGCGCAAGTTGCTCGACGTCAGTCGCATGCGGGAGATGGGGTGGTCGGCCTCAGTCCCGCTGCGCGAGGGAATTGCACTTGCGTACACCGATTTCCTGAAGCGCTATGGGCCATGACCCAGCCCCTGGTTACCTTGGCTGTACCGTCGTTTCGCCAGGGCCGCTATCTGAATCAGGCTTTGTCTTCCATCTTTGCGCAGGATGTGCCTGTGGAAGTCTTTGTCATGGATGGAGGCTCGGACGACGACACGCTGGCCGTATTGGACCGATGGAAGGACCGTCTAGCAGGCTGGCGCAGTCATCCCGATAGAGGGCAGTCCGAGGCTATCAATGAGGGTATAACAAAGGGCCGTGCGCCATATGTTTGCTGGCTCAACAGCGATGATTGGTTGTTGCCCCAGGGCCTTGCACGGCTGTTGGCTGCGTTGGAGCGCGCACCTGGTTCGGCCCTGGCCTATGGCAGCACTTGGGATTGGGTCGAGGCGACGGGTCGGCGCCGCCGGTCGCTGGTACTGCCGTTCAGTGAGTGGGCGATGGCGCGGGTGAACGTCATTTCCCAGCCCGGCACGCTCATCCGGCGTAGTGCCTGGGAGGCGGTGGGTGGCGTGGACTCCGGTTTGCATATGGCGATGGACTACGACTTATGGTGGCGTCTTTACCGCCATTCGGGTGCGCCCGTGAGGGTGCCGGACATGGTTGCTGTCAACCGAGTGCATGCTCAGACCAAAACCAATACGCAGCGGAAGCGGCATTATCAGGAAGCGATGGCCGTGGTGCGGCAGCATCACGGCAAGGTTCCACTCAAATGGTGGCTGGCCTATCCCTACGCGGTGTGGTGGCGGGGCTGGCGTGGTTCGGCGAAGTAGTGAGGTTGTCAGCCGCAGTGCATTCGATTTGATTGCCGCCGCCACATCCCCCTTTGGGACGCGACCACCAATTTCTCCACTCATGGGTCGCAATCCTGATGCAGGTCGGGAGGGGCAAATCTTCGACAATTCGTCGGTCTGGGCTACCGGGGAGTGAGGAAAATAGCAACGGGCCCCCGTCTCTTGCGATCCTGTTCCAGAGGCCAACTGAGCGCGAGGCGGTTGGATGTGCGGCCCGCCAGTCCTGTGCATGCAGTTCTTTGCAGCAGATTGGGGCCGCGTTCAGTAGAGCGCTTGGTTTCGGCTTGGCCAATGTTTGCTAAATGCTGGTGTGCCGCTACGCTGCTCCAGCGCCCAAGCTTATCAATAGAAAACGACCTGTTCGCATTTTCCAACATCCTGGGTTTATCTGTAATACGATCAATATTAATATTTTTTGCTAATATTTGCATTATGCGTCAACAAGATATGATGGAGTTGGTGCCGGAATTGATTCGAACCGCCCATGCCGCTGCTGCGAGGATCATGGAGGTGTACGACAACGGCCCAGTGCTGACGCAATGGAAGGCGGATGAGAGTCCTGTCACTCAGGCTGATCTGGTGTCGCACAACAGTCTGGTGAACAGCCTGAGTGACTTGAAATTGGGCTGGCCGGTGGTGTCGGAAGAGGACGAATCGTCCCTGGCACAACGCAGGCCGGATCAATGTTTCTGGCTGCTGGATCCGCTGGACGGAACCAAGGAATTTCTTGGGCGCAATGGCGAGTTCACGGTAAATATCGCGCTCATCAAAGATGGCCGGCCAGTGCTGGGTGTGGTTGGCGCACCTGCGTTGGGGCGGCTGTATTGGGGCGGCCAAGCAATGGGGGCGTGGCGCATGGACGCTAGAGGGGCTGCTGTGCCCATCCAGGTGGCACGGCTGCAAGTGGCCAAGCCGGTACGGGTAGTGGCGAGCAGAAGCCACATGGATGCCGCAACCCAAGCGTTCATTGGCCGGTTGGGGGACGCGAACGTGGTGCAGGCGGGGAGCTCGCTGAAGTTCTGCTTGCTTGCGGAAGGACTGGCTGATATTTACCCGCGGTTTGGTCCCACCTGCGAGTGGGATACGGCAGCTGCGCAGGCCGTATTGGAGGGGGCGGGTGGCGTCGTGGTGGACTTGGGCTGTGTGCCCCTGAGCTATGGCAAGCCGGAGGTGTTGAACCCCTTTTTCGTGGCGGCCTGCGCTATGGACGCAATCCCTCGCGATTGACGAGCTGCGTACACCTGGCCGGTGCACCTGTGCCGCGGCTGTCTGTTGGGTTCTCAGCCACGGCCAATCTGGCGGGCGCGGACTGTCAGTCCTGTTTGCCGGCTTTTATGCCAGCCAGTCCGCTAGGGGGCTAAAAAAATTCTGATGCGCAGCATTCTGGTATCTCTGATTGCCACATTCTGGTGACCGCGGGAACAGGTGCTCGCATGGCCGCCAATGGCTGGGCGGTGCAAGGCGGCCGTTCAATGTCTCCGCCCTGTGGGAACCTCCCATTTCGCCAGGCACAGCAGCGTGGTTGCGGCCATGTACTTTGCTACGCTGAACCACGAATTGAAGATGCGCGACTTCCCTTCAATGCGCAGATTCATCGAAACCGGCACTTCCGAAATCGTGAGGCCTGCCCTGCGTATCAAAAGCAGGGCACCAAGATCTTGGTAGTCCAGCAGGGTGGCTTCGCGGGAAGCCAACACGCCCATGACCTCGCGGTTGTACAGCCGAAATCCAGAAGTCAAGTCGCGCAGGTCGAACCCTGCCAGTTGGCGAAACCACCGCCAGGCGATCTGGCGCAGTCGGCTGGCGCGCTCTGGGAATGCGCCTACGATCAAATCCGCTTGGCCGCGTGCCTGGAGCAGCGTCGGGATTTCCTGCACTTCGTGCTGGCCGTCTGCGTCCATGGTGATGACAGCCTGGTACCCGCCGCGCAGGGCGTGGCGAATGCCTGCCTGCATTCCGCCCCAGGCCCCCATGGGAAGTACCGGACTAAGGACTGTTGCTCCAGCCGCGCGCGCAATCGAAGCCGTATCGTCTGTGCTCTGATCGTTGATGACCAGCACGTCGTTCCAGCCCGCGGCCTTCAGGTGTTGTAGCACCGCCCCAATGGCGGCGGCCTCGTTGCGGGCGGGAATGACGATCAGTACGTCCTTCTTGTGCGGTGATCCATGGCCCGTTTCTGGTGCGACCAATGCATATTGTGCGGAGACCTGCTGTTCGCAGGCGACGATGGAAAAGTACCGATCCAAGGCCTGCCGCCCCGCATGCCCCCACTTCGTGCGCAGTGCGGGGCTGTTTTTCAGTTGCTCTATGGCGGCCTGCCACCCCGGCACATCTTCTGGCGGAACCCGCAAGCCTGCGCCGGCCTTGGACACCACCCAGGGCATGCCGGAGCCTGGCAAATCCGACACGATGCAGGGTTTGGCGTGTTGCATGGCCTCCAGCAGCACCATGCCGAAGGCTTCGGTGCGTTCGCGCGAGGCAAGGCAAAACACATCGCAGCTTTGCAGTAGGACGTTTTTCTCTGCATCGTCCACATTGCCAAGCAGGCGCACGTTGGCGGACCTGTCGGGCGGAGTATGGGCCTGGATCAGCATTTGCAATTTGCTTTGCAGTTCGCCCTCTCCTGCGATCAGGAGTTCCACGCCGCTCACGCCGGCTGTGGCCTGAATCAACGTTTCAAAGCCTTTGTAGTAGGTTAGCCGTCCGATGGACAGCAAGCGCAGGGTATTGTTGCCTCCATTCCACGGCGTTGGCGTAGGGGCGGGGCTGTTCAGCGGGGCAGCCCCGAGGCCCAGAGGAATGACGGCACATTTGCTTTGCCAATTCTGGAGGGGCTCGCTGGCTTCCAGATAGGGCGTTGACGTGGCAATGATGCGTTCAGCACGCCTCAGCACTGCCTGTTCGAACGGCCGGTAGAGACGATAGGCTAGCGCTACGGCAATCCGGATCTGCGAAACCACTACATCGGAATGCCAGTGCACCACCCAAGGCAGGGCGCGGGCCTCGGAAAGCGTCAGCGCCCAAAGGGCCGAGTTATTGGGCATGTGAAGATGCAATATCTCGGGTTGATGCCTGCCAATGGCATTCTTCAGTGCCGTGCGAAACCCCAGGGCCATGGGGGCATAGACCAGCTGGAACTGCACAGGCACTCGCACGAGCCAAGGTGGATCTCCAGGCTCAGGACTGCCGTGCACCACTGCGGCAGCATCGATGCCCGCGGCGCGCTGCGCCTTGATGAGGTCGGCCAGAAAAACTTCCATGCCTCCTCGGTACGGAGGATAGAACTTGCCTACATGCAGGACACGCAAAGCCACGGCGTTGGGCCCGACGTTATTTCTTGCCTGCCGCAATCACAGCGCGCATCTGAGCGTACTGCTGGTTGCGTGGATCCAGCGCCAGGGCTTGATCCAGGTCGTTCAGGCTGTCTGCCTCCTGGCCTGCACGGTGGTAGGCCATGGCACGGCCATAGTAAAGGGGCGCGGTGGGCGCGCTGGCAATCAGGGGGTTAAACAACGCCAGGGCTGCCTTGGTGTCGCCCTTGCCCATATGCGCCAAACCCAGGCCAAGCAACAATTTCTGATCGTTGGGATGCTTTTGCAACAGTTCATTAAAGCCGCGAATGGCTTCGTCGAACAGTTGTGCTGCCATGGCCGTTTCCAGCCGGCGCAAGCGAAGTGTGGAGGCAGTGCTTTGCTGCCGTGGATCCCCCTCGGCTTTGCCCAGCGCGACGGTGAAGCTCTCGAACGCCGGGATGAATTGGCCTAAAGCGGCTTGCGACTCTGCGCGCTGATAGTACAAGGGCATGCCGGTATAGCCTTGGGCCTCGGCCACTGCGAACGCCTGGAGTGCTTCAGCGTGCCTTTGCTTGAGCTGCAGAATGGCACCAGCATTGAACCGTGCGCTGCCTCCTAGTTCGCCGCGATCCCCCAGGGCCAAGGCTGTGGAGATGCTGCGTTCTGCCGGCTCCACCATGCTTCGGCTCTGGTAGTACGCGCCCAGGTTCAGGAATGGACGGCTGCGTCCCACGGCGTTCGCGGGTGCCCGGAGATCGATTTTTTCTGCAGCATCTGTCCAGGCCGTCACCTCATCGCGCAACGACAGATTGCGCTCCAGCGCCAGCGCACCGAACAGCAAACCCAGCACGGCACCAAGCGCATAGATTGCCCGGGGCCTGAAGCCCGTGAGTGCAATCGCCAGCAATCCGGCAAGTGCCACCCCCCAAAGATAGCTGCGGTACAGTACGAACGGATCCTGCACCCAGACGGTGATGAACTCCGTGGCAAACCACAACAGCGGAAAGAGGACAAGCAGCGCAGCAAGGCTGAGTGCGCCCGTGCGACGCAGGAGCAGCCAAGCCGCGCCGCAAAGCAGCGCCACGTAGCCAAAGGCTCCCACGACATGCCAGGATGATGTAAAACCCAGCGGAAAGGCCGGGCGCAGGTCGATGGACATCCATCCGACATAAGGTACCACCCACAGCAGGCCATAAGCAAAGAAGAGTGCAGCTTGGTTGAAGATGCTCAGGGGAAACATCTGCTGCGAAATTCCCGGCCGCAGGGTCTCAAGCTGCTGGACAAAGGCGATGGACTGTGCGTCAAAAAGCTGGCCGACCAATTCCCCACGGAAATGCAGGAGCGCGGCGGTGGCCAAGGTCAGCAGCACCAGTGCAGCGCCCGTCGCCATGGCGATGCTCTTCATGCTGGGGCGGCGAACATGGATATACAGTGCAATGGCCACGGCGACCGTCATGACCGCATGCTCTTTGGAGAGTAGGGCAAGCAGATAGCTCGCCAATGCGCCCGCATACCAGGTCGCGCGTTTCGTTTCCAGCGCACGCACAAACGCCCAGCACGCGAGCACGGCAAACAGCGTTGCCATGAGGATCGACCGCTGTACCAGATATCCCACCGCGTAGACAGCCACCGGATTGAGCGCAAACAAAGCGATGCCCACCCGCAGCGCGGCGTCTTGTGATGCTGCGAAGTGCTCTTGGTCCGCGATGTCCTCCGGGAAGCGGGTGTGTGCCATCAGCGCCTTGAAAAGCGCGTACATGGCCGCCACAACACCCAGATGAAGTGCTATGTTGACCAGCCGCTGCTTCCACCAGCCACCACCCAGCAGCTGGTCTACCCAGACGAAGCTGCCATACGACACCATGCGCTGTTGGATCTTCAGCAGATCGCCATAGGTGCCGAAGATGGATCCATCCGTGAGCCGCTGGTCGTCGAACAACAGTTCGTTGTGCAACCCCGGCACATAGACGCCCAGCACGGCCACGAACAAAACCAGGGCGAAAAGGTAAGTTGCTTTGCCGTGTGCAGCCATGGAGGGGCGTGAGGGGAATTGGGCGATCAACCCATGAGAAGCCGATGGAGCCCGGCCAGTGTAGCAGACCAAAAATAGGGGTTGGCCGAGAAAAAACGCACGTGAAGAGTCCTCTTGTAGGTGACATTTTCCGCCGGTACATTCGCTTTCCGGTGGGCCCATTTTGTTATATATATGTGGGGCTTCCCGGTTCCGGCATTCGGCGTTTGGTACCGCTATGCCAGCATCAACTCCAGGTTCTGAACCGCTCCTCCCGAAGCTCCTTTGCCCAGGTTGTCGAACACGGCGGTCAGGACCACCTGCCCGTGGCGCTCGTTGGTGAATACGCCCAGCCGCAACTGATTGGTGCCGTTGAGGGCTTGCGGGTCCAGGTGCTCGATGGCCCCGGCCTCCGCCAGGCTTGTCACTTCCACATGCGTAGCGCCCGCAAAGTGGTGTTCCAGGCAGGCGTGCAGGCGCTCGCCGGTGATGCTGGCGGGTAATTGCCGCATCAGCAGCGGAATGGTAAGTGCGATGCCTTGGCGAAAAGAGCCATACGCCGGCAGGAAGAATGGGCGTTGTGACAGGCCCGCATGGCGTTCGATTTCCGGCGTGTGCTTGTGCTCCAGCCTCAGGCCATAGAGCTTGAACGCGGGTGCACCACTCCCGCTCCCTGCAGCCGCGCCTTCATGCTCCTCCACGCGCGCCCGGCCGCCACCTGAATAGCCAGAGACTGCGTGGATGGTGATGGGGTGGTCCGCAGGCAGCAAGCCCGCCTGTACCAGAGGCCGCAGCAGGGCGACGGCACCGGTGGGATAGCAGCCGGGATTGCTCACGCGCCGGGCGCGGGCGATCCGCGCGGCCTGCTCTTTGTCCATTTCGGGAAATCCGTAGACCCAGCCGGGGGCGGTGCGGTGCGCGGAACTCGCATCGATCACGCGGACCGCGGGGTTGACGACGGCGGCGGCCGCTTCCCGCGCCGGGGCATCCGGCAGGCAGAGGATCGCGACGTCGCAGCTGTTGATGGCCTCGGTCCGCCGGGCCGCCTCCTTGCGCTCGCCCTCGGGCAGCGTCAGCAGGCGCAGGTCTGTGCGATGGCGCAGGCGGTCGTGGATCTGCAGCCCGGTGGTGCCCTGGTCGCCATCGATGAAAACAAGGGGAGCGCTCATGGGGTGTTCCTGGTGTGTGAATGTGGGTACGGAATCTTCAACGGAGGCATAGAATTTGAAAAGTTGAATTTCACAAACATCAGCATCAGTTTTACTGAACGTCATGCGCGAACTCAATCTGGACCGCCTGCGCACGCTGGTCACCATTGCCGACCTCGGCTCGTTCGCCGGGGCCGCCCGCGTGTTGCACCTTGCCGCGCCCACGGTCAGCCTGCATGTCGCCGACCTGGAGGCGCAGATAGGCGCGCCCCTGCTCGTGCGCAAGCGTGGCGAAGTGAAACCCTCCGGCGTGGGCGAATCCCTGGTCGAGAGGGCGCGCCGCCTGCTGGCGGATGCCGAGGAGGCGCTGGACGTCGTGCAGCGGCAGGTCCAGGGCCTGTCGGGCCGCGTGCGGCTGGGTGCCTCCACCGGTGTCATTGCGCACCTGCTGCCCCGGGCGCTGGAGGTGGTCGGGCAGCATCACCCCGGCATTGACGTGCAGGTGGCGGTGCTCACTTCGCAGGAGACCATGGCGCGCCTGGCCAACGGCTCGCTGGATGTGGGCCTTGTCGCGCTCCCGCAGGGCGCCGTGCAAGGTGTCAAGGTGCTGCCGTGGCGGCGTGACCCGGTGATGGCGTTTGTTCCGGCCGCATGGCCCGCACGCCGGCGTGCGACGCCGCAGTGGCTGGCGAGCCAGCCGCTGATCCTCAACGACGTGGGCACCAGCCTGTCGCGCCTGGCCAGCGAGTGGCTCGCCCTGGCGGGCAGGCATCCCAAGGCGCGCATCCAGCTCAACTACAACGATGCCATCAAGAGCCTGGTGGCGGCGGGTTATGGGGCCACCCTGTTGCCGCACGAGGCGTCCGCGGCCGTGCCACTGGACCCGCGCATCCGCATGCTGGCGCTGCGCCCCGCACTGTGGCGGCCACTGGGCATCGCGCACCGGGCGGGGGCGGTGGAGCGGGCGACCCAGCATGTGCTGGACGTGCTGTGGCAGCAGCGGCAGGCGTGAAGGCGCAACGAAGGCGTGTGGGCGGCCTGGGGAGCATTGGCGTCGCGGCGCGCCGGCAAGAACCCCTACCGAGAAGATCTGCCGGTGGCGCTCGCCTCTGCATGGCCTCGTGCTACGGATTGAGTAGCGGTTTGGGGGCCACGGGGGCGGTCTTCACGCTGCACGCCTTCGGGGCCCTGGCGGCGGGTCAGGTCACGGCATCCGGCGCAAGCGCGCTCAGCACCATGCGCACGATCAACGCTTCGGCGTTTTCATAGTCGCGTTCGGTCAGTGACGGCTTGCCCAGCAACAAGGCGAATTGCGCTTCCTGTTCCGCATAGGCCTGCGTCACGGACCAGATGATGAACATCAGATGGGTGAAGTTCACCTTGGCGATGCGGCCTTCGCGCGCCCAGCGCTCGAAAGTGCGCACCTCGGTCTTGAGCAGCGGGCCGACGCGCTCGCGGATGGCCTTGCCATAGCGTGGTGCACCGGCAATCACCTCTTTGGTGAATACCTTGGCTCCCTGGGGGTGCACGCGCGAGTATTGAAGCTTGGCACGGATGTAGCGGCGCAGGGCCTGCTGGGGATCTTCGCTGTGCGAAAGGTCCTCCATGCCGGCCAGCCACTGGGTGAGCACGTCGTCCAGCACACGCTGGTACAGCGCTTCCTTGCTGGGAAAGTAGTACAGGAGGTTGTGGCGGCTGATGCCGATGGCGGCCGCTATGTTCTCCAGCGAGGCGCCTTCGAAGCCGAATTGCGCGAAGTGGTTCTCGGCCTCCGCCAGGATGCCCTGCTCCTTGAGCAGGCGGGATGCCGTGGGCGCGCGGGTGGCGGCCGTGTCGTCGAGGGCGGGGGATCTCGGTGCCTTGGCCCGCGGGGGCGCGGCGGGATCTGGAGGGGACTGGCGGGCGTCTGTCATCGCACCATTGTGGAACAAGCGAGGCCTCGAAGACTGGCAATTGGCTGGCATGGCGCTTGCTCTAGGGATTTTACCAATTGGTAAATTTTTACGGGTTGGTAAATTGACCCACATCGCAGGGCACCGCGGCAAATAAAGCGGCGGGCACCTGCACCCCACAGCGAGGACCACGATGAAACCTCCGAAGTTCGCGGGCGCAAGCACTCTGGCTTGCGCTGCGTTGGCTGGCACGCGGCATGCCCGCCACAGGTGCCACAAAGCCCCAGGGCGCGGGGCGGCCCGTGCCGCGCATGCCTGGATCTCCACCCCGAACCTTCCGGAGCAAGACTGATGGACACACCCGCAAGCCGTGCCTGCGGCATACATGCCGCGCGCCTGAACCTGGCCGACTACGCCCGCAACTTCAGCGACGCGCACCCGCCGCTCACCCGCCCGCAGGCGCTGATCGAAGCCGAACGCTGCTACTACTGCCACGACGCTCCGTGCGCCACGGCATGCCCCACGGGCATCGACATCCCGTCCTTCATCCATCGCATCGCGCAGGACAACAACCGGGGCGCGGCCCGCGCCATCCTGCAGGCCAACCCCCTGGGCGGCATGTGCGCCCGCGTGTGCCCCACCGAGGTGCTGTGCGAGCAGGCCTGCGTGCGCAACACCAACGAGGACAAGCCGGTGGAGATCGGTTCGCTGCAGCGCTACGCGACCGATGCCTTCTTCGCCAACCCGGGCGCGCCCATGTTCCAGCGCGCCGCGCCCACGGGCCGGCGCGTGGCCGTGGTGGGGGCGGGGCCTGCGGGCCTGGCCTGTGCCCACGGGCTGGCGCTGCGCGGACATGACGTGGTGCTGTTCGAGTCGCGCCCCAAGCTGGGAGGGCTCAACGAATATGGCCTGGCCAGCTACAAGACCACCGATAACTTCGCGCAGAAGGAGGTGCAGTGGCTGCTGTCGGTGGGCGGCATCGAAGTGCGCACCGGCCAGCAACTGGGGCGCGACATCACGCTCGATGGCCTGCTGGCCAGCCATGACGCCGTGTTCCTGGGCCTGGGCCTGCAGGGCGTGAATGCCCTGGGCATTGCCGAGCCTGCGGCGACAGGCCTGCGCAATGCGGTGGACTTCATCGCCGAGCTGCGCCAGAGCGGCGACCTGTCCACCCTGCCCGTGGGCCGCCGCGTGGTGGTGATCGGCGGCGGCATGACGGCGGTGGACGCCGCCGTGCAGTCGCGCAAGCTGGGCGCCGAGGACGTGACCATCGTCTACCGCCGGGGCGCCGACGCGATGTCGGCATCGCCTGTGGAGCAGGAATGGGCACAGACCCACGGCGTGAAGATCCGCCACTGGGCCGCGCCCCAGGAGGTGCTGTGCGAAGGGGGCGCGGTGAAGGGCGTGCGCTTTGCGGCGACGGCGCTCGATGCCGCCGGCAAGCTGGTGAACACCGGCGAGACCTTCACGCTCGACGCCGACATGGTGCTCAAGGCCATTGGCCAGACCTATGTGTCCGAGCCCGCTGGCAAGGCGATTGCGCTGCAAGGCGGCCGCATCACCACCGACAGTGCGGGCCGCACCAGCCTGGCGCGTGTCTGGGCCGGGGGCGATTGCCGCGTGGGCGGGCGCGACCTGACCGTCGAGGCCGTGGAGCACGGCAAGGTGGCGGCCCTGTCCATCCATGAAGCGCTGGGCGTGCCCGTGGCGCTCGTGGCCTGACGCGTTCACCGCAACTCACTGCATTTCACGGGAGCACCCCATGGCAGACATTCGCAGCAATTTTCTGGGCATCCAAAGCCCCAACCCCTTCTGGCTGGCCTCCGCACCGCCCACCGACAAAGAGATCAACGTCACCCGCGCCTTCGAAGCCGGTTGGGGCGGCGTGGTCTGGAAGACGCTGGGCGAAGACCCGGCCGTGGTCAACGTCAACGGCCCGCGCTACTCCACGCTGATGTCGCAAGACCGCCGCGTGATCGGCCTGAACAACATCGAGCTCATCACCGACCGGCCGCTGCACACCAACCTGGAAGAGATCAAGCGCGTCAAACGCAACTGGCCCGACCGCGCCATGATCGTCTCGCTCATGGTGCCTTGCGAGGAGCAGAGCTGGAAGAGCATTTTGCCGCTCGTCGAGGACACCGGCGCCGACGGCATCGAGCTCAACTTCGGCTGCCCGCACGGCATGAGCGAGCGCGGCATGGGCGCCGCCGTGGGCCAGGTGCCCGAGTACATCCAGATGGTCACGGCCTGGTGCAAGCACTACAGCCGCCTGCCCGTCATCGTGAAGCTCACCCCCAACATCACCGACGTGCGGCACCCGGCGCGCGCCGCCAAGGCGGGCGGGGCGGACGCGGTGTCGCTCATCAACACCATCAACTCCGTGATGGGCGTGGACCTGGACCGCATGGTGATGAGCCCCAGCACCGACGGCTGGGGCTCGCACGGGGGCTATTGCGGCCCGGCCGTCAAGCCCATCGCGCTGAACATGGTGGCAGAGATCGCGCGCGACGCGCAGACCGCCGGCCTGCCCATCAGCGGCATCGGCGGCATCACCACCTGGCGCGACGCGGCCGAATACATCGCCCTGGGCTGCGGCACGGTGCAGGTGTGCACGGCGGCCATGGTCTACGGTTTCAAGATCGTGCAGGACATGTGCGATGGGCTGTCGAACTTCATGGATGAGCACGGCTACGCCACGCTCGACGACTTCAAGGGCCAGGCCGTGCCCACCGTCAAGGACTGGAAGAACCTCAACCTCAACCACATCGAGAAAGCCGTCATCAACCAGGATGCCTGCATCCAGTGCGGCCGCTGCCATGTGGTGTGCGAAGACACCTCGCACCAGGCCATCACGTTCACCAAGGACGGTGGCGTGCGCAAGTTCGAGATCAACGAGGCTGAATGCGTGGGCTGCAACCTGTGCGTGTCGATCTGCCCCGTGCCTGAGTGCATCACCATGCGCGCGCTGGAGCCCGGCGAGGTGGATGTGCGCACGGGCAAGACGGTCACCGGTGAATACGCCAACTGGACGACGCACCCCAACAACCCGCAGCGCGTGCCGGCGGCGGCATGACGCTGGAGGCGCCCGATGTGGTGCGCGTTCGCAACGCGTGCTGCGCTGCATCTGGTGCGGTCCTTCCGTGATCTATAGCATCGCTCGCTTCCTTTGGCCCGCATCTGAATGCACCGGGGCGCCGGACCAGACAGCGGGTTGTGTGCAACCCCAATGAGGTCTTTGACAGGAGTACAGGCATGACGAACAGTACCGGTGGCGCTGCCCATGTGGCGGGGCTGATGCCCGGCGCAGCATCCAACACGCTGGCCAACGAAGATTTGCTCCCCACCACCGCCGCGCAGCGGCACTGGACCTGGAAGGACTTTGCCGCGCTCTGGGTGGGCATGGTGGTCTGCGTGCCCACCTACACCATGGCCAGCTCCATGCTGGACCAGGGCTTCTCCTGGCAAATGGCCGTGTGGCTGGTGTTCCTGGCCAACTGCATCGTGCTGGTGCCCATGGTGCTCATCGGGCGCGTGGGCCCCAGGTACGGCGTGCCGTTTCCGGTGCTCGCCCGCGCATCGTTCGGCGTGAAGGGCGCCAACCTGCCCGCCGTGCTGCGCGGCCTGGTGGCCTGCGGCTGGTTCTCCATCAACTGCTACTTTGGTGCGCTGGCGCTGCATGGCTTCCTGAACATCGTGGGCATGAACCTCGCGGGGCCGGCCGATGGCCAGACCATCAGCACCTCGCAGTTCATGTGTTTCCTCGCCTTCTGGGCGGTGCACATCTGGTTCATCTGGCGAGGGCCGGAATCCATCCGCAAGCTGGAGGTGATCGCCGCGCCGCTGATGATCGCCGCCTCCATCCTGCTGGTGGTGGTGCTCATGGTGCGGGTGCCCTCGGGCCAGCTCTTCAACCTGCCCGCCAAGGTGGTGGAAGGCGGGCCCAAGACCTGGGCCGCGCTCACCGGGCTGGTGGGCTTCTGGGCCACGCTGGCGCTCAACATTCCGGACTTCACGCGTTTCGCCAGATCGCAGAAGGACCAGGTCCTGGGCCAGGCCATCGGCCTGCCGATCCCCATGGCGCTGTTCTCGATGGTGGGCGTCATCGGCTTTTCCGCGTCGGCCATCCTGTACGGCAAGGCCCAGCTGTTCCCCGACGGCCTGTTGACCCAGATGGGCAGCGTGGCGGCCGGCCTGGGCCTGCTGGTGATCCTGCTGGCCAACCTGACCACCAACGTGGCCGCCAACCTGGTGTCGCCTTCCTATGATTTCAGCCAGTGCGCGCCTACCAGGATCAGCTTTCGCATGGGCGGCATCATCGCCGCGCTGATCGGGCTCGTGTTCATGCCCTGGAAGATCCTGGCCACATCAGGCGGCTACCTCTTCACCTGGCTGGGCGGCTACGGCACGCTGCTGGGCGCGATCGCGGGCATCCTGCTGGTGGACTACTACCTGGTGCGCAAGAGCGAGCTGAAGGTGGACGACCTGTACCGCCGCGGCGGCGAGTACGAATACAGCAACGGCTGGAACCTGCATGCGCTCATGGCCTTCTTCCTGGGCGTGCTGCCGTGCCTGCCGGGCTATCTGGCGGTGTCGGGCGTGGTGGACAAGGCCGGCATGCCCGCCATCTGGCTCACCCTGTTCGATTCGGGCTGGTTCTTCAGCCTGGCCGTGGCCGGCACCTACTACTACCTGACCGCGAAGAAAAAGCAATGACCTCCGGCCCTGCCTGGGCCTGGTGCCAGCGCAGGGCCTCTTTTTGATCTGCATCCCTGAAGGAGATCCCCATGACCCAAGCCCTTGTGATCCGCGGTGGAACCGTGGTCAATGCCGACCGCGAACAGCCGGCCGATGTGCTGTGCGTGGACGGCCGCATCGTGGCCGTGGGCGAGAGCGTGGCGGCGCAGGCCCCCGCGGGCGCACAGACCCTGGACGCCAGCGGCCAGTACGTGCTGCCTGGCGGGATCGATCCGCACACGCACATGCAATTGCCGTTCATGGGCACCGTCACCATGGACGACTTCTTCACCGGCACGGCCGCGGGCCTGGCCGGGGGCACCACGAGCATCATCGACTTCGTGATTCCCGACCCGCAGGAGCCCATCCTCGACGCCTACCGCAAGTGGCGCGGCTGGGCCGAGAAGTCGGCTGCCGACTATTCCTTCCATGTTGCCATCACCTGGTGGAGCGAGCAGGTGCGCGCCGACATGGGCACCCTGGTGCAGCAGGAAGGCGTGAACAGCTTCAAGCACTTCATGGCCTACAAGAACGCCATCATGTGCGACGACGAAACCCTGGTGAACAGCTTCAAGCGCGCGCTGGAGCTGGGCGCCATGCCCACGGTGCATGCCGAAAACGGCGAGCTGGTGTACCTGCTGCAGCAGGAGGTCGCCAAGATGGGCATCACCGGCCCCGAGGGCCACCCGCTCTCGCGCCCGCCCATGGTCGAGGCCGAGGCCGCCAACCGCGCCATCGCCATTGCCGACGTGCTCGGCGTGCCCATCTACGTGGTGCATGTGAGCTGCATGGAGTCGGCCGACGCCATCGCCCGCGCCCGCGCGCGCGGCCAGAGGGTGTATGGCGAGGTGCTGGCGGGGCACCTGCTGGTGGACGACAGCGTGTACCGCGACCCCGACTTTGCCAAGGCCGCCGCCTATGTGATGAGCCCGCCCTTTCGCCCCAAGGTCCACCAGGAGGCACTGTGGCGCGGCCTGCAGTCGGGCCAGCTGCACACCACCGCCACGGACCATTGCACCTTCTGCGCCGCGCAGAAGGCGGCAGGCAAGGACAACTTCGCCAAGATCCCCAACGGCACGGGCGGGGTGGAAGAGCGCATGGCCGCCATCTGGGATGCGGGCGTGAACACCGGGCGCCTCACGCCCTCCGAGTTCGTGGCCATCACCTCGGCCAATTGCGCCAAGCTGTTCAACATCTACCCGCGCAAGGGCTTCATCGGCGAGGGTGCCGACGCCGACCTGGTGCTGTGGGACCCCGAGGGCACCAAGACCTTCTCGGCCAAGACGCAGTTCAGCAAGGGCGACTTCAACATTTTTGAAGGCCGCACCGTGCGCGGCATCCCCAGCCACACCATCAGCCAGGGCCGCGTGGTGTTCGCCAACGGCGACCTGCGGGCCGAACAGGGCAAGGGCCGCTACATCAAGCGCCCCGCGTTCGGCGCCAACTTCCAGGCCGTGCAAAAGCGTGCGCAGGACCTGGCGCCTACCGCTGTCGCACGTTGATGGACTCGCTGACCGATTCAATGCCTCTGGAGAACACCATGGACACCAAAGTCAAACCCGATATCGAGAACCTGCGCATCAACGGCCAGCGCCTGTGGGATTCGCTCATGGAGCTGGCGCAGATCGGCGCCACCCCCAAGGGCGGCGTGTGCCGCCTGGCCCTCACCGACCTGGACAAGCAGGGCCGCGACCTCGTCACCCGCTGGGCGCGCGAGGCGGGCATGACGGTGACCATCGACAAGATCGGCAACGGCTTCATGCGCCGCCCTGGGCGCAACAACAGCCTGCCGCCCATCATGACCGGCAGCCACATCGACACCCAGCCCACGGGCGGGAAGTTCGACGGCAACTACGGCGTGCTGGCGGGCATCGAGGTGGTGCGCACGCTCAACGACCACGGCATCGAGACCGAGGCGCCCATCGAAGTCGCGTTCTGGACCAACGAGGAGGGCAGCCGCTTCGTGCCCGTGATGATGGGCTCGGGCGTGTTCGCCAAGGCCTTCACGCTGGAGCACGCCTACGCCGCCACCGACACCGAGGGCAAGACCGTGAAGGGCGAGCTGGAACGCATCGGCTACGTGGGCGACCAGGAACCCGGCGACCACCCCATCGGCGCGTATTTCGAAACCCACATCGAGCAAGGCCCGGTGCTGGAAGACAACGACAAGACCATCGGCGTGGTCAGCGGCGTGCTGGGCATCCGCTGGTTCGACTGCACCGTGACCGGCATGGAAGCCCACGCCGGCCCCACGCCCATGGCGCTGCGCAAGGATGCGATGCTGGCCGCCACGCGCATCATGCAGGACGTGGTGGCGGCAGCCCACCGCCACCCGCCGCACGGACGCGGCACCGTGGGCATGGTGCAGGTGTTCCCGAACAGCCGCAACGTGATTCCCGGGCGGGTCAAGTTCAGCATCGACCTGCGCAACAGCACCGACGAACTCGTGGACCAGATGGCCGCCGAGGTGAAGGCCCTGGCCGGGCAGGTGGCCCAGGAACACGGCGTGCAGGTGCACATCGAGATGGTGTCCAGCTACCCGGCCCAGGCCTTCCACGAGAACTGCGTGGAGGCCGTGGGCCGCGCGGCCGCCAAGCTCGGTTACAGCCACATGCCCGCTGTCTCGGGCGCGGGGCACGATGCCGTGTACATGGCCAAGCTGGCGCCCAGCGGCATGATCTTCATCCCGTGCAAGGACGGGATCAGCCACAACGAGATCGAGGATGCCCAGCCCGAGCACATCACGGCGGGGTGCAACGTGCTGCTGCATGCCATGCTCGAGCGGGCGGGGACTTGATGCTATCTGAATGATAGCTGCCAGCGCTTGATGGACAAGCGCTGGCAGCAGTTCTTGCCCGAAATGCGGCCGTGCGCGGTCAGTGCAGTTCCGTCAGCCCCAGGAAGTGGTCCAGCATGTGGAAGTGGTCTTCAAAGAACTCCTCTTCCAGGCCCGCCAGCTGGCCGATGGGCGTCCACTGCACCAGCATCGCGTCGTCATCGGCCTGCACCACGGGAAACGGCGCGTCGCCCAGATCGAAGTAGTGCGCGTGCGTGAGCGTGCGCCCGCGCTGGCTGCGGTCGGGGTGGTCGAACACCGCCACCGACTGCAGGGCGGCGCGCATGGTGGCTTCGGGCAGGTGGCAGTGGGTTTCTTCCACCAGTTCGCGCAGGCACGACTGCCACACGGTTTCGCGCTGTTCGATGAAACCGCCGGGCACCGCCAGCTGGCCCTTGCCGGGGGCGTGGGCGCGGCGTATCAGCAGCACATGGTCGCGGCAGCGCAGCACGGCGTCCACCGTCACGAACACGGGCGGATAGGGCGCGGCCGCCCAGGCCTGGCGGTAGCCGCGCAGCATCCGCCACTCCTGCTGCAGCGCCAGGTAGTGCGGGGTCTGCGCGAACTGGACCAGCGTGGCCAGGGTGCTGGGGGGCATCTGGTTGGCCAGGGGGGCGAGGGCGGAGGGAACGGTGTCGGGGCTCGCACCAAACCAGGCGTCGCGGATGGCCGTGGCGTCGATGGGGCCCTGGCGCTCCACATGGATGAGCTCCCAGCCGGGGAACGCGCTCAGGTAGCCGCTGGTGGCGTCCTTGAAGTGGCCCACCAGCCCGGTGCGCGCATTCGGTGCGGTCAAACGCGCCACACCCTGGCGCACGGCCTGCACCCACACGGCCTCGTTGTAGTAGTCGCGCATGGGCAGCACCTGCACGCGGCTGCGGTCGGCCTCGGGCAGCGCCATCAGCAGCATGGCTTCGCGCTCCTGCCAGGTGAAGGGGTTCTTGGGCGAGCGCGCCTGCCAGGCCGAGCCCACCACCACGATGACCTGCTGCGCGCTGTCGAGCGCGCGCCGCAGCAGCGCGATGTGGCCGTTGTGCACGGGTTCAAAACGCCCGATGTAGATGGCGGTATCGAGCATGTGTCTCCATTGCTGGGTTGTATTTTTGAGGTTTTTTGGCAGCTGGCGCTTGTCCATCAAGCGCCAGCAGCTATCTTTTTTGTAGTGATTTTATCTGATCGATGGTTCATGCATACCGTGCCGCAATCGGCATCTGCCGCCCGCTGCCAAAGGCCCGGGCCCGCACGCGCACGATGGGGGGGGCCTGGCGGCGTTTGTATTCGTTGCGCGCCACCATCATGCGCACGCGCTGCACCAGCGCGCGGCCGGCTTCTTCCTGCTGCAGCTGGGCCACGAAGGCCTGCGCGGCCGCATGCTCGGCGCTCGACAGGCGGTCGCCCTCGATCAGCAGCTTGAGCACTTCGTCCAGCACCGGGTAGGGGGGCAGGCTGTCCACGTCGCGCTGGCCGGGCGCCAGCTCGGCGGACGGTTCCTTGTCGATGATGGCCTGCGGAATCAGCTCGCGCCCGGCGTGTTCGTTGACATGGCGCGCAAGCGCGAACACCTCGGTCTTGTACAGGTCGCCGATCAGGCCCAGCCCGCCGTTGGTGTCGCCATACAGCGTGCAGTAGCCCACCGAGATTTCCGACTTGTTGCCGGTGGTGAGCAGCAGGTGGCCGAAGGCGTTGGAATACTCCATCAGCACCGTGCCACGGATGCGCGCCTGCAAATTTTCAAGCGGCAGGCCCGCCAGCGGCGGGCCAAAGCTGGCCTCGAACTGCCGCGCGTAGCCCGCCACCAGATCGGCGATCGGGTGCGTGAAGAGCTGCACGCCCAGGTTGCGGCACAGCGCCACCGAGTCATCGACCGAGCCGCTGCTGGAATAGCGCGAGGGCATGGTGATGCCCACCACGTTCCCGGGTCCCAGCGCCTCGGCCGCCAGCGCGAGGGTGAGCGCGCTGTCGATGCCGCCCGAGCTGCCCACCACCACCTGCGTGAAGCCGCAGCGGCGCGCGTAGTCCTTGAGGCCCAGCATGATTTGCTGGCGGTAGAACTCCATCGTGGGGATGCCCTCGGCCGGCACGGGAGCTGGGGCCTGGCCGTCGCCCATGGAGAAGTGGCCGTTGTCGAACTGCAGGGAGCGCACGTCCTCGACGAAACGTGGCGCCTCGAAGACGATGCCGGCCTCGGGCTCGGCGGCGAACGAGGCGCCGTCATACACCACCTGGTCGTGCCCGCCCACCTGGTTCACATACAGGATGGGCAGGCCGTGCCGGCGCGAGGAGCCGCCAAAGATCTGGTGGCGCTGTTCGCGCTTGCCGATGTGGCTGGGGCTGGCATTGATGCTCACCACCAGGTCGGGTGCCGCGTCGCGCATGCGCTCGAAGGGGTTCGTCGCGTAGTCGGCGCCGTGGTCGTTCCAGCCGTCCTCGCAGACCAGCAGGCCCACCTGGGCGTTGCCGATGCGCAGCACCTTGGCCACGTCGGGTCCCGGCTCGAAATGGCGGCGCTCGTCAAAGATGTTGTAGGTGGGCAGCAGCTGCTTGGCGTATTGCAGGCGCACGGTGCCGCCCTGCAGCACCAGCAGGCTGTTGTGCAGCCGCTTGCCGGGGCCGCGCGCGGGCGTGGGCGCACCCACCACCCAGTGCAGTTGCGGCAGCCCGGCGGAGGCCTGCTGCAACGCGGCCAGGCCGGCCTCGATGCGCTGCTGGAAGGCGCTTTCCTCCAGCATGTCGCCGGGGTAGTAGCCGCACAGCGACAGTTCGCTGAACACGATGAGGTCGGCCTGTTCGCGCGCCGCCTGCTGTGCGGCGGCCACCATGCGGGCCACGTTGCCCTCGATGTCGCCGACGGTGAAGTTGAGCTGGGCGATGGTGATGCGGAGCATGGTGTCATTCATCCTAAGGTTCGATTTCGTCGGCAGCCGCCGACACGGGCGCAGCCCATGCCAGGGACGCCGAGCAAGGGCCGCCCCGCAGTGAGGGCGTCGTCTCCCCGGAGGAAGGCGCGAAGCGACTCAGGGGGGCTTCTTATGCAATGCTGAAGACCTGGCGCAGGTATGCCAAGTATGTTTCATCGTCGCACAGCGTCTTGCCGGGCGTGTCCGAGAGCTTGGCCACGGGCTGGCCGTTGGCGTGCGTGAGCTTCATCACGATGTTGAGGGGCCTGTGGTCTGCGCCCATGTCGTTGGTGAGGTTCGTGCCAATGCCAAACCCGAGCTGCGTGCGGTCGCCAAAGTGGCGGTACAGCATGAGGGCGCGCTCCAGGTCGAGGCCATCGGAGAACACGAGCCGCTTGGTGTGCGCGTCGATGCGCAGCCTGGCATAGTGCGCCAGCGCCTTTTCGCCCCAGGCCACCGGGTCGCCCGAGTCGTGGCGCAGGCCGTCGAACAGCTTGGCGAAGTACAGGTCGAAGTCGGCCAGGAAGGCGTCCATGCCCACGGTGTCGGTCAGCGCGATGCCCAGGTCGCCCCGGTACTCCTGCACCCAGTCCTCCAGCGCGGCCTTTTGAAAGTCGCGCAGCCGCACGCCCAAAGCCTGGTAGCTTTGCAGGTATTCGTGCGCCATGGTGCCGATGGGCACCAGGTTCAAATCGCGCGCCAGCAGCACGTTGCTGGTGCCCTTGAACCACTGGGGTGTCTGCTCTGCAAATGTCTTGACCACCTCGCGCTGCCAGTCGCCGCTGTAGCGGCGGCGCAGGCCGAAGTCGAACAGCTCGAAGGGGTGGCGCAAGGTGGCTTGCCGGGCCAGGTCCTGCAACCGCTGTACCTTGGCGGCCAGGCGCTCGCGCCCGCTGGCCAGCGCTGCTGCCGCGTCGAAGCGGCGAAAGTACAGTTGGTTCACGATGGCCAACACGAAGATCTCGAAGCCCATCACGTGCACCTGGGGGCCGCGGGCCACGATGGTCAGCGCGTCGCCCTCGGCCCGCGCCTCGATGAAGTTGCGCTGGAACTGGAAGAGGCGCAGGAAGTCGACGAAGTCGCTCTTGATGAAGCGCAGGCCGCCCAGGTAGTCGAGCTCGCCCTTGGTAAAGCGCAGCGAGCACAGGTGGTCCAGCTCGGCGTTCACCTGCGGCAGCAGCTCGGCCAGCGGGTACAGGGGCTGGTTGCGGCACACGAAGCGGTATTCGCTTTGTGTTTGCGGATGGCGGTGCAGCAGGGCCTGCCACATGGTGAACTTGTACAGGTCGGTGTCGAGCAGGCTGGTGATGATGCGGGTCATGATGATGCTCCTGTTTTTATAGCTTTTTGCGCTTGTTCCGCAAGCGCTAGAGGCCGATTTCCGTGCTGGTGGCCAGCTGTACGCCCTGCGCGCGCATGGCGTCGAGGAAGGCCTGGTGCTGCGCCTCGAAGCCGCCCACGGGGCTCATGCAGTCGGTCAGCAGCACGATGTGGCCGGGCCGGGCGCCCGCCGCCTGCAGGCGGGGCAGGTGCTGCACGATGTGTTCGGTGGTGGCGCGCACGCAGTGGCTGCTGGCCTCGCCGGCGATGAGGAGCAGGTCGGCGGTGTCGAGCGCCGCGAGCAGGCGGGTGTTGAGGGCGGTGTCCGGGTCGGTGGCATCGACCACCTCGGCCTGGATGGCGCTGTAGTGCTCGGTCCAGGGGTTGGTGCCCTTGAACACGTGGTGCACCGCGCGCTGTTGCTGCAGCTGCCAGTCGCCGCAGGCGGCCAGCACGTCCGCATGCACGCCGTGGCCCCAGCTGCCGATCTCGCAGTGCACCGGCCAGACCATGAGCGTGTAGCGGCCCTGGGCTTCCAGCGCATCCAGGTAGGCCAGCGTGCGGGGCAGTGCGGCGGCGCTGCGGGGGGTGAAGGCGCCGCTGCGCACCTGGGCCGCCGTGATGGGCGTGAAGGGCGCGACGGCCGACCCGTTGGCCTGCTGCCAGAAGCCGGGGTGGGCGATGTCGAAGCGCTGGTGCGAATCGAGCGTCACCGTGATGGCGTCGAGCCGCCCCGCCTGCGCGCGGATGAAGGCGGCCGCGCGCCGCAGGTCGGCGTGGGCGCCAGCCACGGGCAGGCTGGGCATCGTGCGGGTGCCGTCCGGCTGGCGGGGTTGCCAATCGGCCGGCAGGTCGCAGAAGTCGTTTTGCGGGTCGATCACCAGCAGCTGGATATTGCGGGCCATGGGCTTCTCCTTCGGTATGGGAACAGTGTAGGTTTGTTAGGTTAATAATGCAACTAACCAATGTGAAACCTCATGTTTCCGCTGTGCGCCAGCGGCCAGCACGCAAGCGCTTGGGGTTTGCGCCGCCCGGTGGTAGCCTCGTTCGTATATCTCTGCAATGAACCATGTGCCTTCCCCCATGAACGACGACAGCGCCTGTGCCGTGATCTGCACCGTGGATGTGGTGCTGCTGACCCTGGAAGAGGGGGTGCTGAAGGTGGCCCTGGTGCGCCGGGAGCACGCGCCGTTCGCCCAGGCGCTGGCGCTTCCGGGCGGTTACATCCACGCCCAGGACGATGTGGACGCCCAGGCCGCCGCCGCCCGCGTGCTGCGTGCCAAGGCGGGCCTGGAGAGTCCCTATCTGGAGCAGCTGGCCACCTTCTCGGGCGCGGTGCGGGACCCGCGGGGCTGGTCCCTGGCGGTGGCGTATTGTGCGCTGGTCCCGCCCGGGACGCTGGCCCAGGCGGAGGGCCGTGTGCACCTGGTGGCCGTGGACGGCGGCCTGCCGCCGTTGCCGTTCGACCACCGCCAGATCGTCGACGCCGCCGTGTTGCGCGTGCGCAGCAAGAGCCAGTATTCGTCCATGCCCGTGCACCTGTGCGCCGAGCCCTTCACGCTGCCGCAGCTGCAGGCGGTCTACGAAGCCGTGCTGGGCGAGGCGATCAACAAGGTGAGCTTTCGCCGCAAGATGGACGAGCTCGCGATGCTGGAGGCACTGCCCGGTGCCCTGCAGACCGGCGGCGCCCACCGGCCCGCGCAGCTGTACCGGGTGCGTCCCGCCTACCGGCGCAGCCTGTCGCTGAGCGCACGGGGGCTGTAGCGCCCTGGCGGCGGCGGCGGCGCGCACGAACGAACGAACGAACGAAAAAGTTGGACCGCGCCGGGGAAATCTGGCACAAACGCAAACTTTGTGTCCCACGAAGGGTGGGTGCGCGCCGGCGGGCCGGGAGGGCCGCCGCCGCACCGCCAACAACAACAAGCCGGCCCGACGCTGGCGCCTGAGGGTCATCCATGTCTTTGCGGCTGAAATTCAATCTGGTGCTGGCGGGTGTGCTGCTGCTGGCGGTGGTGGGGGCGGGGCTGTACGTGCACCGCTTCCTGCAGCAGTCGGCGATCGAGGAGGTGCAGCACAACTCGCAGATCATGATGCATGCGGCCATGGCGATCCGCGACTACACCACCGAGCTCGTCAAGCCGCATCTGGACGTGACGCTGGCGGAAAAATTCCTCCCCCAGACGGTGCCAGCCTATGCCGCCACGGAGACCCTGCGTCGCCTGCAGAGCCGCTTTCCCGGGTATGAGTACAAGGAGGCGGTGCTCAATCCCACCAATCTGCGCGACCGCGCCACGGAATGGGAGGAGCGCATCATCGGCGACTTCCGCGAAGGCCGCGCGGACCTCAAGAAGGAGGTCTCCGGCGAGGTGGGCGAGGGCATGCACCGCGCCCTGTACGTGGCCCGCCCCATCACCATCAAGCAGGCCCAGTGCATGGCCTGCCACAGCACACCGGCCGTGGCGCCCCCCACCATGCTCAAGGTGTATGGCGACAAGAACGGCTTTGGCTGGGGCATGAACGAAACGGTGGGCATCCAGGTGGTGAAGGTGCCGATGTACTTCCCGCTGGAGAAGGCGCGCCAGACCTTCTATACCGTGATGGGCGCGCTGGTGGGCAGCTTCGTGCTGCTGTTCGTGGTGCTGAACCTGTCGCTGTCCTCGCTGGTGATCGAGCCCATGGCGCGCCTGAACCGCAAGCTCGAGGACCTGGCCACCAAGGACTTCCTGACCGACCTGGTCAACCGCCGCCGCTTCTTCGAACGGCTGGAGACCGAGATGGCCGACACCCGCATCAAGAAGAGCCACCTGTCGGTGGTGATGTTCGACATCGACTTCTTCAAGCGCATCAACGACACCTTCGGGCACGATTCGGGCGACGTGGTGCTCAAGAGCACGGCACTGCGCGTGCGCGAACTGCTGCGCTCGTCCGACTGCGCGGCGCGTTTCGGCGGGGAGGAGTTCATCATCCTGCTCAAGGAAACCCCGGTGGACGCCGCCATGGCCATGGCCGAGGCCGTGCGTGCCCGCATCGCCGGCGCGCCCTTCGATTCGGTGGGCCATGTGAGCGCGAGTTTTGGCGTGGCGACCTGGGACCACCACGAAGACGCCCATGCCCTCATCAAGCGCGCGGACACCGCCCTGTATGTGGCCAAGTCCCGGGGCCGCAACTGCGTGGTGCAGGCCGAGGAAGCGGTGGCCTGAGGCGCTGATCACGTTCCCCCGCGGGGGCGCGACACGCAATTCACGCACTGTCTTCACATGGGGTGAGAAGGGTGCCGTCGCCGCTCAGGCAGTCGTCGTCTTTGCTTCTTCGTAGGTCGCCAGGTATTCCTTGGCCAGCTGCATCTTCTGCTTTTCGGTCAGCAGCTTGCCGGCCATCTGGAAGAATTTGTGTTCCTCTTCTTCCAGGTGGTGCTCGACCTTCTCGGCCAGTTTTTTGGCCAGCGGCAGCCAGGCGGGCGTTGCGGGGTCGGCATCCTCCAGCGATTCCACCAGTTCATCGAGCTGGTGGTGTTCGGAGATCGCGTGGCGGGATAGATCAACGCCCGCATCGTGCGCCATCAGCGGAATGTAGAAATGCCGCTCCTCGGCCAGCTCGTGCGCCAGCAGTTCTGTCTTGAGCTGCTCGAACAGGTCGTGCCGCTCGGGCGTGTCGCCGCTGGTATCGACCAGCTGCTTGCACAGCGCGCGCTGCCGTTCGTGGCTTTCGCGCAGCGCTTCAAAGATGTTGAGGGCCATGGGATTCCTGATTTCTTTTCTTGTGCGTGGATCGTGGGGGTGCAACCAAGCCGTGGCGGCTACTTCAGCGCCTTGCGCGCGGCGCCCACGCCCACGGCGGCGAGGACCACGAACACCACGGCGATGATCAGGAAGATCACGAACAGCACTTTGGCAATGCCAGCGGCGCCGGCAGCCACACCGGTGAAGCCCAGCGCACCTGCAACCAGGGAAATCAGGGCAAAAATGATGGCGTACTTCAGCATGATGGTCGCTCCTTGCGGGGGTTGAAGAGCAGCCCGGGGCTGCGTGAGGGTGTGCAGGAACGATACCGGTGGGGCGGGGGCGCGGCCGTCAGCCCGGGCGGGTTGCCGCTGTAGGAGAGGGCCCCTGGGCGCGGCTGCCAGACGCAGCGCGAAAAAAAGCCGCAACGCCTGGGCGTTGCGGCTTGGGGCCGGGGAGGGCTTACGGCGCGTGATTCGCGCGGCGGGTTTTACAGCCCTGCTGCTGCGCGCAGTGCCGCCGCCTTGTCCGTCTTTTCCCAGCTGAATTCGGGCTCTTCGCGGCCGAAGTGGCCGTAGGCCGCCGTCTTTTCGTAGATCGGGCGCAGCAGGTCCAGCATCTGGATGATGCCCTTGGGTCGCAGGTCGAACTGCTCCTTCACCAGCGCGGCAATGCGCTCGTCGGAGATCACGCCCGTGCCTTCGGTGTAGACCGTGATGTTCATCGGCTCGGCCACGCCGATGGCGTAGGCCACCTGGATCTGGCACTGGCGCGCCAGGCCGGCGGCCACGATGTTCTTGGCCACGTAGCGGGCGGCGTAGGCGGCCGAGCGGTCCACCTTCGTGGGGTCCTTGCCGCTGAAGGCGCCGCCGCCATGGGGGCAGGCGCCGCCGTAGGTGTCCACGATGATCTTGCGGCCTGTGAGGCCGCAGTCGCCCTGCGGGCCGCCGATGACGAAGCGGCCCGTGGGGTTGATCAGGTAGCGGGTGTCCTGCAGCCATTCCTTGGGCAGCACGGGCTTGATGATCTCTTCGATGATGGCTTCGGTGAACGAGGCCTTCATCTTGGTTTGCGTTTCGCTCTGGTCGGGGTGGTGCTGGGTGGAGAGCACCACGGTGTCGATGCTGTGGGGCTTGCCGTCCACATAGCGCATCGTCACTTGCGACTTGGCGTCGGGACGCAGGAAGGGCAGGCGGCCGTCCTTGCGCAGCTGGGCCTGGCGCTCCACCAGGCGGTGCGCGTAGTAGATGGGCGCGGGCATCAGCTCGGGCGTCTCGTCGCAGGCGTAGCCGAACATCAGGCCCTGGTCGCCGGCGCCGGTGTTCAGGTGGTCGTCGGACGCATGGTCCACGCCCTGGGCGATGTCGTTGGACTGCTTGTCATAGGCCACGAGCACGGCGCAGCCCTTGTAGTCGATGCCGTAGTCGGTGTTGTCGTAGCCGATGCGCTTGATGGTGTCGCGCGCCACCTGGATGTAGTCCACGTGGGCGTTGGTGGTGATCTCGCCGGCCAGCACCACGAGGCCGGTGTTGGTCAGCGTTTCGGCGGCGACACGCGAGCGGGGGTCCTGCTTGAAGATCGCATCGAGAATCGCGTCCGAGATCTGGTCGGCCACCTTGTCGGGGTGGCCTTCGGAGACGGATTCCGAGGTAAAGAGAAAGTCGTTCGCCATTTGAATAAACTCCTGTGTTCCGGCATTTGGGGCGTTGCCCTCACCCCGAAGGAGCTTTGGCGAACGCTTTAGCAGATTTATTTAACGTCGCCCTGCAAGTTGCTCATTTAACTCAGCGACCCATCCATTTTAATGCCAGTCGTCTTCCGATTCTTTTCCGTATTTCCGCTGTGGTTGCTGCACATCATGGGCGCGGCCATGGGCTGGGTGGCGTTCGCCGCCTCGCCCACCTACCGGCGCCGCTTCCTGGCCAATGTGGCGCTGGCGGGTTATCCGTTCGGGACCGTGCGCGCGGCCGTGGCCCATGCGGGGCGGATGGTGACCGAGCTGCCCCGCCTGTGGCTGGGCGCGCCCATGCCCTGCCGGCTGGAGGGAGAGGCCTGCGTCGAGGCGGCCTACGCGGCCGGGCGCGGCATCGTGTACCTCACGCCCCACCAGGGGTGCTTCGAGCTGTCGGCGCAGGCCGCGGCCCGGCGCTGGAGCGCCGAGCGCGGGCCCATCACCGTGCTGTACCGTCCCGCGCGCCAGGCCTGGCTGGCCAAGGTGATGGAAACCGCGCGCAACCGGCCCGGCATGCTCGCCGTGCCCACCACGCTCGCGGGGGTGCGCCAGATGATCAAGGCCCTGCGCCGGGGCGAGGCCGTGGGCCTGCTGCCCGACCAGGTGCCGCCCGAAGGGCAGGGCCACTGGGCGCCTTTCTTTGGCCGGGACGCCTACACCATGACCCTGGCCGTGCGCCTGGCCCAGCAGACGGGCGCGGCCGTGGTGCTGGCGCGCTGCGAGCGCCTGCCCTGGGGCCGGGGTTTCGTCACCCACTTCGAGCCGCTGGCACAGCCGCTGTCCGACCAGATCGACGTCGCCGTCCTGCAGATCAACCAGGCCATGGAACACCTCATCCGCCAATGCCCCGAACAGTACCTGTGGGGCTACGCCCGCTACAAGCAGCCGCGCGCTGAGTCCGCCGCGGCGCCCGAGGTGGCCGCATGACGGGCCGCCTGGGGGTCTGGTTCATGCGCGTGCTGGCGCGCCTGCCGCTGCCGGTGCTGCGCGGCATGGGCTGGCTGATCGGCCGCATCCTGTTCGTGCTGGCCGGGCCGCGCCGGCGTGTGGCGCTACGCAATCTGGCGCTGTGTTATCCCGATGCCAGCGAGCAGCAGCGCCGTGCCTGGGCGCAGGAAACCTTCGTGGTGTTCTGCCAGTCGTGGCTGGACCGCAGCTGGCTGTGGTTCGCGCCCCGGGATGTGGTGCTCGAGCGCGTGAAGCTGCGGGGAGCGCTCAACGAGCTGGAGGGCGACACGCCCACCATCATCTTCGCGCCGCATTTCTACGGCATGGATGCGGGCGGCTCGGCGCTCACGCTGCACACGTCGCGCGCGTTCACGTCGATCTTCTCCACCCACCCGGACCCGGCCGTGGATGCCTGGTTCCGCGAGGGGCGCCAGCGCTTTGGCGACGTGCGCATGCTCAACCGCAACGACGGGGTCAAGCCCATCATCGCCAATCTGCGCAAGGGTGGCCTGCTGTACCTGTTGCCCGACATGGACTTCGGCCGCAACGACTCGCTGTTCGTGCCGTTCTACGGCATGCAGGCCGCCACCGTGCCGTCGCTGTCGCGCTTTGCGCGGCTGGGGCGGGCCAAGGTGATCGCGATGGTCACGCGCCTCACGCCCACGGGCTATGTGGCCGAGATCTCGCCTGCCTGGCCCGGCTACCCCACCGACGACGTGCAGGCGGACACCGCCCTCATGAACGCCAATCTGCAGCGCTACATCGATGTGTCGCCCGGCCAGTACTACTGGGTGCACAAGCGCTTCAAGACGCGGCCCGAGGGCGAAGGCTCGGTGTACTGAATGAAGCCAGGCGCAGCCGGCTCCTGCTGGCTGGCCGCTCGCGGGCGCGGACAGGCGAGGCACCCGTTGTCACTGGGTTCAAACAGGCTGCAGCGCTTACGCTTCAAGCGCTGACAGCTATCATTTTTGCTGCAAAAAGTGCCGCAGCTCCATCGCCACGCGCTCGGGGTGTTCGTGCACGACCCAGTGAGAGGCCTGCTCCACGCGGTGCAGCTGCAGTTGGGGAATCCAGCCCGGCAGGCCGTCGAGCAGCCCGGGCAGCAGGGCCGGGTCGTCCATCGCCCAGAGCACCAGGGTCGGCACGGCCACGGTGAGCATGCTGTCCGGCAGGGTGATCGCCTGCACGCTGTCGTCGCCCTCGCGGGGTGGGCGCAGGGGGCTGGCGCGGTAGTAGTTGCAGGCACCGGTCAGGCCCTGCTGCCACAGGGCGCGGTACTGGGCGCGCACGCTCTCGGTGAGCCAGGCGGGGACGCGGCCGTCCGGTGCGTCGAAAAAGCCGAACAGGCGGCGAAAGTCGTTCTCGGCCAGCAGCGCCTCGGCGTCCGGGCGGCAGAGAAAGTGCATGTACTGGCTGGCGGCCTGCTGCGCGGGGCTGTGCTGCAGCTCGCGCAGGAACGTGCCCGGGTGGGGCGAATTGATGATGGCCAGGCGCTTCATCAGCCCCGGCTGCTGGTTGGCCAGGTTCCAGGCCACGGCCCCGCCCCAGTCGTGCGCCACCAGGCATTCGAGCGGGCCGCCCGGGGACTCGGCCGCGATCAGGGCCGCGAGGTCCTGCACCAGGTGTTTGGCGCGGTAGGCCTCGGCCTCGGCCGGGCTGCTGGAGGGCCCGAAGCCGCGCAGGTAGGGTGCGATGCAGCGGTAGCCGCCGTTTTCGGGCCGAGCGAAGTGCAGCAGCAGTTCGTCCCAGATGAAGGCGCCTTCCGGGAAACCGTGCAGCAGCAGCAGCACCGGACGGCCGGCCACGCCGGTCACGCGGCAGTGCAGGGTGATGCCGTGGGGCAGGGTGACGGAGCGGGTCTGGATCATGATGCTATGAATTGAATAGCTAGCAGCGCATGACAGACAAGCGCCGTGCCTAATTTTGCTGAGAATCCTCAGGGGCTTCCGGTGCGGCGGTGCCGTCGGGCGCTGCTGCAGGGGCGGCCGGCTGTACCGGGTGTGCCCATTGCCACAGCAGCTGCGCCACCTCGTCCACGCCTTGTTTCTTGAGGGCCGAGAACATCTTCACCTCTCCACCGCCCGCGTTCAGTCGCGTAATCGACAGCACCTTGGCCTGCTCGGCGCGGGTGAGCTTGTCGGCCTTGGTCAGCACGATGAGGAACTTGAGGCCCTCTTCGACGCGCGGACGCACCACTTCGAGCAGGGCCTCGTCCAGCTCGGTCAGGCCCAGGCGCGGGTCGCACAGCAGCACGATGCCCGTGAGCCCGGGGCGGCTGACCAGGTAGTTCACCATCACCTGCTGCCAGCGCACCTTGTCCGAGCGCGACACGGCAGCGTAGCCGTAACCGGGCAGGTCGGCCAGCACCGCATCCATCACGCCCTGCTTGCCCAGGGAAAACAGGTTGATGTGCTGGGTGCGCCCGGGTTTCTTGGACGCGAACGCGAGCTGCTTTTGCTGGGTGAGCGTGTTGATGCAGGTGGATTTGCCCGCATTGGAGCGGCCCACGAAGGCGATTTCGGGCACGTCGATGGGCGGCAGGTGGTGCAGCTGCGCGGCCGTGGTCAGGAACTTGGCCGTGTGCATCCAGCCCATGGCGGTCTTGGCGTCAGGTGCGGGCGGAAGGGAGCCAGCAACTGGCGCGGTAGGAGATGTCGTCATGGGGAATTGGGATGCGAGGGAGCCTCATTGTAGAATCGCGAGGTTTTGCGCACATAAACACAGACCCTCGATATGAAGTTGCTCGCCTCCTTGCTGACGGCTGCCGCACTGGCAGCACCTGTTATTTCGGCCTTTGCGGCGGGCGATGCCCCCAAAGCGGCCAAGCCGGATCTCGTCAAGGGCGAGGCCAGCTACACCGCGGTGTGCGCCGCCTGCCACGGCGCCGATGGCAACTCGGCCATCGCGGCCAACCCCAAGCTGTCGCAGCAGCACCCCGAATACCTGGTCAAGCAGCTGCAGGAATTCAAGTCCGGCAAGCGCAACAACGCCGTCATGAAGGGTTTCGCCAGTGCCCTGTCGGATGACGACATGCGGAACATCGCGTACTGGGTGACCGCCAAGCCCGCGAAGGCCGGCTTCGCGAAGGACAAGGACCTCGTCGCCCTGGGCGAGCGCATCTACCGTGGCGGCATCGCCGACCGCCAGATCGCTGCCTGCGCGGGCTGCCACAGCCCCAACGGTGCCGGCATCCCCGCGCAGTACCCCCGCCTGTCGGGCCAGCACGCTGACTACACCGTGGCACAGCTCAACACCTTCCGCGACGGCTCGCGCGCCAACAGCATCCAGATGACGCAAGTGGCGGCCAAGCTCAACGACAAGGAAATCAAGGCCGTGGCCGACTACATCGCCGGCCTGCGCTGAGCGATTTGATTTTCGTCAATCTTGTGGCCCGAAAGACCGGGCCGCACGGAACCTACCGCCAATAACAATCCCAAAACGGGCGGGCCCATCGCACAGATGGTCCCGCCCTTTTTCTTTCTTTCGCGCCCCGAAGCCCACGTTTCCATCCATGTCCGACAACACCCAAGGCCTTCGCATCCAGTCTGGTTCCCAGGCCTTGCGCGCAGGGATCGAACTGCTGTCCTCGATGCGGTTCGCCATCTCGCTGCTGACGGTGATCTGCATCGCCTCCGTGATCGGCACGGTGCTCAAGCAGCATGAGCCGGCGGTCAACTATGTCAACCAGTTCGGGCCGTTCTGGGCCGAGCTGTTCGGCGCCATCCAGCTCAACGCGGTCTACAGCGCCTGGTGGTTCCTCCTCATCCTGGCGTTCCTGGTGGTCAGCACCTCGCTGTGCATTGCCCGCAACACGCCCAAGATCCTCATCGACCTGAAGGTCTACAAGGAAAACATCCGGGAGCAAAGCCTCAAGGCCTTCCACCACAAGGCCGAGGCAGGGCTGAGCGGGTCCGCCGAGGCCGAGGCGCGCCGCATCGGCACCATGCTGGCGGGCGGCGGCTGGAAAGTGCGCCTGCAGCAGCGCGACACGGCCACCGGCCCCGGTACCGGCTGGATGGTGGCCGCCAAGGCGGGGGCTGCCAACAAGCTGGGCTACATCGCGGCGCACAGCGCCATCGTGCTGGTGTGCGTGGGTGGCCTGCTGGACGGTGACCTCATCGTGCGCGCCCAGATGCTGCTGGGCGGCAAGACCCCGTACCAGGGCGGAGGGCTGATCGCCGATGTGAAGCCCGAGCACCGCCTGTCGGAGCGCAACCCGACCTTCCGCGGCAACCTGCTCGTGGCGGAGGGCACGCAGTCGAGCACGGCGATCCTGAACCAGTCCGACGGCGTGCTGCTGCAGGACCTGCCGTTCGCCATCGAACTCAAGAAATTCATCGTCGAGCACTACTCCACCGGCATGCCCAAGCTGTTTGCCAGCGAGATCGTCATCCATGACAAGGCCACGGGCGAGAAGACCCCGGCGCGCGTGGAGGTGAACCACCCGGCCAGCTACCGCGGCATCGAGATCTACCAGTCGAGCTTCGACGACGGTGGTTCGCACCTGAAGCTGCGGGCCGTGCCCATGGTGGCAGGCGCCAAGGCCTTTGATGTCGAGGGCGTGGTGGGCAATTCCACCCAGCTGACCAACAACGGCGGCGGCACTGGCAGCGAGACGCTGACGCTGGAATTCACGGCGCTGCGCACCATCAATGTCGAGAACTTCGGCGGGGCAGGCCCGGGCGGCACCGGTGTCGATGTGCGCAAGGTGGACCTGCGCGAGTCGGTGGAGTCCCGCTTGGGCGCGGCCAACAAGACCGTGACCAAGAAGGAGCTGCGCAACGTGGGCCCCAGCGTGAGCTACAAGCTGCGCGACGCGGCGGGCCAGGCCCGCGAGTTCCACAACTACATGCTGCCCGTGGACACGGGGGACGGCGTGCCGGTGTTCCTGCTGGGGGTGCGCGAGAGCCCGGCGGAACCGTTCCGATACCTTCGCGTGCCGGCCGATGACAAGGGCGGCATGGACGGCTTCATGCGCCTGAAGGCCGCTCTGGCCGACCCGGCGGCGCGCGAACAGGCGGTGCGCCGCTATGTGGCGCAGGCCATCGATGCCTCGCGCACGGATCTGGCCGAGCAGCTGCAGCAGTCCGCATCGCGGGCGCTGGCCCTGTTCGCCGGACGCGGCATGGTGGACGGCAAGCCCACCGGTGGCCTGCAGGCGGTCTCGGACTTCATGGAGGCGAATGTGCCGGAGGCCGAGCGCGCGCGCGCCGGCGAAGTGCTGGTGCGCATTCTCAATGGCACGCTGTTTGAGGTGGCCCAGCTGTCGCGCCAGAACGCGGGCCTGCCGCGCCTGCCGCAGGATGAACAGACACGGGGCTTCATGACCCAGGCCGTGCTGTCGCTCAGCGACGCGCAGATCTACCCCGCGCCACTGGCGTTCGAGCTCAAGGACTTCACCCAGGTGCAGGCCAGCGTGTTCCAGGTGGCCCGAGCCCCTGGCAAGAACATTGTCTATCTGGGTTGCGCCTTGCTGATCCTCGGTGTTTTTGCCATGCTGTACGTGCGCGAGCGCCGCGTCTGGGTCTGGGTGGCGCCGCAGGGCGGCGGCAGCCACGCCACCATGGCGCTGTCCACGAACCGCAAGACCATGGACGGGGACCAGGAGTTTGTACAGCTCGCACAGAAACTGATCGGGGCCGGCAAGGCCCCGGAAGGCACCGCATGAACACCGCCACCGGCAACACGAATACCGCGATCACCCTGAATGAGGGGTTCTTCGCCCGCCGCAACTGGTTCGACTGGCTGTTCGCGGCCATCGTGGCGGTGGGCGGCCTCTATGCGCTGCAGCGCTACGGCAGCTACATGGATGTGTACGAAAAAGGCATCCTGCTGGGTGCCATTCCCTGCACCATCTGGCTGGGCTGGTTCTGGCGGCCGCTGCGCGTGCTGATGCTGGTGGTGACGGCGGTGGCGCTTTTTGCCATCGGCCTGTACCAGCAGGACGGCGCGGGCAGCCTGGCGCGCGCGGACACGGTGTTCGGCCTCAAGTACTTCCTGTCGAGCCAGTCCGCCATCCTCTGGATGAGCATGCTGTTCTTCATCAGCACCGCGTTCTACTGGATCGGCATGTTCTCGCGCGGCGAGGGCAGGACCATGGGCATGCTCGGCTCGCGCATCGCCTGGGTGGCCGTGGCCATGGCGCTCATCGGCACGCTGGTGCGCTGGTACGAGAGCTACCTCATCGGCCCGGACATCGGCCACATCCCGGTGAGCAACCTGTATGAAGTGTTCGTGCTGTTCTGCTGGATGACGGCGGCGTTCTACCTGTACTACGAGCAGCAGTACGACACCCGCGCCCTGGGCGGCTTTGTGATGCTGGTGGTGAGCGCGGCGGTCGGTTTTCTGCTCTGGTACACCGTGGTGCGCGAGGCGCATGAGATCCAGCCCCTGGTGCCCGCGCTCAAGAGCTGGTGGATGAAGCTGCACGTGCCCGCCAACTTCATCGGATACGGCACGTTCGCGCTGGCTGCCATGGTGGCGTTCGCCTACCTCATCAAGCAGCAGGCCACCGAAACCCGCTGGTACAAGCTGGCCCCCCTGTGGCTGCTGGGCGTGGTCCTGTGCTTCGAGCCCATCGTGTTCCGCCAGGGCGCCACCGAGAACGGCGGCAGCTACTGGATGGTGTACTTCGGCATCTCGGCATTCATCGTGGCGGGCATCCTCTTCGGCCGCAAGCGCATCGCGGCGCGCCTGCCGTCGTTCGAGATCCTGGACGACGTGATGTACAAGTCCATCGCCGTGGGCTTTGCGTTCTTCACCATCGCCACCGTGCTGGGGGCGCTGTGGGCGGCCGAGGCCTGGGGCGGCTACTGGAGCTGGGACCCGAAAGAGACCTGGGCGCTGATCGTCTGGCTCAATTACGCGGCCTGGCTGCACATGCGTCTCATGAAGGGCCTGCGGGGTACCGTCTCGGCCTGGTGGGCGCTGGTCGGCCTGGCGGTGACCACGTTCGCGTTCCTGGGCGTGAACATGTTCCTGAGCGGGCTGCACAGCTACGGCACGCTGTAGGCCCGCGGCTGCCCGCACGCCCCTGCCCGGCAGGCAGGCGGCGCCTGCAACTATTGTGTCTTCGGTGTAACCTGAACGGCCCAGGGAACGAACTAGCAGTTGTTCCGCTCTATCGCAGAGTCCGTTTCAACCGAGAACCACCGGAGACACCCATGCTGATTCCATCCCGCGAACCGGGTTTCAACCACCCGCATTCCTCCGAGATCACGCCCCGCTCGGTGTACGAGGAGCGGCGCAGGATGCTCCGGCTGATGGCCGGCGGGGCGGCGGGCGCGGCACTGGCCGCCTGGGCCGGGCGCGAGGCGCTGGCACAGCAGGGAACTGTCGCGCGTCCTGGCAAGCTGGTGGCGCTGGCCAGTGCGAAGTCCACCGTACCAGGCGCCATCTCGATGGAAAAGCTCACCGACTACAAGGACGCGAGCACCTACAACAACTTCTATGAGTTCGGCACCGACAAGGCCGACCCCGCCCGCAACGCTCACACCCTGAAGACCACGCCATGGACCGTGGAAGTCGAAGGGCTGGTGAAGAAGCCTGGCAAGTACGGCATGGAAGACCTGCTCAAGCTCAGTGCCCAGGAAGAGCGCATCTACCGGCTGCGCTGCGTGGAGGGCTGGTCGATGGTGATTCCATGGGTGGGCTATTCGCTGTCCGAACTGATCAAGCGGGTGGAGCCGCAAGGCAGCGCCAAGTATGTGGAATTCGTGACGCTGGCCGACAAGGCCACCATGCCGTTTGTCGGCTCGCGCGTGCTTGACTGGCCCTATGTGGAGGGCCTGCGCCTGGACGAGGCCATGCACCCGCTGACGCTGCTGGCGTTCGGCATGTACGGCGAAGTGCTGCCCAACCAGAATGGCGCGCCGGTGCGCCTGGTGGTGCCCTGGAAATATGGATTCAAGAGTGCCAAGAGCATCGTCAAGATCCGTTTTGTCGAGAAGGAGCCAGGCACGGCGTGGAACAAGGCGGCCAAGCAGGAGTACGGCTTCTACTCCAACGTGAACCCCGAGGTGGACCACCCCCGATGGAGCCAGGCCACCGAACGGCGCATTGGCGAAGACGGCCTCTTTGCCAAGAAGCGCAAGACGCTGATGTTCAACGGCTACGAAGCCCAGGTGGGGCAGCTGTACGCGGGCATGGACCTCAAGAAGTTCTACTGACCGCCGCGTCCGCCCGGCTTCGCCGTCACGTCCGGTGGCGAAAGCCCGGCCCGGCCCTTGCCCCCATGCGAAAACTGCTGCTCCATCCTGCCGCCAAGCCCGGGGTGTTCGTGCTGTGCCTGCTTCCGCTGGCCTGGCTGGTGTATGCCGCGGCCGCCAACGAACTGGGGGCCAACCCTGCCGAAGCCCTGATCCGCGCCACGGGCGACTGGACGCTGCGCGCGTTGTGCCTGGTGCTGGCGGTGACACCGCTGCGCGTGCTCGCCTCCACGCCCCAGCTCGCGCGCTTTCGGCGCATGCTGGGGCTGTTCGTGTTCTTCTATGGGTTGCTGCACCTGCTGAGCTACGCCTGGTTCGACATGGGCTTTGATGTGGCCGACATCGTGCGCGACATCGTCAAGCGGCCCTTCATCCTGGTGGGGTCCCTGGCGCTGCTGGTGCTCACGCTGCTCGCCGCCACGTCGTTCAACCGCGCCATCAAGGCGCTGGGTGCAAGGCGCTGGCAGGCCCTGCACCGCAGCGTATACGCGGTGGCGGGGCTGGCCATCCTGCATTTTTTCTGGATGCGCGCGGGCAAGAACGATTTTGGCGAGGTGGCGGTCTACGCGGTGGTGCTCGCGGCCCTGCTCGGCTGGCGGCTGTGGCACCGGCTGCGCAAGCGGCAGGCGGCGCAGGGGGCGGCGGCTCCCCGCCGGACGGCCGCTGGGGCCCGGTAACGCAATGCGGATGGGATGCTAGGTCGATTGCTATAAAATATATAGCTATCTACGCTGACCAGTAAAGCGCCAGGCCCTGTTTTTATTGAAGATCGAGCAAACGGCCCGTGCTACCGCCCCAGCCCGGGCCGCAGCTGCCGGGTCACCGGATCGATGTAGCTGGTGGGCAATTGGTAGGCCCGATCGTCGAACAGGTCGATGCCGCACATCAGGTTCTCGATCCAGTCCATGAAGTCGCTGATGGCCTGCTTGCCGATGATCGGCGCGCCGTGCTGCGGAACGAGCATGGAAATATCGAGCTGCCGCGCCATGCGCACCCACAGCCGCAGGATCTTGTTGGAGACCATGTAGCGGCGGTGAAACCCTTCCATGCGCGGGATGTGTGCCTTGAGGTCGGTCACCGGCACGCGTGCCTCGGCACCGGACATCATGGACACCCCCAGATCGCCCGTGAACAGGATGCGGCTGACCGGGTCGTAGAAATGGAAATTGCCTTCGGAATGCATGAAATGCGCAGGCAGCAGCACCAGTTCATGGCGGCCCAGCGGCAGGTGGCCGCCGCTGTCGGGCACCCCGATGACCCGGTTCTCCGTCTTGCCGACCTTGGTGAAGTGCGGGGCGAAACGCTCCCACACGCGCGAGATCACCAGGTCTGCCTTGGTGCTGGTCATCCACCGGTCCAGCGAGGCAATGATGTCCGGGTCCGCGTGCGAGGCGATCAGGTACGACAGCTTGTGTGGCGGGAAATGCTTGGTCATTCCCATGAACAGCTCGTTGAAAGCGAGGTTGCCGCCGGGATCGATGATGGCGCCCGTGTCGTCGTCCACGATCAGGAACTGGTTGGCCTGCACGGCCTGGCCGTCTTCCTCGATGAGGTCGGTGAACATCAGACAAGCGTGATTCTTGTCGCGGTAGAGTTCCAGGGCCATGGCCATCCTGCAGTGCGATAAAGCACGGACTGTACGATTGACCCTTCGAGGTGTCCTTGATGGAAATCAAGCACCTCGGCATTGGTGGTGGCAGCCAGGTGGGCCGCAGGCCCCTGCCGGCGATTCGCCGCGGCTTAACGCGGCTGCGACGCGGCCGCCGCCGGTGCCTGGGCGGGCGTGGTCGTGCCGACGCTGGGTGTCAGGGTCTGCGGAAGGGTTGCGCGCTGTGCAGCCGCGGGGCTGCTGGGAAGATACAGGGGGCCTCGCTGGCCGCAGCCGGCAAGGGCCGCCGTACTGGCGGCAAGGACAAGCGTCCTGACTAGAATTTGGGAAGCTATCAACATGCGCAAATTGTAATGACCGACCTTGAATTCCTGGACCACGCCGAAAAACTGCTTCTGGCCGTCGAGCGCAGTTGTGATCGTATCAACGACGCGACCGAGGCCGATGTGGACGCCCAGCGCTCGGGGGGCATGGTGACGCTGACCTTCCCCAACCGCAGCCAGATCGTGATCAATCTCCAAAAGCCGCTGCACGAGGTCTGGATGGCGGCGCGCTCCGGTGGCTACCACTACCGTTTCGATGGCCAGGCATGGCAAGACACCAAGGGCGCGGGAGAGTTCTTTGACTGCCTGAGCCGGGACGCAGCCCGGCAAGCGGGCCTGCCGCTGCAGTTCTCGGCCTAGGGAAACCGCCTCAGCCTGGCTCAAGCTTGCTGCCCCCCAGGCTGGGCCTCTGATAGTCCCGGCCGTGTCAGTTGCGGAACAGGTCCAGGATGCGGTTTCGCTCCTCCGCCGGGGGCGGTGCGTGCGGGGCCACCGCCGGTGACGCAGAGCGGTCATCAATGCCCACACTGGAGATGCCGCTGTGGCGGGCGTACTCCTCGTAGAACCACTCCCCGCCGACGTTGACGACGCCAGCCGGCATCGTGGGTTCCATGACAGGCACACCCTTGAGCGCGCGTTCCATGAAATTGATCCATACCGGCAGGCTGAGTCCGCCCCCGGTTTCGCGGCTTCCGAGGTTGCGGGGCGTGTCGTAACCAATCCAGGTCACGGCGGCGATGGTGGGCTGGTAGCCGGCGAACCAGGCGTCGACCGAATCATTGGTGGTGCCAGTCTTTCCGTAAAGGTCCGGGCGTTTGAGCGTGGATTGCGCGCGCGCGGCGGTGCCGGACCGTGTCACCTCCTGAAGGAGGCTGTTCATGATGAAGGCGTTGCGGGCGTCGATGGCGCGGGGCTGCTCGCTGGTCACCGGTGGCGTTGTTTCCGAGATCACGCGGCCCTTGTGGTCCGTGACCTTGGCGATCAGCCAGGGATTCACACGGTATCCGCCATTGGCGAACACGGAATAGGCGGTCGCCATCTGCAGCGGCGTGACCGAACCCGCGCCCAGGGCCATCGTGAGGTAGGCCGGGTGCTTTTCCGCATCGAAGCCAAAACGCGACACCCATTCCTGGGCCGTCTTGGGGCCCACGGCCTGCAGGATCCGGATCGAGATCATGTTCTTGGACTTGGCCAGGCCGGTGCGCATGCTCATGGGCCCGTCGTACTTTCCGTCGTAGTTCTTGGGCTCCCACGGCTGGCCACCCGTGACGCCGGCGTCAAAGAACAGCGGGGCGTCATTGATGACCGTAGCGGGCGTGAACCCCTTCTCCAGCGCTGCGGAATAAATGAAGGGCTTGAAGCTCGACCCCGGCTGGCGCCACGCCTGGGCCGCGTGATTGAACTTGTTCTTGTCAAAGTCAAACCCACCCACCAGGGCCCGGATGGCCCCGCTGCGCGGGTCCAGGGCCACGAACGCGCCCTCGACTTCAGGCAGTTGTGTGATCTCCCAGGCGTTCTTGGGGGTCTTCACGACCCGGATCACCGCACCTCGGCGAATCTTGATGTTCGGCGGTGCCTTGTCGCTGAGGCCCGACTGCGCGGGCTTCAGGCCGTCGCCGGTGATCTCGAGGTTGTCGCCATTGGCCCGGGCCGCAATGATCTTGCGGGGAGAGGCTTCCAGAACGACGGCGGAGAGGACATCCCCGTTGTCCGGGTGATTGGCCAATGCGTCGTCAATGGCATCCTCGACCTCCTGGGCTGCGGCGGGCAAGGCCACGAACTTCTCCGGCCCCCGGTACTGCTGTCGCCGCTCGTAGTCCATGATGCCCCGGCGCAGCGACCCATAGGCAGCTTCCTGCTCTGCCGCGTTGAGGGTCGTGTAGACATTCAATCCCCGTGTGTAGGCCTCGTTGCCATACTGCGTGAAGATCAGCTGGCGCGCCATCTCGGCGACGTACTCCGCATGGATCCGGGTGTTGTCCGGTCCTGACCGGATTTTGAGTTCTTCCTTCTTGGCGTCCGTGGCCTGCTGGGCTGTGATGAATCCGTTCTCCTCCATGCGCTCGATGATGTACAGCTGCCTGGAGCGCGCCCGTTTCGGATTGCTGATCGGGTTGTACGCGGAGGGCGCCTTGGGCAGGCCGGCCAGCATGGCAGCCTCCGCCACCGACACGGATTTCAATGGCTTGCCAAAATACGCCTCCGAGGCCGCCGCAAATCCATAAGCGCGATTGCCGAGATAAATCTGATTCATGTAAATTTCAAGAATCTGATCCTTGCTCAGTAAATGCTCTAGCTTGAATGTCAGTAAGATTTCGTAAATTTTGCGTGTAAATGTTTTCTCTGAAGAGAGGTAAACATTGCGTGCAACCTGCATCGTGATAGTGGATGCCCCCTGGCTTTTCACGCGGCCCAGATTGGCGAGGCCAGCGCGAACCACGCCCTTGTAATCAACGCCGCCGTGTTGAAAGAAGCGGGCATCCTCAATGGCCAATACTGCGTCCTTCATGACCTTGGGGATTTCTCCAATGGGGGTGAGATTGCGGCGCTCTTCCCCAAATTCGCCGAGCAAAGCACCTTCCGCTGAATAGACGCGCAGGGGAAGCTTGGGCCGATAGTCGGCGAGATCGGAAATGTCCGGCAGGTTCGGGTAGGCGACGGCCAGGGCCACGGCGATGGTCAGCGCCAGCCCGAAAGCGGCTGCAGTTGCCAAGCCTGCGATCCAGAGGATTGCACGCAGGAACCAACGAAGCCAGGTGGGACGGTGGGGAGCGGGGGAGGAGTCCGGCTTGTCGGTGGACTTCGATGGAGAGGGCGGCATATCGCTCCGGATGGGTAGGAACCCCCCATTATAAAAATGTCTGCTCCTGAGCACGGAAAATCGCAGCGCCGTGCGATGAGCAGGTCGCCAAAAGGCGCGCCACCCTCCCCAAACGGTCTTGCAAAGCGCGAAAAATTCGTCTGCTTTTGGCAACGCTCCGCAAGTGTTACGCGGGGAAAAATCTTTGCTGGAGAACTATCTTACTGATAGCATTCATGTGAAGTGTTAAGTTTTGTTGCCTCATTTTGGCAAGTTACAGGGGACCAATCTTGAGCTCAATGGGGTCTTTGTTCAGTCGCCAGTCTGCGCCGCTGCTGGGAATCGACATCAGTTCTTCCAGCGTCAAACTGGTCGAGCTGGGGCGTGATAAGGCGGGCAGTCTGGTGCTGGAGCGCTGTGCGATCGAGCCGCTGGAGCGCGGGTGGATCACCGATGGCAACATCGAGAAGTTCGATGAGGTCGCTGATGCCCTGCGCCGACTGGTCAAGAAAAGCGGCACGCGCACGAAGAACGTCGCCTTGGCGCTGCCGCCGTCGGCTGTCATCACCAAGAAGATCACGCTGCCAGGCGGGATGACAGAGCAGGAACTCGAAGTTCAGGTCGAGTCCGAGGCCAATCAATACATTCCCTTCTCACTCGACGAAGTGAGTCTGGACTTCTGCGTCATCGGGCCCAGCAAGAACGCTCCTGGCGATGTGGACGTCCTCATTGCCGCGTCGCGCCGCGAGAAGGTACAGGACCGGCAAGGTCTGGCGGAGGCAGCCGGGCTCAAGCCGGTGGTGGTGGACATTGAATCCCATGCGTCCCGTCTGGCCGCAGGCCGCCTTATTGAAGCGTTGCCGAAGAAGGGGGTGGATGCCATGGTCGCGCTTTTTGAAGTGGGAGCCCTGACCACGAGCATGCAGGTCATTCGCAACGAGGAAGTACTTTACGACCGCGACCAGGCATTCGGTGGCGCGCAACTTACCCAACTGATTGTTCGCCAGTACGGGTTCTCCATCGAAGAGGCCGAAAGCAAGAAGCGAAATGGTGACCTTCCTGAAGATTATCAATCTGCCGTCCTTCGACCTTTTGTAGACAGCATGGCACAAGAAATTGGCCGGGCATTGCAGTTCTTCTTCACGAGTACACCCCACAACCGCGTTGATCACATCATGTTGGCCGGAGGATCTGCTCCATTGCCAGGCCTGACAGAAGCAGTGACCCAGCAGACCGGATTCGCGTGCAGCGCCGTCAATCCATTTGACGGCATGGAAATTGGAAGTTCCGTTCGTTTGAAAAAAATGGTGCGTGAAGCACCGTCGTATCTGACCTCATGCGGTCTGGCCATGCGGAGGTTCCTGCAGTGATATTGATCAACTTACTTCCTCACCGGGAAGCTGCGCGCAAACGTCGAAAAGAGGCCTTTCAGGCCACGATGTTTGCATCGTTTCTCATCGGCTTGGCTATTGCGGGTGCGATTTACTGGTGGTTTCAGATGATGATCACAGCTCAGCAGGAGCGAAATACATTCTTGCAGAGCGAAATTAAAATTCTTGAAGGGCAGATCAAGGAAATCGCGACGATTGAAGATGAGATTGCTGCTCTGCGGGCAAGACAAAAAGCTGTGGAAGATCTTCAATCTGACCGCAATCTGCCCGTTCATTTGCTCAATGAGCTTGTGCGCCAGATACCGGAGGGTGCGTATGTGACCAGCATCAAGCAAACTGAGCAGGTCATTGCCATGCAAGGTGTCGCTCAATCCAATGAGCGTGTTTCTGAAATGCTCCGAAACCTCACGGATAACACTCCTTGGTTGTCGAAGCCGGAATTGGTAGAGATTGTGGCAAGTAACGTTGCGCTTTCCTCCAAGGATCAGCGCCGGGTCTCATCCTTCAATCTGCGCTTCCGGCTGATGCGCACCGGGGAAGCACAAAAAGTAAAAGACGCTGCCAGCGCCGCGATTGGGAAATAAACATGGCAAAAAAATCAAAGGCAAATATTGATTTCGTTGCTCTGCAGGACGGTCTTTCTAGGCAATTTCGAAACCTGGACCCTAAAGATCCTTCGTTGTGGCCGGTAGTCCCTAAGGTGCTACTTTGCTTCTTTATTGCAGCGGCTGTAGCAACTATCTTATGGTTCGTAAAAATCAATGAGTATGAGGTGGAGCTCACTGCTGAAGTGGCGAAGGAGCAAGTTCTTCGTCAGGACTATCAATCTAAATTGATTAAGGCGGTGAGCTTGGAGGCGTTGAAGCGACAGAGAGAGCAGGTTCAGCAATACGTGATTCAGCTTGAAAAACAGTTGCCGAGTAAGGCTGAGATGGCGGCGCTCTTGTCCGATATCAATCAGGCGGGGCTCGGTCGGAGCTTGCAGTTCGACCTGTTTCGACCGGGGCAAGTGGTCGCAAGGGAGTATTACGCCGAGTTGCCAATCCAGGTGCGTGTCACGGGGAAGTACCATGATATGGGAGCGTTCGCATCAGATATCGCTCATCTTTCTCGAATTGTCACTCTGAATAATATATCAATAACTCCTGTTGCAAAGGATGGTAACGGAGTCCTGACAATGGAAGCGACGGCGCGTACTTTCAGGTATCTTGATCCAGAAGAAATTCAGGCTCAGAAGCAGGCGATAAAGGCTAATAAAAAATGACGTCTTATAAACTGACTGGGTTGGTTTTCGTCTCTTTATTATTGGGCGGCTGTGGAACATCGGGCGACGAAGAGTTGCGCCAATGGATGTCTGAATTGCGCGCGACAACCAAGCCTCGCGTTACTCCGTTGACCGAACCGAAGCAATTCATTCCTCAGGCCTATTCGATGGATTCGGGCGTGGAGCCTTTTAACGCGGTGAAATTGACGCAGGCGCTACGCCGAGAGTCTACGCAATCTACCTCAAACGCCGCTCTCATCGCGCCAGAGATGGCTAGACGAAAAGAGCCGCTCGAGGCTTATCCGTTGGATGTCATGGCCATGGTTGGTAGCCTGGATAAGAAAGGAATGCCTACCGCACTTTTAAAGGTTGACAAGTTACTTTATCAGGTGCGGGTCGGAAACTATGTCGGACAAAATTACGGGAAAATAACAAAAATAACCGAAAATTCAATTCAACTGCGAGAGATCGTGCAAGACGCTACAGGTGACTGGATTGAGCGCGCAGTTTCACTGGATCTGCAAGAGGGCAAAAAATGAAATACTCGAAAGCTTACATAGTAAAAATTTGTCGAATTGCGATTGGGTTCTCAATCGCTATTCTGGCTCCTCTTGAGGTTCTTGCAGATACTGTTATCCGTTCTGTGACGGGGAGCGTGCAGAACGGTGTGGATGTGATACGTATTGATTTTTTGGAGCCTCTTAAGGAAATCCCAACAGGCTTTTCAATTCAAACGCCGCCGCGCATTGCCTTGGATTTTCCTGGTGCATCGAATGCAATCGGAAAAAACAGTATCGAAGTCGGCCAGGGGAATGTAAAATCTGTAAATATAGTTCAAGCTGGTGATAGATCTCGGGTCGTTCTTAATTTGAAGCAATCGACATCCTATCAAGCTGAAATCCAAGGAAGCTCGTTGTTGATTTCTTTGGTAACAGCTGCTTCAACGTATTCTTCATCTCAGCCTGCTCAGGCGCTAACGTTTTCAGATTCTTCAAATAATGATGTTCAGGCATTAAAAGACGTGGATTTCAGGCGAGGAAGCGATGGTTCCGGACGGGTCATCGTGATGCTTCCATCCAGTCAGGTTGGGGTTGATATACGCCAACAGGGCAAGGGCTTAGTCGTAGATTTTCTGAAATCTTCGTTGCCCGAAGGTCTGCGCCGTCGATTAGATGTGGGGGATTTTGGTACACTTGTGCAGGCCATTACAACCGTACAGCAAGGTGAAAGAGTGCGGATGACGATCGATCCCGTCGGCGATTGGGAGCACAGTGCATATCAAAGTGATAGCCAGTTTGTAGTTGAAATTCGTCAAAAGAAAGTGGATTTGAACAAGCTCACCCAAGGCCCTGGATTTAGTGGGGAGAAGCTGTCTCTCAATTTTCAGAATATTGAAGTCCGCTCACTTTTGCAAGTAATAGCTGATTTTACAAATTTCAATATTGTAACCTCCGACACTGTTTCGGGTTCACTGACCCTTCGCTTGAAGGATGTGCCGTGGGACCAAGCACTGCAAATCATCATGGATGCCAAGGGTCTTGGCATGCGCAAGTCAGGAACGGTTTTGTGGATCGCCCCTAAGGACGAGATTGATGACCGTACAAAGAAGGACTATGAAGCTGCATTGGCAATTCAAAAGCTTGAGCCTCTGAGAACCCAAGCATATCAAATGAACTATGCCAAGGCTGTGGATATGGTGACCCAGCTCACAACCTCCAGTGGAGGGAGTGGTGGTACTTCAAATAGATTCCTGTCGGAGCGTGGTAGCGCCATCGCAGAACCTCGAACCAATCAGCTGTTTGTGACCGATACGCCCAGCAAACTAGAAGAGGTTCGTCAATTGCTCGCAACTCTGGATGTCGCCGTTCGGCAAGTGATGATTGAGGCTCGAATCGTTGAAGCCTCTGATACATTTGGGCGCTCGTTGGGAGTTCGGTTGGGGGCAACGGACCTGCGCGCAAACAGAGGTGGGACAGGTGGGTATAATATTGGCGGTGGTAATAGCGTAGCTTTCGGTACCAGTTATAGTAACGCGGTCGCTTCATCCGGAGCGGGTGGAACTGCAAATACGCTGGGTAATTTTGTCAATCTTCCCGCTCAAGCGCAGGGTGGTTTTGACCCCGCAAGTTTTGCCATTTCTATTTTTAACTCTGCTGCCAATAGATTCCTGAATCTGGAAATATCCGCCATGGAAGCAGATGGGAAGGGAAAGATCGTTTCTAGCCCCCGCGTTGTGACTGCTGACCAGACCAAGGCGTCGATAGAACAGGGCACGGAATTCCCTTATCCAGTGACTGCTCCTAATGGCGGAACCGTTATAGCCTTTAAGAAGGCTGTGTTGAAGTTGGAGGTTCTGCCTCAGATAACCCCTGAAGGAAATATTATTCTTGATCTGGATGTGAATAAAGACAGTCCGGGGGAGATTTTGCAAAATGTGCGAGCTATTAATACCAAGCATATTAAAACGCAGGTATTGGTTGAGAATGGTGGAACAGTTGTGATTGGCGGAATTTTTGAGCTTTTTGAAGATGATGCAGAAGCCAAAGTTCCGTTTCTGGGGGATATTCCAGGTGTTGGGAATTTGTTCAAAACAAAAACTAAGCAAGCGAATAAGCAAGAAATGCTTATATTTATTACGCCGAAGGTGATTACTGAACGTGCTGCGGTTCGTTGATGCAAATTTATAGGGAAAGAAAATGCAGAAAAGATTCAAAATTCTCCTGATCGCAACAACCATTGCGCTGTCAGCGTGTGGTGGAGGTGGTGGAAGCCCGGGGGAGACCCAAGAGCACTACAGCATTACTTTACGTGCGGACAAGGCGCAGTTGCCGATCAATATCGCCGACACGATGCCAGGCCTTGGTGCTTACCGACCCTACACGACGACTCTTTATGTTGAGGCTCGCAAGGGAAATTTGCCGATACCTGGTGGCGAAGATATTTTTGCGTGTAATGTAGCGGGAGGTTTGGACTCCGGTGCGTTGTATTATCTGGATGGCAAGGCGGAGCACGAGACAGAAGTTGATGATGGCAATGGTGGGAAAGTGAAAATTCCCAATGCCTATCGAAATATCACGCTAGGATCAAACGCCGGTGGCAATTCTTTTCATTTCCATGCAGGCGATCAAGCAGGAAATGCCCGTATCACATGTACGGTTCAAGATCCGCTGGATAAGCAGCAAAAGTCAGCCAGCGTGGAGATTTCCGTTGGAGGTGCAACGGGCAAGCCTGCCAGCGTCCGTCTGGCAGCCCAAGTCAATGATATTCTGGGAACCAAGTTCAATGCGAACGGTATTCTGAATCAAATGGCCATTCAGGCGTTTGTCATGGATGACGCGAACCAGCCAACTGGCAGCACGTCGGGTTCGAATGTGCAGGTTCGTATTCTCTCGGGAACCGACGCAGCCGTAGGCGCCCGTTTGGTTGCGGGGAGCCAGAGTGGCAGTGTGCTTCAGTTGCCTTCGATTGGCGGGGTTGCACTCTTTTCGCTGCTGAGTGGCACGGAAACCGGTACGATCTTCCTGGAGATGACGGCTGATCGAGCTGACAACAATGTCAGCAATGGCATCTCGGAGCCGATGGTTGGTATTCTCCCGATTCAAGTGATGGCGGCGCGCACAATTGCGCCTACGATCGATAACAAGGATTTGGGAACCATTACTAAGGGTGTTCCATTCACGGCGTACTTGGAGGCGAAGAACGGTTTGCCCCCCTTCACCTGGTCGGCTACCGGTCTGCCAACAGGGCTGACCGTTGATGCGAGTACGGGTATTTTGAGCGGCACGGTAAGCCAAGATGCGGCAGAGCGTGAGTATCGCGTTACGGTGACTGCCACTGATAAGAACAAGATATCTGCAACTGCCACGATTACATTCAAGGTGGTCGGCGGCCTGCCAGAAGACTTTGCCATCGGCGATTGCAATTCCACGGCGGTTTGCTCACTTGGAACTGCGCCTGTCGGTAAAAACTTCACTTATTCGTTCGTCTCGTCGACAACGGGTGTGACATGGTCCTTTGCGGGCTTGCCAGCGTGGTTGACTGCCGGAACATCGCCTACGGCGGGTGTTTTGAATGGCGTACCGAAAGTGACTAATTGTGGTAGCCAACGATTCTTGGTAACGGCGACGAAGGGGGTGACCTCTGTGACTCGCACTTTCAATGTTGACGTTGTGACGGGTTCAATACCTCCTGGTGGTGTGGCGGCAGATTACACGTGCCCTTGAGTAGTTGGCCCGCCACCTCCGATAGAGAAGGAGGGGGTGGGTAATTGGTTAGGATTTCTATGACTTCATCCCCGGCGTGTCCGGGGATTTTTTTGACTCGAGTTTTTGCCAGTGGTGACGCCGGTTTCTGGGCTTCTCCGCCGGATGAAGGTTTTGGCAGTCGAGATGAAGGTCTTGCGTGGCGTGGTTGGCGTACGCAAAGCCATTCGGGATGAATCTTTTTCGCTGCGAGGCGCTTGCCCGGAACCCTCTCGCTGTGATAGGGCCGCCGCCAGCATCTCCAGCATGCACAATAGCTTTGGCGACGAAGCATCGCGTCGTCGTAAAAATACCGTTTTTATGTCCCTTACTGCCCAAGAAGTCGCTATTGACTTAGGTGACCGCAGCTATCGCATTGCGATTGGCGGTGGTCTATTGAGTAGTGCCACCACTTATGATGGCCTGCCGCGCGCCGGTGCCGCATTGATTGTGAGCAATACAACGGTCGCCCCGCTCTATATGGCGGCACTGAGGGCAGCGCTGTCGGAGCGCTACCCGCAGGTTCATGAGGTACGGTTGCCGGATGGCGAAGCACACAAGGACTGGCAGACCGTGCAGAAGATTTTTGATGTGCTGCTGGAGCGCGGCTGCGACCGCAAGACGGTCCTGTTTGCGCTCGGTGGTGGTGTAGTGGGTGATATGACCGGCTTCGCCGCTGCGAGCTACATGCGTGGTGTGCCATTCGTGCAGGTCCCGACCACGTTACTGGCGCAGGTGGATTCATCCGTGGGGGGCAAAACGGCGATCAACCATCCGCAGGGCAAGAACATGATCGGCGCGTTTTATCAGCCTCAGCTGGTGGTGTGCGATCTGGATGTGCTCGACACGCTGCCTCCGCGCGAACTCAGCGCGGGTCTGGCGGAAGTAATCAAGTATGGACCGATCGCGGACATGGCTTTCATGGAATGGCTTGAAGCCCATATCGATGCCCTGCTGGCGCGCGACCGCGCTGCGCTGGTCCACGCCGTGCGTCGCAGTTGTGAGATAAAGGCATGGGTGGTGGGGCAGGACGAACGTGAATCGGGCTTGCGTGCCATTCTGAATTTTGGCCACACCTTTGGACATGCGATCGAAGCCGGAATGGGATATGGCGCTTGGTTGCATGGTGAAGGTGTGGGAGCCGGTATGGTGATGGCAGCTGAGCTGTCGCATCGCCTGGGTCTTGTGGATGCGGCCTTTGTGCAGCGACTCACGGTGCTGATCGCCCGCGCTGGGCTGCCCACCCAAGGACCAGTGCTTGATTCAAACGACAACGCGGGACGCTACCTGGAGCTGATGCGCGTGGACAAGAAATCGGAAGCAGGCGAAATTCGTTTTGTCGTCATCGATGGTCCCGGCCGAGCTGCCCTGCGTTCAGCGCCCGACCGTCTGGTGCGTGACGTGATCGATGCCTGTTGCAAGTGATACAAACGCGATGCAATTGCAATGCCGATTGCTGCTATTTTTTTGTAGCTAGAAATGCTCGATAAAGACGGAGCGCTGGCCCCCAATTGGGGGCGCAACTCGGATCTCCGCCCCTATGCCTGCGACCCCGCAGTGAGCCGTGGGCGGCGCTATCCTGAGGCAGCTGCGCCTACGCGGACGGAGTACCAGAGGGATCGGGATCGAATTGTTCACTCCACAGCGTTTCGGCGGCTGGTCTATAAGACGCAGGTTTTTCTTAACCACGAAGGCGACCTGTTCCGTACTCGCCTGACCCACTCGCTGGAAGTAGCCCAACTCGGGCGTTCCATAGCACGTTCACTGCGCATCAATGAGGATTTGGTAGAGGCCATCTCGTTGGCCCATGACCTGGGCCACACGCCCTTCGGGCATGCTGGCCAGGACGCGCTGCATGGCTGCATGGCCGAGCACGGGGGCTTCGAGCACAACCTGCAGAGCTTGCGCGTGGTGGACAAGCTGGAGGAGCGCTATCCACAGTATGACGGGCTGAATCTCACGTTCGAAACGCGGGAAGGGATTCTCAAGCATTGTTCCCGGCAGCACGCCCGGCAGCTGGAAGACGAAGAGCCCGATGGCGTCGGTGCGAGGTTCTTGCGCCACGAACAGCCGAGCCTGGAGGCACAGCTGTGCAATCTGGCAGACGAGATCGCCTACAACGCGCACGATATCGACGACGGTGTGCGCTCGGGGCTGATCACGCTGGACCAGTTGCAGGATGTGCCATTGTTCGACGAGTACCGGGCTGCTGCCGAGTCGGAGCATCCGGACCTCGCCCAGCTGCCACGCCAGCGGCGCCTGCTGTACGAGGCCATACGGCGCATGCTCAGCGCGCAGGTCTATGACGTGATCGACACCACGCGGACGGCGCTCGCACGGCATGGCCCGGCCAGCGTCGATGGAGTTCGCCAAGTCCCCGCGCTGGTGATGTTCAGTGATGGCATGCGGGAGCGCTCCCAGGTTCTCAAGCGGTTTCTTTTCAAGAATCTGTACCGACATCCGCGTGTGATGGAGACCACGGGCCGCGCGCAGGAAGTGGTTCGCGACCTGTTCGCGGCTTACACGGTGTCGCCGCAAGAGATGAAGGCAGCTTTCGCGGAGCAGGCCTCGGCAGACCAGGGCCCGTTGAGGGCACGGGCGGTGGCGGATTTCATTGCGGGCATGACCGACCGATTTGCGGCGCGCGAACATGAGCGCCTTACTGGGCGGCGACTTCTCGACTGAGGGCTGCGCGCGGCTGTGCGCATGTGGGGCGTGTCGTTGCAGGCGGAGGCTGTCGCCGGAGGCAATAGCGCCCGGTAAAATCCGCAGGCACTTCATTGCGCTTCGCGCGCCTCCCCATGACTTCATTCCCTTCCACGGCTACGGTGGGCTCCGAGGAGCCTGCCGCATTGTTCATTCGCGACACGGTCCAGTGGCTCGAGCGGGCGGTGATCGGCCTCAACCTGTGCCCCTTTGCAAAGGGCGTTCACGTGAAGGGGCAGATTCACTACGCGGTAGCGCTGACTGGGGATCTGGCAACGATTCTGGAGGTACTGCGCAGTGAACTTGCCGCCCTGGCGGCTATTCCTTCCGAGGTGCGAGACACCACGCTGCTGATCCTTCCCCATTGCCTCCATGATTTCCTGGATTTCAACGACTTCCTGGAAGAGGCGGAGGCCGTGCTGGAAGAAGTGGGCATGGAAGGCACGCTGCAGATCGCCAGCTTTCACCCGCAGTTCCAGTTTGCGGGTACGCGGGAGGACGATGTGACCAACTGCACCAACCGCTCACCCTATCCCACGTTGCACCTGCTGCGCGAAGAGAGCATCGACCGCGCTGTCGAGGTGTTCCCCGAGGCGGAAACGATCTTCGAGCGGAACATCGAGGTTTTGCAAGAACTAGGCATGTTGGGTTGGGCCGCTCTGAGCGTAGGGCCTGGGGCCTCCCTGCCGGCACCGCCAGCGGTAAAAGATACGGAGCGATGACCATGGCAATGACGAAAGCCGCGAAAGAGAAAGCTGCCCGCACCCATTCCCAGGCGCCGGGCTCCTCGGGTAGTGGTGCTGGCGCTAAGGCCAAGGCTGCCCCGACCGGGGAACTGTCCGAGCTGCGGCCAGGCCAATCCGTGGAATTGCTCAAGGAACTGCACATCCTCACGCGCGATGGGCGCCTCAATCAAGACTCGCGGCGCAAGCTCAAGCAGGTGTACCACCTGTTCAACTTCATCGAACCACTGCTCGCAGAGCTGTCCACCACCAGCCAGGGGCTCACGCTCGCAGACCATGGCGCGGGCAAGTCGTACCTGGGCTTCATCCTGTATGACCTGTATTTCAAGGCGCTCGGGCGTGGCCATATCTACGGCGTGGAGACGCGCGCCGAGCTCGTGGAAAAGTCGCGTGTGCTGGCGCACAAGCTGGGCTTTCAGCGCATGTCGTTCCTGAATGTGTCCGTGGCGGAATCCACTGGCGCAGATGAATTGCCAGCCCACATCGACGTGGTCACCGCCCTGCATGCCTGTGACACGGCCACCGACGATGCCATCGCCTTCGGCCTGCAGAAAAACGCCCGGGCCATGGTGCTGGTGCCTTGCTGCCAGGCCGAAATGGCCGCCTGCCTGCGCCAGGGCAAGGCCCTGCAGCTGGCGCGCACGCCACTGGCCGAGCTGTGGCGCCATCCGCTGCACACCCGCGAGCTGGGAAGCCAGGTCACCAATGTGCTGCGCTGCCTGTACCTGGAGGCCAGTGGCTACCAGGTCACGGTGACGGAGTTGGTGGGCTGGGAGCACAGCATGAAGAACGAGCTCATCATTGCCCGGTACACAGGCCAGAAAAAGCGCAGCGCCTCGGATCGGCTGCGCGCCATTCTGGAAGAGTTCGGGCTCGACAGGACGCTGGGGGCGCGTTTTGGATTGAAGCCGCAGGCTGGCGATACGCCAGTGGCTGCGGACGCAGTGCCACACTAGCCTCCCACTGCACGCAGGGCTCCGCCTGGACGGGATAATCGGGGACGGATTTATGATCGCCCCCCATCCTTGCTCCCATCGACATCCATGGCCCGCCTGCCACGCCTGACCTTGCCCGGTCATCTGCACCACCTCATCCAGCGTGGAAACAACCGCCAAAGCATCTTCATCGACCACGAAGACTTCGAGAGCATGCTATTGCTGCTGGCGGACAACGCTCAGAAATACGGGGTGGCTGTGCATGCCTATGTGCTGATGGACAACCACTTCCATCTGCTGGCAACTCCCACCACCGTCGATGGCTTGCCGCAGATGATGCAGGCGGTGGGGCGGCGCTATGTGCAGTATTTCAACCGTCGCCATGCCCGCACCGGTACGTTGTGGGAGGGGCGCTACCGCTCCACGGTGCTGCAGCCCGAGCGGTACCTGCTTCCGTGCATGGTCTACCTAGATCTGAACCCCGTGCGCATGGGGCAGGTGGTGCAGGCCTGCGACTACGCGTGGTCCAGCCACGCCCATTGGCTGGGCCTGCGCCACGACCGCCTGCTCACGCCCCATGCCCTGTACTGGGCGCTGGGCAACACGCCGTTTGCGCGCGAGGCGGCGTACGCCGCACTGGTTCAGGCGGGCATCGGATCGCAAGAGCAGGCCGCGCTGACGTCATCCGTGGTCAGCGGCTGGGCGCTGGGCGACCCCGGCTTTGTGCAAGAGTTGCAAAAAAACACGCCGCGTCGGGTGACCCGGGGGCAGGCGGGACGGCCGGCACTTCACAATAAATCTGAATGATTCGTGGCCATGCAGAAGACCGCATAGGGTTTATTGCTATCAAAAATGATATGTCCCCAATAAAAACGATGAGCTGATTTTCGGTTATTTATTAAGAATCTGACCCTAATTAATGTGCTTGCCAAAAGATGTTGCAATGCACTAATCTTCCACTCCCTGCGAAAAATATGAGGAGTGCGCCATGACCACGGCTGCCGAGATCCAGCACCTGCAACAACACGGTTTGTATTCATCGGGTAACGAACACGACGCCTGCGGGCTCGGCTTCGTGGCCCACATCAAGGGTGAAAAGCGCCACGACATCGTGACGCAGGCCCTGAAGATCCTGGAGAACATCGACCACCGCGGGGCGGTGGGTGCCGACAAGCTCATGGGTGACGGTGCCGGCATCCTGATCCAGATTCCCGACGCGCTGTACCGCGAGGAAATGGCGAAGCTGGGCGTCACGCTGCCCGCCGCCGGTGAATACGGCGTGGGCATGATCTTCCTGCCCAAGGAGCATGCCTCGCGCCTGGCTTGCGAGCAGGAGATGGAGCGCGCCATCAGGGCCGAAGGCCAGGTGCTGCTCGGCTGGCGCGATGTGCCGGTGAACCGCGACATGCCCATGTCGCCCACCGTGCGCAAGAAGGAGCCCATCCTGCGCCAAGTGTTCATCGGCCGTGGCAACGATGTGATCGTGCAGGACGCGCTGGAGCGCAAGCTGTACGTGATCCGCAAGACCGCCAGCGCCAACATCCAGGCGCTGAAGCTCAAGCACAGCAAAGAGTACTACGTGCCGAGCATGTCCAGCCGCACCGTGGTCTACAAGGGCCTGCTGCTGGCCGACCAGGTGGGCACCTACTACCTGGATCTGCAGGACGAGCGCTGCATCTCGGCCGTGGGCCTGGTGCACCAGCGTTTTTCCACCAACACATTCCCCGAGTGGCCCCTGGCCCACCCGTACCGCTACGTGGCGCACAACGGTGAAATCAACACCGTCAAGGGCAACTACAACTGGATGAAGGCGCGCGAAGGCGTGATGGCCTCGCCCGTGCTCGCGGCCGACCTGCAAAAGCTCTATCCCATCAGCTTCGCTGACCAGTCCGACACTGCCACGTTCGACAACTGCCTGGAGCTGCTGACCATGGCCGGCTATCCCATCAGCCAGGCCGTGATGATGATGATCCCAGAGCCCTGGGAGCAGCACACCACCATGGACGAGCGCCGCCGCGCCTTCTATGAATACCACGCCGCCATGCTCGAGCCCTGGGACGGCCCGGCGTCCATCGTGTTCACCGACGGCCGTCAGATCGGCGCCACGCTGGACCGCAACGGCCTGCGCCCCTCGCGCTACTGCATCACCGATGACGACCTGGTCATCATGGGCTCGGAATCCGGCGTGCTGCCCATCCCCGAGAACAAGATCGTGCGCAAGTGGCGCCTTCAGCCCGGCAAGATGTTCCTGATCGACCTGGAACAGGGTCGCATGATCGACGACGACGAACTGAAAGCCAACATCGTCAACACCAAGCCCTACAAGCAGTGGATCGAGAACCTGCGCATCAAGCTCGACAGCGTGGGCACCGACACCGCGTCCACCCCTGAGGCCGCACCCTTGCCGCTGCTCGACCGCCAGCAGGCCTTCGGCTACACACAGGAAGACATCAAGTTCCTGATGGCCCCCATGGCCAGGAACGGCGAAGAAGGCATCGGCTCCATGGGCAACGACAGCCCGCTGGCCGTGCTCTCGGGCAAGAACAAGCCGCTGTACAACTACTTCAAGCAGCTGTTCGCGCAGGTGACGAACCCGCCGATCGACCCGATCCGCGAGGCCATCGTGATGTCGCTCAACAGCTTCATCGGCCCCAAGCCGAACCTGCTGGACATCAATCAGGTCAACCCACCGATGCGGCTCGAAGTGAGCCAGCCCGTGCTGGACTTCGCCGACATGGCCAAGCTGCGCAACATCGAGAAGTACACGCAGGGCAAGTTCAAGAGCGCCACCATCGACATCACCTACCCGCTGGACTGGGGCCGTGAGGGCGTGGAAGCCAAGCTCGCCTCGCTGTGCGCGCAGGCCGTGGACGCCATCAAGGGCGGCGCCAACATCCTGATCGTCAGCGACCGTGCCGTGAGCGCCACCCAGGTGGCCATCCCCGCGCTGCTGGCCCTGTCGGCCATCCACCAGCACCTGGTGGGCGCAGGCCTGCGCACCACGGCCGGCCTGGTGGTCGAGACCGGCACCGCGCGCGAAGTGCACCACTTCGCCGTGCTGGGCGGCTACGGCGCCGAGGCCGTGCACCCCTACCTGGCCATGGAAACCCTGGCCGACATGCACAAGGACCTCGCGGGCGACCTGTCGGCCGACAAGGCCATCTACAACTACGTCAAGGCCATCGGCAAGGGCCTGTCCAAGATCATGTCCAAGATGGGCGTGAGCACGTACATGAGCTACTGCGGTGCCCAGCTGTTCGAGGCCATCGGCCTGAATACGGAAACCGTGGGCAAGTACTTCACCGGCACCGCCAGCCGCGTGGAAGGCATCGGCGTCTTCGAGATCGCCGAGGAAGCCATCCGCATGCACAAGGCCGCCTTCGGTGACGACCCGGTGCTCGAGACCATGCTGGACGCCGGTGGCGAATATGCCTGGCGCGCCCGTGGCGAAGAGCACATGTGGAGCCCCGATGCGATCGCCAAGCTGCAGCACAGCACGCGCGCCAACAACTGGAACACGTACAAGGAATACGCACAGATCATCAACGACCAGAGCAAGCGCCACATGACGCTGCGCGGCCTGTTCGAGTTCAAGATCGACCCTGCCAAGGCCATCCCCGTGGACGAGGTCGAGCCCGCCAAGGAGATCGTCAAGCGCTTCGCCACGGGCGCCATGTCCCTGGGCTCCATCTCCACCGAGGCGCATGCCACGCTGGCCGTGGCCATGAACCGCATCGGCGGCAAGAGCAACACCGGCGAGGGCGGCGAGGACGCCGCGCGCTACCGCAACGAACTCAAGGGCATCCCGATCAAGCAGGGCGATACGCTCAAGAGCGTGATCGGCGCCGAGAACGTCGAAGTCGACCTGCCCCTGCAGGACGGCGACTCCCTGCGCAGCCGCATCAAGCAGGTGGCTTCGGGCCGCTTCGGGGTCACGGCCGAATACCTGTCGTCGGCCGACCAGATCCAGATCAAGATGGCCCAGGGCGCCAAGCCCGGCGAAGGCGGCCAGCTGCCTGGCGGCAAGGTCTCCAACTACATCGGCAAGCTGCGCCACAGCGTGCCCGGCGTGGGCCTGATCTCGCCCCCGCCGCACCATGACATCTACTCCATCGAAGATCTGGCCCAGCTCATCCACGACCTGAAGAACGTGGCGCCGCACGCCAGCATCAGCACCAAGCTGGTGTCCGAAGTCGGCGTGGGCACCATCGCCGCGGGTGTGACCAAGTGCAAGAGCGACCACCTCGTGATCGCCGGCCATGACGGCGGCACGGGCGCATCGCCCTGGTCGTCCATCAAGCATGCGGGCGGCCCCTGGGAGATCGGCCTGGCCGAAACCCAGCAGACCCTGGTGCTCAACCGCCTGCGCGGCCGCGTGCGCGTGCAGGCCGACGGCCAGATGAAGACCGGCCGCGACGTCGCCATCGGCGCGCTGCTCGGTGCCGACGAGTTCGGCTTCGCCACGGCACCCCTGGTGGTCGAGGGCTGCATCATGATGCGCAAGTGCCACCTGAACACCTGCCCGGTGGGTGTGGCCACGCAGGACCCCGCGCTGCGCGCCAAGTTCTCGGGCAAGCCCGAGCACGTGGTCAACTACTTCTTCTTCATCGCCGAGGAAGTGCGCCAGATCATGGCCCAGCTGGGCATCCGCAAGTTCGACGACCTGATCGGCCGCACCGATCTGCTCGACATGCGCCAGGGACTGGAACACTGGAAGGCACGTGGCCTGGACTTCAGCCGCCTGTTCGCCCAGCCCAACGTGCCCGCCGATGTGCCGCGCTTCCACGTGGACGTGCAGGACCACAACATCGAGCACACACTGGACCGCAAGCTCATCGAGCGCAGCAAGCCCGCCATTGAAAAGGGCGAGCGCGTGCAGTTCATCGAGGTGGCGCGCAACGTGAACCGCTCCGTGGGCGCCATGCTCTCCGGTGCCGTGACGCGCGTGCACCCCGAGGGCCTGCCGGACGACACCATCCGCATCCAGCTCGAAGGCACGGGCGGGCAGTCGTTCGGCGCGTTCCTCACGCGCGGCATCACGCTGTACCTGATCGGCGACGCCAACGACTACACGGGCAAGGGCCTGTCGGGCGGCCGCGTGATCGTGCGCCCCAGCATCGACTTCCGCGGCGACGCGGTGCGCAACACCATCGTGGGGAACACCGTGATGTACGGTGCCACCACGGGTGAAGCCTTCTTCAGCGGCGTGGCGGGCGAGCGCTTCGCGGTGCGCCTGTCGGGTGCCACGGCGGTGGTCGAAGGCACGGGCGACCACGGTTGCGAGTACATGACCGGCGGCACGGTGGTGGTGCTGGGCAAGACGGGCCGCAACTTCGCCGCGGGCATGAGCGGCGGCGTGGCCTATGTCTATGACGAGGACGGCCAGTTCGACACGCGCTGCAACATGGCCATGGTCAGCCTGGAGCGCATCCTTCCGGCTGAAGAGCAGAAGGCCAGCGTGCCCCGCGCCATCTGGCACAACGGCCAGACCGACGAGGCGCAGCTCAAGAAGCTGCTGGAGGACCACAACCGCTGGACGGGCAGCAAGCGTGCGCGCGAGCTCCTGGACAACTGGGCGGCATCGCGCAGCAAGTTCGTCAAGGTCTTCCCGACCGAGTACAAGCGTGCGTTGGCTGAAATTTATGAACGAAAAGTGCTGGAGGAGTCCGCTACGCCAGCGGTAGCTGCTACCAAAAAAGAAGCGGTCCCCGCCAAGTAAGGCGATGCCGCAGAGACCAGCACAGCATTCATAGACAAGGACATCGTCATGGGAAAAACTACCGGCTTCATGGAATACGAGCGCATCGAAGAGGGCTACAAGCCCGTGCCCGAGCGCTTGAAGCACTACAAGGAATTCGTCATCGGCCTCGACGAGAGCCAGGCCAAGGTGCAGGGCGCGCGCTGCATGGACTGCGGCACGCCGTTCTGCAACAACGGCTGTCCGGTCAACAACATCATTCCGGACTTCAACGACCTGGTGTACCACCAGGACTGGAAGAGCGCGATCGAGGTGCTGCACAGCACCAACAACTTCCCCGAGTTCACCGGTCGCATCTGCCCGGCGCCTTGCGAGGCGGCCTGCGTGCTCAACGTGAACGACGACGCCGTGGGCATCAAGTCCATCGAGCACGCCATCATCGACCGGGCCTGGGACGAAGGCTGGGTGCAGGCGCGTCCTGCCAAGCACCAGACCGGCAAGAAGGTGGCCGTGGTGGGCTCGGGCCCAGCCGGCATGGCGGCCGCGCAGCAACTGGCGCGCGCTGGACACAGCGTCACGCTGTTCGAGAAGAATGACCGCGTGGGCGGCCTGCTGCGCTACGGCATCCCGGACTTCAAGATGGAGAAGTCGCACATCGACCGCCGCGTCAAGCAGCTCGAAGCCGAAGGCGTGGTCATTCGCACCAGCGTGTTCGTGGGCGCGCCCAAGGACGGCCTGGGCAAGGGCTCCAAGGTCACCAACTGGGCCAAGGAAACCGTCACGCCCGAGCAGCTCCACAAGGAGTTCGACGCCGTGCTGCTGACCGGCGGCGCCGAGCAGTCGCGCGACCTGCCCGTGCCCGGCCGTGATCTGGACGGCATCCACTTCGCTATGGAATTCCTGCCCCAGCAGAACAAGGTCAACGCGGGCGACAAGCTCAAGGGACAGCTGCGCGCGGACGGCAAGCACGTCATCGTGATCGGCGGCGGCGACACCGGCAGCGACTGCGTGGGCACGAGCAACCGCCACGGTGCGGCGAGCGTCACGCAGTTCGAGCTGATGCCCCAGCCCCCCGAAGAAGAAAACCGCCCCATGACCTGGCCCTACTGGCCGATCAAGCTGCGCACCAGCTCCAGCCATGAAGAGGGCTGCGAGCGCGAGTTCGCGATCTCCACCAAGGAGTTCATCGGCGATGGGAAAGACGGAAAGTCCGGCAAGGTCACCGGCCTCAAGACCGTGCGCGTCGAGTGGAAGGACGGCAAGATGGTCGAGGTGGCCGGCTCCGAGCAGATCCTCAAGGCGGACCTCGTGCTGCTGGCCATGGGCTTCGTGAGCCCCGTGGCCGCCGTGCTGGAGGCGTTTGGCGTGGACAAGGATGCCCGCGGCAACGCCCGCGCCACCACGGACTTCGATGGCGGCTACGCGACCAACGCGCCCAAGGTGTTTGCCGCCGGCGACATCCGCCGGGGCCAGTCGCTGGTGGTGTGGGCCATTCGTGAAGGCCGCCAGGCCGCCCGTGCCGTGGATGAGTTCCTGATGGGATATTCCGACCTGCCGCGCTGAGGCAGTGTCGCACTGCAACAACGGCGCCCTGGGGCGCCGTTTTTTTTTCGCCCGGGGGAGCGGCAGCGCCACCGGCGCGGCCAGGACGCCCGTCGGTCAGGGCCTTGGAGCAGAGCGCAGCGGATGGCGGCCTTTATTGGCACAATCGGTGCCTGTCAATCCGGGGTTGCCGCACGCGGGATAACTCCCGTGACCCCGCCGGCGGTGGCGTTGAAACGCAAACATACATGAATGTATGTTTCTTCAGCTACCATCGCCGCTGTGTGAGCGCAGCATGTTCCCATGCGTCGCGGCCGCCCGTTCTCCGGATTTCCGAACCCCTTCCATTGCATGCCTGAGTCTTCCTGCCTTGCCGAATTGCGCAATGTCACGTTCTCCTACGGTGACCGCGTCATCCTGCGCGACGTGACATTGGCGGTGCCCAGGGGCAAGGTGACGGCGCTGATGGGTGCCTCCGGAGGGGGCAAGACCACGGTGCTGCGCCTGATCGGCGGCCAGCAGCGCGCTCAGGCTGGCCAGGTGCTCCTGAATGGCGACGACGTGGGGCGCCTGGACACCCACCAGCTCTATGCAGCGCGCCGCCGCATGGGCATGCTGTTCCAGTTCGGGGCGCTGTTCACGGATCTGAGCGTGTTTGAGAACGTGGCGTTCCCGCTGCGCGAGCACACCGACCTGTCCGAGGCGCTGATCCGGGACGTGGTGCTGATGAAGCTCCATGCCGTGGGCCTGCGCGGCGCGCGCGACCTGATGCCCAGCCAGATTTCCGGGGGCATGGCGCGGCGCGTGGCGCTGGCGCGTGCCATTGCGCTGGACCCCGAACTGGTGATGTATGACGAGCCGTTTGCGGGGCTGGACCCCATTTCCCTGGGGACGGCGGCGCAGCTGATCCGTCAGCTCAACGATGCCCTGGGCCTCACGAGCATCGTGGTCTCGCACGACCTGGAAGAGACCTTCCGGCTTGCGGACCATGTGATCATTCTGGGCGCGGGCGTGGTGGCCGCGCAGGGCACGCCCGACGAGGTGCGGGCGAGCGCCGACCCGCTGGTCCACCAGTTCGTGAACGCGCTGCCGACCGGGCCCGTGCCGTTTCACTACGCGGGCCCGACCGTGGAGCAGGACTTCGGTCCGTTCGGGGGGCGGGTGCTATGAGCTGGTACAAGCCGTCCGACGTGGGCTTCGCCGTGCGCCAGAAACTGTCCGATATCGGCATGGCCGCCCGCCTGTTCGCGCGGCTGCTGCAGCTGGTGGGCGCGGCCTTCATGCGGCCATCGCTGGTGCGCGACCAGATCCATTTTCTGGGCAACTACTCGCTGGCCATCATCGCGGTGTCGGGCCTGTTCGTGGGTTTTGTCCTGGGCCTGCAGGGCTACTACACGCTGCAGCGGTACGGGGCTTCCGAAGCCCTGGGGATGCTGGTGGCGCTGTCGCTGGTGCGTGAGCTCGGGCCCGTGGTGACGGCCCTGCTGTTCGCCGGCCGCGCGGGCACCTCGCTCACGGCCGAGATCGGCCTCATGCGCGCGGGTGAGCAGCTTTCCGCCATGGAGATGATGGCCGTGGACCCGGTGCGCCGCATCCTCGCGCCGCGGTTCTGGGCCGGTGTGATCACCATGCCCCTGCTGGCGGCGGTGTTCAGCGCCGTGGGGGTGGCTGGCGGGTGGATCGTGGGCGTGCTCATGATCGGCGTCGACCACGGGGCGTTCTGGAGCCAGATGCAGGGCGGCGTGGACGTCTGGCGCGATCTGGGCAACGGCGTGATCAAGAGCGTGGTCTTCGGCTTCACCGTCACGTTCGTGGCGCTGCTGCAGGGGTATGCCGCCAAGCCCACGCCCGAAGGCGTGGCGCGCGCCACTACCCGCACGGTGGTCATGGCGTCCCTGGCCGTGCTGGCGCTGGACTTCGTGCTCACGGCCCTGATGTTCAGTATCTGAGGCGGGCCCGAAAAGCCGCCGGAGTGGAGAAATCAAACAATGCAACCATCCAAAAACGATCTCTGGGTAGGGCTGTTCGTCATGCTCGGCACGGTGGCGCTGGTCTTCCTGGCGCTGCAGTCGGCCAACCTGCTGAGCCTGAACTTCCAGCCCGGCTACCGCATCACCGCGCGCTTTGACAACATTGGCGGCCTCAAGCCCCAGGCCGCGGTGCGCGGTGCCGGCGTGGTGGTGGGCCGTGTGGAGTCCATCACGTTCGACGACAAGACCTACCAGGCGCGGGTGACGCTGGCGATGGAAAACCGCTACGCTTTCCCCAAGGACAGCTCCCTCAAGATCCTCACCAGCGGCCTGCTGGGTGAACAGTACATCGGCATCGAGGCCGGTGCCGACGAGAAGAACCTGGTGGCGGGCGACATGGTCACCGCCACGCAGTCGGCCGTGGTCCTCGAGAACCTGATCGGACAATTCCTCTACAACAAGGCCGAAGACGGCAGCAACAGCAAGCCCGCAGGGGCAGGTGACAAGAAATGACGACGATGACCAAGCTTTCCCAACCCGCCGCCCGCGCCGCCGCGTGGCTGGCCTTTCTGCTGGGAGCGGCACTGCTCACGGGCTGCGCCACGGTGGCCAACCCGGACCCGCGCGACCCGCTGGAGTCCTACAACCGCAGCATGACCAACTTCAACGAGCAGGTCGATGCGATGGTGCTCAAGCCGGTGGCGATTGCCTACAAGGAAGCCACGCCCGCACCGGTGCGCACGGGCGTCAGCAACTTCTTCGCCAACGTGGGAGATGTGTGGTCGTTCGTGAACAACGTGCTGCAATTGCGGGCGGAAGCCGCCGCGTCCACCTTCATGCGCGTCAACGTGAACACCTTCATGGGCCTGGGCGGCGTGCTCGATATCGCCAGCGAACTGGGCATCGACCGCTACAAGCAGGATTTCGGCCTCACGCTGGGGTACTGGGGCATGGGCACGGGCCCGTACCTGGTGCTGCCGATCCTGGGCCCCTCCACCGTGCGCGACACGCTGGCCCTGCCCGTCGACTGGAAGGGCAACGCGGTGAGCTATGTGGACCCGGTATCGGCCCGCAATGCGCTGTATGCACTGCGTGCCGTGGACGTGCGCGCCAACCTGCTGCGCGCGGGGTCCGTGCTCGACAGCGCCGCCCTGGACAAGTACAGCTTCACCCGCGACGTGTTCCTGCAGGTGCGCAGCCAGCAGCAGGCGGGCACGGCGCAAAATGGCGACGACAAGGACGAGCGCAACGCCAATGATGGCGTGCTGCCCGAAGAGCCTCCGCGCTGAGGCGGTGGCGCAATCCGTGGCGGGCCATGTCCGGGGCAGGCGTGTTGCACTTGCTTGCAATACGCAACCCGCGCGACGCACGGGGCCTGCGCTGGCCGCCCACAATGAATGAACGCCGGGTGCCACCGGCGCCCGCAGCTCCCGAGAAAGTAGAAGACATCATGACGATGAACCGACGTACCCTGGGCCACATGGCCCTGTGCCTGACGGCCGTGGCCGCGCTGGGCGCCGCGCCCCTGGCCGCCCTGGCCGCGGATGAAGCTCCCGATGCGCTGATCAAGCGCCTGTCGGCCGATGTGCTCAGCACCGTGAAGGCGGACAAGGCCATCCAGAGCGGCGACCTGGCAAAGATCATCGCGCTGGTGGACAAGACCGTGATGCCCAACGTGAACTTCCGCCGCATGACCGCCGCGGCGGTGGGCCCCGGCTGGCGCCAGGCCACCCCCGAGCAGCAAAAGCGCCTGCAGGACGAGTTCAAGATCCTGCTGGTGCGCACCTACGCGGGGGCGCTGGCGCAGGTGAACGACCAGACCATCCAGGTCAAGCCCCTGCGGGCCGCCCCGGAGGACAAGGACGTGCTGGTGCGCACCGAAATCGTCGGCCGTGGCGATCCGATCCAGCTGGACTACCGGCTGGAAAAAACCCCCGGCGACGGTGCGGGCTGGAAAATCTACAACCTGAACGTGCTGGGCGTGTGGCTGGTGGAAACCTACCGCGGCCAGTTCGCGCAGGAGATCAACGCCAAGGGCATCGACGGCCTGATCGAGACCCTGGTGGCCCGCAACAAGAGCAATGCCGGCGCCAAGGGCTGAAATGGCACACCGGTTTCATGCGCCGCGGCCGGCGCGCGGCACCATGGGGCACTGACATGCTGGTATTGCCCGCCGAACTGACCCACCGCCAGGCCACGGTGTGCCTGCACATGCTGCTGCAGGGCCTGAAGGCGCACCGCGAGCCCTGCGTCATGGTGGATGCCCATGCGCTGGCGGTGTTTGACACGTCGGCGCTGGCGGTGCTGCTCGAATGCCGGCGCGAAGCGATCGACGATGGCAAGACCTTTGCCGTCCAAGGCCTGCCCGCCGCCCTGCGCAGCCTGGCGGGGCTGTATGGCGTGGGCACGCTGCTCGCGCCAGCGTCCTGACAGCGGCGGCAGGCCGGGCCGGCGACGGCCCAGGGGCCGTGCCAGACCCCGGTCGGCGCTCTTTGGTGCAAGGCCGTAAAATCAGGGGCTTCATGCCCGCAGTCTCATTCCAAGCCATCTCCAAGACCTTTGCCACGCCCAAAGGCCCTTTCCAGGCACTGAACCAGGTCAGCCTGGACATCGAGGAGGGCGAGTTCTTCGGGCTCCTGGGCCCCAACGGTGCCGGCAAGACCACCCTCATCAGCATTCTCGCGGGCCTGGCCCGTGCCAGCAGCGGCCGTGTGCTGGTGCAGGGCAGCGACGTGCAGGCCGACTTTGCCCAGGCGCGCCGCAAGCTGGGCGTGGTGCCGCAGGAGCTGGTGTTCGACCCTTTCTTCAACGTGCGCGAGTCGCTGCGCATCCAGTCCGGCTACTTCGGCGTGAAGAACAACGAAGCCTGGATCGACGAACTGCTGGAAAACCTGGGCCTGGCCGACAAGGCCACGGCCAACATGCGCCAGCTGTCGGGCGGCATGAAGCGCCGCGTGCTCGTGGCACAGGCGCTGGTGCACAAGCCACCCATCATCGTGCTCGACGAGCCCACTGCGGGCGTGGACGTGGAGTTGCGCCAGACGCTCTGGCATTTCGTGGCGCGCCTGAACAAGGAAGGCCACACCGTGCTGCTGACCACGCACTATCTGGAAGAAGCCGAGGCCCTGTGTGGCCGCATCGCCATGCTCAAGTCGGGCCGCATCGTGGCCCTGAACCGCACGAGCGAGCTGCTGCAGGCGGCCTCCGGCAGCATCCTGCAGTTCAAGACCGATGCGGTCCTGCCGCCTTCGCTCAACGCGCTCGCCCGCGTCACGGGCCGCATCGTGCAGTTGCCCGCGCACGACGCGGCCGAGATCGAAAGCCACCTGGCCGCGCTGCGGGTGGCGGGCGTGGACGTGCATGACATGGAGATCCGCCGGCCCGACCTGGAAGACGTTTTCCTGCAGGTGATGTCGGGCACCTCGGCATCCAATATTCCTCTGGCGGGGGTGGAGGCTGCCGCAGCGCCGGGCCGCCCCAGGCAGGGCGCAGTCCCCTTGGGGGGCGGCGCGGAGACCGCAGTGCCGAGCGTGGGAGCACAACGATGACCGGCTGGCAGACCCTGTTCTACAAGGAGGTGCTGCGCTTCTGGAAGGTGAGCTTCCAGACCGTGGCCGCGCCCGTGCTCACGGCCGTGCTGTACCTGCTGATCTTCGGCCACGTGCTCGAAGACCATGTGAAGGTCTACGACCGCATCAGCTACACCGCCTTCCTGGTGCCGGGCCTCGTGATGATGAGCGTGCTGCAGAACGCCTTCGCCAACAGCTCGTCGAGCCTGATCCAGAGCAAGATCATGGGCAGCCTGGTGTTCGTGCTGCTCACGCCGCTGTCGCACTGGGCCTGGTTCCTGGCCTATGTGGGCTCGTCCATCGTGCGCGGGCTGGTGGTGGGGCTGGGGGTGTTCATCGTCACGCTGGCGTTCGCCCGGCCCGAGTTCGCCGCGCCGCTGTGGATTCTTGCGTTCGCCTTCCTGGGGGCGGCCTTGCTGGCCACGCTGGGGCTGATTGCCGGGCTGTGGGCCGACAAGTTCGACCAGCTCGCGGCGTTCCAGAACTTCGTGGTGGTGCCGATGACGTTCCTCTCGGGCGTGTTCTATTCCATCCAGTCGCTGCCGCCCTTCTGGCAGACCGTGAGCCACCTCAACCCGTTCTTCTACATGATCGACGGTTTCCGCTACGGCTTCTTTGGCCAGAGCGATACCTCGCCGTGGCTCAGTCTCTCCATCGTGGGCGTGGCCTGGCTGGCCGTGAGCGCCCTGGCGGCCCACCTGCTGCGCACCGGCTACAAAATTCGGAATTGACATGACCGCAGACCAACTCAAAGACATCATCGCCGCCGGCCTGGCCTGCGAGCACATCGCGCTCAAGGGTGACGGCCGCCACTGGTACGCCACCATCGTCTCGGCCGAGTTCGACGGCCGGCGCGCCATCCAGCGGCACCAGCGCGTGTACGCCACGCTGGGCGCCAAAATGCACACCGACGAGGTGCATGCGCTGTCGATGAAGACCTTCACGCCCGCTGAATGGGCCGCGCAGCCCCGGTGATTGCTGGAATGCTCCTCTTTTAATAGCTGCCTGCGCTTGATGGAAAAGCGCTGGCGGCACTTTTTATTCATATTTCTGGTTTCGAGATGGACAAACTCCTGATCCGCGGCGGCCGCCGCCTGCATGGCGAGGTGCTGGTATCCGGCGCCAAGAACGCCGCCCTGCCGGAGTTGTGCGCCGCGCTGCTCACGGCCGAGCCGGTCACGCTGCTGAACGTGCCGCAGCTGCAGGACGTGAGCACCATGCTCACGCTGATCCGCAACATGGGCGTGGCGGCCGCGCGTGCCGACGATGGCACGGTGCGCATCGATGCCAGCGGCCTGAACACGCCCGAGGCGCCGTACGAGCTGGTCAAGACCATGCGCGCGTCGGTGCTCGCCCTGGGTCCGCTGCTGGCGCGCTTCGGCGAGGCCACGGTGTCGCTGCCTGGCGGCTGCGCCATCGGCTCGCGCCCGGTGGACCAGCACATCAAGGGCCTGGCCGCCATGGGCGCCGACATCGTGGTCGAGCACGGCTACATGATCGCCAAGCTGCCCGCAGGCTGGACGCGACTGAAGGGCGCGCGCATCACCACCGACATGGTCACGGTGACGGGCACCGAGAACTTCCTCATGGCCGCCGCGCTGGCCGAGGGCGAGACCGTGCTGGAGAACGCCGCGCAGGAGCCCGAGATCTCCGACTTGGCCGAGATGCTGATCGCCATGGGCGCGAAGATCGAAGGCCACGGCACCAGCCGCATCCGCATCCAGGGCGTCGAGAAGCTGCACGGCTGCACCCACCGCGTGGTGGCCGACCGCATCGAGGCCGGCACCTTCCTGTGCGCCGTGGCCGCCACGGGCGGCGACGTGGTGCTGCGCCATGGGCGCGCCGACCACCTGGACGCCGTGATCGAGAAGCTGCGCGAGGCCGGTGTGCAGGTGCAGGCCGTCGACGGCGGCATCCGCGTGCAGAGCGCGGGCGGCGCCACGCTCAAGGCGCAGGGCTTTCGCACCACCGAGTACCCCGGCTTTCCCACCGACATGCAGGCGCAGTTCATGGCGCTCGACTGCATCGCGCAGGGCACGGCCACGGTGACCGAGACGATTTTTGAAAACCGCTTCATGCACGTCGACGAGCTGGTGCGCCTGGGCGCCAAGATCCAGACCGACGGCAAGGTCGCCATCATCGAGGGCGTACCCCGCCTGTCGGGCGCCACCGTGATGGCCACCGACCTGCGCGCCTCGGCCAGCCTGGTCATCGCGGGCCTGGTGGCCGACGGCGAAACCATGGTGGACCGCATCTACCACCTGGACCGCGGCTACGACTGCATGGAAGCGAAATTGCGCGGCATCGGCGCGGACATTGAACGGATCACAGCATGAGCAGCAGCATGATTACCCTGGCGCTTTCCAAAGGCCGCATCTTCGACGAAACCCTGCCTTTGCTCGCCGCCGCCGGCATCGAGGTGCTGGAAGACCCCGAAAAGTCGCGCAAGCTGATCCTGCCCACCAACCAGCCCAACGTGCGCGTGGTGCTGGTGCGCGCGACCGATGTGCCCACCTACGTGCAGTACGGCGGCGCCGACATCGGCGTGACCGGCAAGGACACGCTCATCGAACACGGCGGCCAGGGCCTGTACCAGCCGCTGGACCTGCAGATCGCCAAGTGCCGCGTGAGCGTGGCCGTGCGCAACGATTTCGACTACGCCCGTGCCGTCAAGCAGGGTTCGCGCCTGAAGGTCGCCACCAAGTACACCAGCATCGCGCGCGACTTCTTCGCGACCAAGGGCGTGCACGTGGACATGATCAAGCTCTACGGCAGCATGGAACTCGCACCGCTCACCGGGCTGGCCGATGCCATCGTGGACCTGGTCTCCACCGGCAACACGCTCAAGGCCAACCACCTGGTGGAGGTCGAGCGCATCATGGACATCAGCTCGCACCTCGTGGTCAACCAGGCCGCGCTCAAGCTCAAGCAGGCGCCGCTGCGCCGCATCATCGATGCGTTCGCCTCGGCCATTCCTGCGGAAAAGAATTGACCCCCACCCACTGACTGACACTATGACTCTGGTAGCTGCTCCCGCCCGTCTGTCCACCGCTGCGGCCACTTTCGAGGCTGATTTCGCAGCCCGACTGCACTGGTCGGCCGACACCGACGCGGCCATCGAGCAGCGCGTGGCCGACATCCTGGCCGACGTGCAAAAGCGCGGTGACGCCGCGGTGCTGGAGTACACCGCCCGTTTCGATGGCCTCTCGGCCCCCGATATGGCGGCGCTCGAGCTGACCCAGGCCGACTTCAAGGCCGCGTTCGACGCCATTCCAGAGGCCCAGCGCGACGCGCTGCAGGCTGCCGCCCAGCGCGTGCGCAGCTACCACGAGGCGCAAAAGAAGGCCTCGGGCGAGAGCTGGAGCTACCGCGACGAGGACGGCACGCTGCTGGGCCAGAAGGTCACGCCGCTGGACCGCGTGGGCATCTACGTGCCCGGCGGCAAGGCCGCGTACCCGTCCAGCCTGCTGATGAACGCCATCCCGGCCCACGTGGCGGGGGTGCAGGAAATCATCATGGTCGTGCCCACACCGGTGCGCGGCAGCGTGGCCACCGGTGGAACGGGCGAGGGCACTTCGACGAAGGGCGAGCGCAACGAACTGGTGCTGGCCGCCGCCTACGTGGCGGGCGTCACGCGCGCCTTCACCATCGGCGGCGCGCAGGCCGTGGCCGCGCTGGCGTACGGCACCGAAACCGTGCCCAAGGTGGACAAGATCACCGGCCCCGGCAACGCCTACGTGGCCAGCGCCAAGAAGCGCGTGTTCGGCACGGTGGGCATCGACATGATCGCGGGCCCCAGCGAAATCCTGGTGCTGGCCGACGGCAGCACGCCGCCCGACTGGGTGGCGATGGACCTGTTTTCACAGGCCGAACACGACGAGCTGGCCCAGAGCATCCTGCTGTGCCCCGACGCCGCCTACCTCGACGCCGTGCAGCGCGAGATCGACCGCCTTCTGCCCACCATGCCGCGCGCCGAGATCATCGCCAAGAGCCTCACCGGCCGGGGCGCGCTGATCCTCACCAAGGACATGGAAGAAGCCTGCGCCATCAGCAACCGCATCGCACCGGAACACCTGGAGGTGAGCAGCACCGACCCACACCGCTGGGAGCCGCTGCTGCGCCACGCGGGCGCGATCTTCCTGGGGGCGTATACCTCCGAGAGCCTGGGCGACTACTGCGCGGGCCCCAACCACGTGCTGCCCACCAGCGGCACCGCACGCTTCTCGTCGCCCCTGGGCGTGTACGACTTCCAGAAGCGCAGCAGCCTCATCGAGGTGAGCGAGGCCGGTGCCCAGGTGCTGGGCACCATCGCGGCCGAGCTGGCCTATGGCGAGGGCCTGCAGGCCCACGCGCAGGCGGCAGAGATGCGGCTGACGACGCCTCTCAAGCCGCGCTGATCGCACCCCGTGGCAGGGTGCCTGGCGCGGGTGCCGTCGCCTTGGGCTGAGAGGCTGCAGCGGGGGCGGGCGGGCAGGAGGCGGCCCCTGCCACGGACCGGTGCTTCGCCCAGTTCAGGCGGGCGGGCCGGTGGCCTTCGGCGCTCACGCGCAGCCGCACGGGCCCGGTGAACGACAGGCGCTGGCCGGCCTCCAGGAAATAGTCTTCCAGCAGGCCGTCGCAGGTCACCCACACGCGGCCTTGTTCCACTTCGAGCAGGGCCATGTCGCCCGCACGGAAGTCCAGCACCTGGACGGCCTGCAGCGGCGGCAGCGGCTGGCGCTTCCATTGCAGGGTGAGCGGGACCGCTGGCTGGGTCGGCAGAGCGGGCGACGGGAGGGTGGGGGTGTGCAGCGAGTTCATGCCTTCACTGTGCGGCCACCCGCCGTGCGCCGCCAGCCACAGGCATGGACCATCTGGGCCAGTACAGAACCATGTACCAGCCCATCTGTACTGGTTGTACTGGCCCGCCTCTGTACTGTCTGCCGGCCAGGGTGCCAGTACAGAATGCAGCATGGCCACCGATGACGCACCCCCGCTGTACCTGCAGATCGCCGAGCAGCTCGCGCAGCTGATCCGCAATGGCACCCTGGCGCGCGGCGAAAAGCTGCCGTCGGTGCGCGAGCTGGCGCGCCAGCATGCCGTGGCGCAGACCACGGTGGTGCAGGCCTACCACTGGCTCGAGGATGCACGCCTGATCACCGCGCGCCCGCGCTCGGGCTTCTTCGTGGCGGCGCGCCCGGTGAGCCTGCCCGAGCCCAGCACGCCGCGCCCCCTGCGCCGTCCGCGCGAGGTGTCGGTGGACTGGCTGGGCCAGCGCATCCTGGGCCGCAACCAGCCGGTGGACATGATCTCGTACAGCAGCGGCACGCCCGGCCCCGAGCTGTTCAACCCCGACCGCGTGCGCCGCGCCGTGGTGCGCGCCGCGCAGCGCCACCGCAACCTGCTGTGCACCTACCCCAGCTCCTCGGGCCACGAAGACGCCCGCCGCGCCATCGCGCGCTACGCCGTGGGCCTGGGCTGCAGCCTCGACCCCGAGAACATCGTGGTCACCGGCGGCTGCATGGACTCCATTGCGCTGTGCCTGCGCGCCGTCACCCAGCCGGGCGACGTGGTGGCGCTGGAGTCGCCCACGCATTTCTCCTTTCTGGAGGTGCTGCAGGGCCTGCACCTCAAGGCGCTGGAAATTCCCACCCACCCGCGCAACGGCCTGTCGCTGGATGCGCTGCAGCTGGCGCTGGAAACCCAGCCGGTCAAGGCCGTGATGATCGTCCCCACGCTCAGCAACCCGCTGGGCAGCTGCATGCCGCAGGCTGAGCGCAAGCGCCTGGCGCAGATGGCGGCGCGCCATGGCATGGCGGTGATCGAGGACGCGATCTACAACGACCTCGTGGAGGTGGACGAGATGCGCCGCACCGTCAAGTCGTACGACACCACGGGCCACGTGATGCTGTGCGATTCGTTTTCCAAGACGCTGGCGCCGGGCCTGCGCCTGGGCTGGCTGGAAGCCGGGCGCTGGGCCGACAAGCTGCGCGCCATCAAGGACCTGCAGGCAGGCGGGCAGTCGGCCGTGCTGGAGCTGGCGCTGGCCGACCTCATCACCCAGGCCGGCCATGCCGCCGCGATGCGCCAGCTGCGCGCGGCCGTGGCCGCGCGCATGGACGAGGTGCGCCGCATCATCGCCGCGCACTTTCCGCAGGGCACCCGGGTGAGCGACCCGCCCGGCGGGCTGCTGCTGTGGCTGGAGCTGCCGCGCGCGCTCGATTCGGTGCAGCTGCACGAGGCCTGCCTGGCGCAGCAGATCCTGATCGCGCCCGGCACGGTGTTCAGCGCCAGCGGGCGGTTTCGCAACTGCCTGCGCATTGGCGTGGGCGGTGACTGGTCGCCTGCCCATCTGGCGGCCCTGCGCACCGTGGGCGACATGGCGTGCCAGATGCTGCGGGCAGGGACACAGCTCAAGGCCGCGTAACCGCCCAGAAAACAACACGAAGTTCGTGGTGCACGAAGTTCGTGTAATATTTCAGCCATGAAAAACATCACCGTGACCATGGACGACACCGTTGCCGAATGGGTGCGCGTGGAAGCCGCCAGGCGCGGCAGCAGCGTCTCGCGCCTGCTGGGGGAATGGCTGGCCGAAAAGATGCGCCAGGAAGACGCTTACGCCCAGGCCATGCGCGAGGCGCTGGGGTTCGAATCCTGGGGCGCGTCCAGCGGACCGTACGTGCCCCGCGAGACCCTGTTTCTGCGCTGAGCGGTGCAATACCCATGAGCACCGTCCCCATCTTTGTCGATACCGAAATCCTGCTGGCCAGCGTGGACGACCGCGACGCCGAGCGCCAGGCGCGGGCCCGCGAATGGATCGGTTTTTGCTGGCAGACGCGCAGCGGCCGCATCAGCTCGCAGGTGCTCAACGAGCTGTACAACCAGGCGATCCAGCGCTTTGACGGCCCGCAGGTGCTGCAGCAGGTGCGCGCCCAGGTGCGCCGCCTGCGCGTGTGGCTGCCGCCGCACCTCGATTCCTACACCGTGGACGGCGCCTGGGACCTGCAGGACCGCTACCGCCTGGGCTACTGGGATGCGCTCATCCTCTCGTCCGCCCACCAGCAGGGCTGCCGCTACCTGTTGACCGAAGCCCTGCCGCACGGCGAGCCCCTGGACGCCGTGCGCCCCATCAACCCGTTTCTCATCACCCCCAACGAACTGGACACCACCGAATGACTACTCCCGCGTCGTCTCCCCTCCAGGCCCTGGCCCGCATCCGCCCCGACGTGCGCGCCATGCATGCCTACGGCGTGCAGCCTTCCGCCGGCATGCTCAAGATGGACGCGATGGAGAACCCGTTCCGCCTGCCCGCCCATCTGCAGGCCGCGCTGGGCCAGCGCCTGGGCGCGGTCGCGCTCAACCGCTACCCCGGCGACCGCCTGCTGGACCTGAAGGCCTCGCTGGCCCAATACGCCGGCCTGCCCGAGGGCTACGGCATCGTGCTGGGCAACGGCTCGGACGAGCTCATCACCCTGCTGGCCCTGGCCTGCGCGCAACCCGGCACGGGCCAGCGCGCCACCATGCTGGCGCCCATGCCGGGCTTCGTGATGTACCCGCTGTCCGCGCAACTGCAGGGCCTGGATTTTGTGGGTGTGCCGCTCACGCCCGATTTCGAGCTGGATGAGCCCGCCATGCTGGCCGCCATCGCGCAGCACAACCCCGCCATCACCTACATCGCCTACCCGAACAACCCCACGGCCACGCTGTGGGACGAGGGCGCGGTGCAGCGCATCGTCGACGCCGCGGGCGCGCAGGGCGGCATCGTGGTCATGGACGAGGCCTACCAGCCCTTTGCCAGCCGCACCTTCATCGACCGCATGCGGGCCGAGCCAGCCCGCAACGCCCACGTGCTGCTCATGCGCACGCTCAGCAAGTTCGGCCTGGCGGGCGTGCGCCTGGGCTACCTCATCGGCCCCGCCGCGTTCGTGAGCGAGATCGACAAGGTGCGCCCGCCCTACAACGTGAGCGTGCTCAACTGCGAGGCCGCGCTGTTCGCGCTGGAGCACGCCGACGTGTTCGCCGGGCAGGCCGCCGAGATCCGCGCCGAGCGCACCAAGCTCCTGGCGGCCCTGCGGCAGATGCCCGGCATCGAAAAATGCTGGGACAGCGAGGCCAACATGATCCTGATCCGCGTGGCGGATTCCGCCCGGGCGTACGAGGGCATGAAAAACCGCAAGGTCCTGGTCAAGAACGTTTCTACAATGCACCCATTGCTGGCCAACTGCCTGCGCCTCACGGTGGGCGCCGCCTCCGACAACGCGCAGATGCTCGCCGCCCTGCAAGCCTCCCTATGACTTCCTCCGCACTCGTCACTTCCGCAACACCCGATCCCCTGGCCGACCGCATCGCCGAGGTCAGCCGCAACACTGCCGAGACGCGCATCCGCGTGCGCATCAACCTCGACGGCACGGGCCAGGCCAAGCTTTCCACCGGCATCGGCTTCTTCGACCACATGCTCGACCAGATCGCCCGCCACGGCCTGATCGACCTCGACATCGACTGCGAAGGCGACCTGCACATCGATGGCCACCACACGGTCGAAGATGTGGGCATCACGCTGGGCCAGGCCTTTGCGCGCGCCGTGGGCGACAAGAAGGGCATCCGCCGCTACGGCCACGCCTACGTGCCGCTGGACGAAGCGCTGTCGCGCGTGGTGGTGGATTTCTCGGGCCGCCCGGGGCTGCACATCGACGTGAAGTTCACGGCCGGCAGCATCGGCCAGCTCGATACGCAGCTGGTGTACGAGTTCTTCCAGGGCTTCGTGAACCACGCGGGCGTCACGCTGCACATCGACAATCTCAAGGGCATCAATGCCCACCACCAGTGCGAGACCATCTTCAAGGCCTTCGGGCGCACGCTGCGCGCGGCGCTGGAGCGCGATCCGCGCTCGGTGGGCGTCATTCCGTCCACCAAGGGCTCCTTGTGAAATTTTTGAGCCAGATCAAGCGCTAACGCTTGATGAATAAGCGCCAATAGCTATGAATATGGAAGCAAAAACCGTTGCGGTCGTGGACTACGGCATGGGCAACCTGCGCTCGGTGTCGCAGGCCGTGCAGGCCGCCGCAGAGGGCACCGGCTGGACCGTGGTCGTCACGCAGCGTCCCGAGGACGTGCGCGCGGCGCAGCGCATCGTGCTGCCGGGGCAGGGCGCCATGCCCGACTGCATGCGCGAGCTGCGCGAATCCGGCCTGCAGGAATCCGTGCTCGAAGCGGCTGCCGCCAAGCCGATGTTCGGCGTGTGCGTGGGCATGCAGATGCTGCTGGACCACAGTGCCGAGGGCCCCCATGGAGGAACGCCCGGCCTGTCGCTGATCCACGGCGATGTGCGCAAGTTCGACCTGGCGGGCCGCACCCAGCCCGACGGCAGCCGCTACAAGGTGCCCCAGATGGGCTGGAACCAGGTGCGCCAGGTGCCGCACGCGGGCAAGGTGCACCCGGTGTGGGCCGGCGTGCCCGACCACAGCTACTTCTACTTCGTGCACAGTTTCTATGCGGTGCCGCGAGACGCGGCCCACTGCGCGGGGCAGGCGGACTACGGCGGTGTGTTCGCCGCCGCCGTTGCGCGCGATAATATTTTCGCCACGCAATTTCACCCTGAAAAGAGCGCGGAGCACGGCCTGGCCCTGTACCGCAATTTTCTGCACTGGAATCCCTAATCCAACCCGTTCGGGCCGAGCCCTGCCTCGCCCTTTTCCTCCCGAACTTCACCACCATGCTGCTCATCCCCGCCATCGACCTCAAGGACGGCCACTGCGTACGCCTCAAGCAAGGCGATATGGACCAATCCACCACCTTCGGAGAAGACCCTGCCGCCATGGCGCGCAAGTGGGTGGATGCCGGTGCGCGCCGCCTGCACCTGGTGGACCTGAACGGCGCCTTCGCGGGCGTGCCCAAGAACTACACCGCCATCAAGTCCATCCTCCAGGAGGTGGGCGACGACATCCCGGTGCAGCTCGGCGGCGGCATCCGTGACCTGGACACCATCGAGAAATACATCGACGGCGGCCTGCGCTACGTGATCATCGGCACGGCGGCGGTCAAGAACCCCGGCTTCCTGAAGGACGCGTGCAGTGCCTTTGGCGGCCACATCATCGTCGGCCTGGATGCCAAGGACGGCAAGGTGGCCACCGACGGCTGGAGCAAGCTCACGGGCCACGAGGTCGTGGACCTGGCCAGGAAGTTCGAGGACTGGGGCGTCGAGTCCATCATCTACACCGACATCGGCCGCGACGGCATGCTCTCGGGCATCAACATCGACGCGACGGTGAAGCTCGCGCAGTCGCTCTCCATCCCGGTGATCGCCTCGGGCGGCCTGTCCAACATGGCCGACATCGAACAGCTGTGCGCCGTCGAGGAAGAGGGTGTCGAAGGCGTGATCTGCGGCCGCGCCATCTACAGCGGCGACCTTGATTTCGCGGCAGCGCAGGCGCGCGCCGACGAGTTGAATGGATAACCCCCTGAGCGGCGGCTGCGCCGCTTCCCCCAAGGGGGACGACGCCAGTGGCCTGGCGAAGCCAGTTCCACGGCGTCCGCTGGCCTCGGCAACGCCCCATCCACGAATCGCTGACTGACATGCTTGCCAAACGCATCATCCCCTGCCTCGACGTCACCGGAGGCCGCGTGGTCAAGGGCGTCAACTTCGTCGAACTGCGCGATGCGGGCGACCCCGTCGAGATCGCCGCGCGCTACAACGCGCAGGGCGCCGACGAACTCACCTTCCTGGACATCACCGCCACCAGCGATGGCCGCGACCTGATCCTGCCCATCATCGAGGCCGTGGCCAGCCAGGTGTTCATCCCGCTCACCGTGGGCGGCGGCGTGCGCACGGTCGAGGACGTGCGCCGCCTGCTCAACGCGGGCGCCGACAAGACCAGCTTCAACTCGGCCGCCATCGCCAACCCCGAGGTGATCAACGCCGTGTCGGCCAAGTATGGCGCGCAGTGCATCGTGGTGGCCATCGACGCCAAACGCCGCTCGGCCGAGGATGCCCAGCGCATCGGCGCCCACGGCCAGCCCGTGGGCGCGGGCTGGGATGTCTACAGCCACGGCGGGCGCAAGAACACGGGCCTGGATGCCATTGCCTGGGCCACCGAGATGGCGCAGCGCGGCGCGGGCGAAATCCTGCTGACCAGCATGGACCGCGACGGCACCAAGGCAGGTTTTGACCTGGAGCTGACCCGCGCCGTCAGCGACGCCGTGGGCGTGCCCGTGATCGCCTCGGGCGGCGTGGGCAACCTCGACCACCTGGCCGACGGCATCCAGACCGGTGGAGCCGACGCGGTGCTGGCGGCCAGCATCTTCCATTACGGCGAATACACCGTGGGCCAGGCCAAGGCGCGCATGGCCGAACGCGGCATTCCCGTGCGGCTGTGAAGCAATTGCTATTAAAAAAATAGCTGTCGGCGCTTGATGGAAAAGCGCCAGATGCCCAAAAGACTGAGTAAATCCGGGGGCACGCACGTTCCCGGCGATCCAAATCGCCGACAATCCCGCCCATGAACTGGCTCAACGAAGTGAAATGGGATGCGCAGGGCCTGGTGCCCGTGATCGCGCAGGAGCAGGGCACGGGCGACGTGCTGATGTTTGCGTGGATGAACCGCGAGGCGCTGGAGAAAACCGCGGAGCTCGGCCGCGCCGTGTATTTCAGCCGCTCGCGCGGCAAGCTGTGGTTCAAGGGCGAGGAGTCCGGCCACGTGCAGACGGTGCATGAAATCCGCCTGGACTGCGACAACGACGTGGTGCTGCTCAAGGTGACCCAGCTGGGCCACGAGCCCGGCATCGCCTGCCACACGGGCCGCCACAGCTGCTTTTTCAGCGTGCTCAAGGATGGCGCCTGGCAGGCGGTCGATCCGGTCTTGAAAGACCCTGAATCCATCTACAAGTAAGAGCCATGAGTTCCAACGATTCCCTCGCACGCCTGGCCGATGTGATTGAAAGCCGCAAGCCGGCCAACGGCGGCGATCCCGAGAAAAGCTACGTCTCGCGCCTGCTGCACAAGGGGCCGGACGCGTTCCTGAAGAAGATCGGCGAGGAAGCCACCGAGGTCGTCATGGCCGCCAAGGACGTGGACCACGGCGCCGACAAGTCCAAGCTCGTCTACGAGGTGGCGGACCTGTGGTTCCACTCCCTGGTGGCGCTGGCCCACTATGGCCTCACGCCCGCCGACGTGCTGGCCGAGCTGGAGCGCCGCGAGGGCACCAGCGGCATCGAGGAAAAAGCCTTGCGCAAGGCCGTTGCGCGCGCCACCCAGGAGGGTTCCCCATGAACGATATCGTCGACGTGCAGACCACCAGCCAGAAGGCGCAGGGCCTCAAGAACATCGGCTGGGTCAGCTATGTGCTGCACCTGATCGTGGCGGTGGGCGCCGTCCTTCCGGGGGCGCAGGGCAGCCTGGTGCTGCTCTTGATTGCGCTGGTGCTGGATCTGGTCAAGCGCGGAGATGCCGAAGGCACCTGGCAGGCCAACCATTTTTCCTGGCGCATCCGGTCCGTGCTGTGGGCCGGCGTGCTGTACGCGGTCACGTCGCCGCTGTGGCTGCTGCTGATCGCGCCGGGCTGGATCGCCTGGGGCGTCATTTCGCTGTGGTTCCTTTACCGCATCGTGCGCGGCATGCTGGCCATGAGCAAGAACCAGGCCGTGGATGCCTGAGCCTGGCGCGCCGCTCCCCCGCCTGAACCTGGCCCTGCAGGGCGGCGGCTCGCACGGCGCGCTGACCTGGGGCGTGCTGGATGCGCTGCTCGAGGACGGGCAGTGGCACTTCGAGGGCGTGAGCGGCACCAGCGCCGGTGCCATGAACGCCGTGGCCCTGGCACACGGCTTTGCCAAGGCCGCACACGAACACAAGGACCCGCACGAAGCCCACCTGGCGGGCTGCCAGCAGGCGCGCGAGACGCTCACCCGCCTGTGGGAAGGCGTGGGCACGCTGGGCAGCCTGATGTGGGGTTCGCCGCTGTCGGCCGCCAACCCCATGATGGGGCTGATGCGGCAGTGGCTGTCGCCCTACCAGACCAACCCGCTGGACATCAACCCGCTGCGCCGCCTGCTGGAGCGCGAGGTGGATTTCGACCTGCTGTGCACCGCGCGGCGCGCCAGCAGCGCGGCGGGCGGGCCCAAGGTGTTCGTCTGCGCCACCAACGTGCGCACAGGGCGGGGCGAGATATTCTCGGGCTCCAGGCTCAGCGCCGATGCCGTGATGGCCTCGGCCTGCCTGCCGCTGATGTTCAAGGCCGTGGAGATCGACGGCCAGCACTACTGGGACGGCGGCTACTCGGGCAACCCCGCGCTGCACCCGCTGATCTACCAGACCGAGGCCTCGGACATCCTGCTCGTGCAGATCAACCCCATCGAGCACCTGGAGCTGCCGCATTCCGGCGCCGAGATCATGGAACGCATGAACGAGGTCACCTTCAACGCCAGCCTGCTGGCCGAGATGCGCGCCATCGAGTTCGTGCGCCGCCTGCTCGCCGAGGGCAAGCTCGACCCGCGCCGCTACAAGAGCGTGCGCATGCACCGCATCGACGGCGGCTCGGTGCTGGCCCCGTTCGGCGCCGACAGCAAGATGCGCGCGGACCTGGCCTTCGTGCGCAAGCTGTTCGCCCTGGGCCGCACGGTCGGACAGGAATGGCTGCATGCGCACCGCAAGGATGTGGGCGTGCGCCCGACCATCAAGATCGCTGACAATGCTTGAAGCCCCCTGTGTCGCCTGCGGCGCCTTCCCCCTCAGGGGGACGCCACCCGTGGCCTGGCGGAGCCAGTTCCACGGTGGCGCCGGCCTGGGGCGCGCCGGTGGCAATGGCTTGGGGTTGAGCAGCGCCCGGTGAACTGTTAATTTCGTACCGACATTTTTCTCATGCACGATCCGAACTGCCTTTTCTGCAAGATCATCGCGGGCCAGATTCCTTCGAAGAAGGTCTATGAGGACGAGGAGATCTTCGCCTTCCACGACATCCACCCCTGGGCGCCGGTGCACTTTCTGATGGTGCCCAAGCGGCATGTCCCTTCGATGGCGCAGGTCACCGCAGACGATGCGGGAGTTCTGGGGCGCATGATGGCGCTGGCGCCCCGGCTGGCCGTGGAGCAGGGCTGCAACCCGTACCCCGAGGGTGGCTTTCGCGTCGTGGTAAACACGGGGCTTGAAGGCGGGCAGGAAATCCACCACCTGCATGTTCACGTGATGGGCGGCCCCCGCCCGTGGCTCAAAGGCTGAACCAGGCTGACGGCGCGTGCCGATAGTTTCCCGCTGGCGGGCAAGGGCGTCGGACTTCGGTCGCGGCCCCCGTCTAAAATGACTGCAATTCGTTAGGAGATATTCCATGGGCTCTTTTTCCATCTGGCACTGGCTGATCGTGCTGCTGATCGTCGTCATGGTGTTCGGCACCAAGAAGCTCAAGAACATGGGCTCCGACCTCGGGGGCGCCGTCAAGGGCTTCAAGGACGGCATGAAGGACGGTTCGGCCGATGCCCCCGCCACCCCTCCCGCAGGCCAGGTTGCCAACAACCCGGCGGCCGACAAGACCACCATCGATGTCGAAGCCAAGCAAAAGAGCTGAGCGCGCCGTCCGCACCGGCCCTCGCATGCCTTTTCGCCTGACCCATGATTGATATTGGCCTGTCCAAGATGGCGCTGATCGGCGCGGTGGCACTCATCGTCATCGGGCCGGAGAAGCTCCCGCGCGTGGCCCGCACGGTGGGTACGCTGCTGGGCAAGGCCCAGCGCTACGTGTCCGACGTGAAGGCCGAGGTGAACCGGTCCATGGAGCTCGATGAGCTCAAGAAAATGAAGGACACGGTGGAGACCGCCGCACGCGACGTGCACAACTCCATCCAGACCAGCGCCAGCGAGTTCGAGAAGGACTGGGCCTCGGCCACGGAGACCAGCAACGCCGACCTGCACGAGCCGCAGGCGCCCGTGGTGCCGGCCTACAAGCACCCTGGCAAGAACTGGCGCCTCAAGCGGGGCGCGGTGCCCCAGTGGTACAAGTCCCGCAGTGGCGTGCGCACGAAGGCGCAGTCCGGCGCGGCGCGCGTCGCGCGCTACCGCCCCCAGAAATTCCATTGATGACGACGATGCGGCGCGGCGTGCCGTGCGCGCTGCATGGGCGGCCTCCACGCCCCTGAAAACCCAATATGTCCGAAACCCCCTCCAAAGAAGACGAGCTGGCCGGTACCGAGCAGCCCTTCGTGCAGCACCTGATGGAGCTGCGCGACCGGCTGGTCAAGGCGCTCATTGCCATCGCCATCGCGGCGGCGATCCTGTTCTTCTTTCCCGGCCCTGGCGCGCTGTACGACTTCCTGGCGGCGCCGCTGGTGGCCCACCTGCCCAAGGGCGCCACGCTGATCGCCACCTCGGTGATCTCGCCGTTCATGGTGCCGCTCAAGATTTTGCTGATGTCGGCCTTCCTGCTGGCATTGCCCTTCGTGCTGTGGCAGGTGTGGGCCTTCGTGGCGCCGGGCCTGTACTCGCACGAGAAGAAGCTGGTGCTGCCGCTGGTGGTCTCCAGCACGCTGCTGTTCTTCATCGGGGTGGCGTTCTGCTACTACCTCGTGTTCGGGCAGGTGTTTGCGTTCATCCAGAGCTTCGCGCCCAAGAGCATCACGGCCGCGCCAGACATCGAGGCCTACCTGAGCTTCGTGCTGTCGATGTTCCTCGCGTTCGGCCTGGCGTTCGAGGTGCCCATCGCCGTGGTGGTGCTGGCCCGCATGGGCATCGTGAGCGTGCAGAAGCTGCGCGAGTTCCGCGGCTACTTCATCGTGCTGGCGTTCGTGATCGCCGCCGTCGTCACGCCGCCGGACGTGGTCTCGCAGCTGTCGCTGGCCGTGCCCATGTGCCTGCTGTACGAAGTGGGCATCTGGGCCGCGCAGATCTTCATCAAGCACACCAAGGCGCCTGAGGACACCGAGGAATCCGCCTCCGCGTCGTCCTGATCGATCGGCGCGCCGCCGTGGCGCGCTGGAAGGCGGGGTTGCACTGGGAGCCCCGGGCCTCCTGCTCCGCAAGGAATATCCAGATAAAAATAGCTGCCAGCGCTTGTCCGTCAAGCGTTGGCAGCTATTTTTTTGATAGTGCGCCGCAGCGCGGCCGCAGCTGCTTGGCCATCGGTGGGAACTGGCGCGCAGCCAGCCCGGGGCCATGGAACGCGGGTTTCGCCGGGCCGTCCGCGGCGCCCCCGTTGAGGGCGCCGCGCGGCGGCGCGGGGCTTGTTACCTCTTTCTCGGCTTTGGGCGCACGCCAGGGTTGATGCTCAGCTCCACCAGCTTGTCGCCGCGCTGCACGTTGAACGGGGCCACGGTTCCGGGCTTGAGCCCCGCCACGGCGGTCAGCAGTTCGGACACATTGCCCACGTTTTTTCCATCCACGCGCACGATCACGTCGCCGGGCCGCATGCCGGCCTGGGCCGCAGGGCCGTCCTGCAGCACGCCGGTGATGATCACGCCTTCGGTGGCCTTCACGCCGAAGGTCTCGGCCAGCTCGGGGGAGAGCTCGTTGGGCTCCACGCCGATCCAGCCGCGCGTGACCTGGCCGTCCTTCACGATGCCGTCCAGCACCAGCCGCGCGGTGGACACGGGGATCGCAAAGCCGATGCCCATGCTGCCGCCCGAGCGCGAGTAGATCGCGGTGTTGATGCCCATGAGGTTGCCGTTCACGTCCACCAGCGCGCCGCCCGAGTTGCCGGGGTTGATGGCCGCGTCGGTCTGGATGAAGTTCTCGAAGGTGTTGATGCCCAGCTGCGTGCGGCCCAGCGCGCTCACGATGCCGCTGGTCACCGTCTGGCCCACGCCGAACGGGTTGCCGATGGCCAGCACCTGGTCGCCCACGGCGAGCACGTCCGAGTTGCCCAGCACGATGACGGGCAGCTTGTCGAGTTCGATCTTGAGGATGGCCAGGTCGGTGTCGGGGTCGGTGCCGATCACGCGGGCGCGGGCGCGGCGGCTGTCGGTCAGCGTCACCTCGATCTCGTCGGCGCCCTCCACCACGTGGTTGTTGGTCAGGATGTAGCCGTCGGGGCTCACGATCACGCCGCTGCCCAGCCCGGCCTGCGCCTGCGCGCCCTGGTCGCCAAAGAAGAACTGGAACCAGGGGTCGTTGCTGCGCGGATGGCGCACGGCCTTGCTGGTATTGATGCTGACCACCGCGGGCGCGGCCTGGCGCGCGGCAGCGCTGAAGCTTCCCGCCGCTGGCTGCGGGCTGGCGGTGGTCGCGGGAGCCTCCAGCAGCGCGATGCCCGCGCCCGAGCGCGTGGTGGCGCCCCGGCCCAGCCAGCTCGGCTGCAGCGTGGCGACGACGAAATAGGCGGCAACGAACACCGTCACGGCCTGGGAAAACAGCAACCAGATGCGCTTCATGAAATTCTTCTGTACCGATGAGGAAGGGGCGGAAGGGGGTGTGGGGCTGGGGCTTTCGGCCTGCACGGCAGGCCCTGGCCGCCTCTGCGGGCACATTGTCCCCCAACTGGGACCGCCGGCGCGCGCGACAATAGCCGCATGAGCATTTCACGCACCCACCTTCTGCAGGCCTTCGACAGCCTGCTGCAGCCCGAGCGTTTCAAGGACTACGGTCCCAACGGCCTGCAGGTCGAGGGCAAGGCCGAAGTCCGCCGCATCGTGAGTGGCGTGACGGCCAGCCGCGCCCTGATCGAGGCGGCCATCCGCGAGCGGGCCGATGCCATCTTCGTGCACCATGGCCTGTTCTGGCGTGGCCAGGACGGCCGGGTGACGGGCTGGATGAAGCAGCGGCTGCAGCTGCTGCTGGCGCACGACATCAACCTGTTCGCGTACCACCTGCCGCTGGATGCGCACGCCGAACTGGGCAACAACGCCCAGCTGGGGCGCGTGCTGGGCCTTGCCGCCGATGCGCGGTTCGGGGAGCAGGACCTGGGATTCTCCGCGCCGGCGGCCTTCGCCGACGGCCAGGCGCTGGCCGACCACGTGGCCCGGGCACTGGGACGGGCCGTGACCCTCGTGCAGCCCGAGGCGGCGGGCGCGCAGCGGCAGCAGCCTCTGGGCCGCGTGGCCTGGTGCACGGGCGGCGCCCAGGGCTACTTCGAATCAGCGATTGCCGCGGGGGCGGATGCCTTCATCACAGGGGAGATTTCGGAGCCCCAGGCCCATCTGGCACGCGAGATGGGCGTGTGTTTCATCGCGGCGGGGCACCACGCCACCGAGCGCTACGGAGCGCCGGCCGTCGCCGCGCACGTGTCCGGGCTGCTGGGCCTGGAGCATGTGTTCATCGAAATCCCCAACCCGGCCTGAGGGCCGCGAAGCCTTTTGGTGATATTGCTATTTAATCAATAGCATTTGGCGCTTTTCCCTCCGGCGCTGGACGCTGATTCCATTTCCATTCCATCCCCATGACACCACTGGCCATCACCCAAGGCGATCCCGCAGGCATCGGCCCCGAGATCGTCGCCAAGGCCTTCCGCGATGCGCCCCAGGACCTGCAGGGCTGTTTCGTGGTGGGCGACGTCGCCACGCTGCGCCGTGCGGCGCAGGCCATCGTGCGCCCCGGCGTTCCGGCCGTGCCGGTGGCGCAGATCGCGGCGGCGGCGCAGGCCCTGGCGATGCCTCCCCGCTGCATTCCGGTGCTGGCCCTGCCCGGCATCCCGGGACCGCAGCACTGGGGGCGGATCAGCGCCGAGGCGGGGCGGGCGGCGGCCGACAGCGTGGTCTGGGCCGCGCGGGCAGCGCTCCGGGGCGAGGTGGCGGGCCTGGTGACGGCGCCGCTGCACAAGGAGGCGCTGTCGGCCGCCGGCGTCGCTTTCCCGGGCCATACCGAGCTGCTGCAGGCCGAGGCCGCTGCGCACCAGGGCGTGGCACTGGCGCAGATGCCCGTGCGCATGATGCTCGCCAGCGACGAGCTGCGCACGGTGCTGGTCAGCATCCACGTGTCGCTGCGCGACGCCATCGACGCGGTCACGCCAGGCAATGTGCTGCAGACCCTGCAGATCACGCACGCCGCATTGGCGCGCAGCCTGGGCCGCGCGCCGCGCATGGCGGTGGCGGGGCTCAATCCCCACGCGGGCGAGGGCGGGCTGTTCGGGCGCGAGGAAGTGGAGGTGATTGCACCGGCCATTGCCGCGGCGCGGGCACAGGGCCTGGACGTGCACGGCCCGTTCGCGCCGGACACGGTGTTCATGCGTGCGCGCAGCACACCCGCGCGCGCTGGCGAGTTCGACGTGGTTGTCGCGATGTACCACGACCAGGGCCTCATCCCGGTGAAGTACCTGGGCGTGGACAAGGGCGTGAACGTGACCTTGGGCCTGCCGCTGGTGCGTACCAGCCCCGACCATGGCACGGCGTTCGACATCGCGGGGCAGGGCGTGGCCGACGCCGCGAGCCTCATCGAGGCGGTGCGCATGGCGCGGGCGCTGTGTGAGTGAATTGCACGCTGGCGCTTGATGGTAAAGCGCTGAATGCTACTGTTTATATAGCAATCGAGAGAGTGGCGCCAAACCAGCGCCACCCGCGAAACCGGCGCACCTCACGGCAGCGCACCCGTGGAGCCGGCTTTGCCAGGCCACCGGGCGCGTCCCCCGTGGGGAGGCGCGCAGCGCCTCAGGGGGCTATCTCTTCAGGCTGTCCCGGATCTCGCGCAGCAGCACGATGTCTTCCGGTGGCGCGGCCGGGGCTTCGGGGGCAGCGGGGGCTTCGCGCTTGAGGCGGTTGATCTGCTTGATCATCATGAAGATGATGAACGCCAGAATGATGAAATTGACGGCCACGGTCAGGAAGTTGCCGTAGGCAAACACCGGCACGCCCGCCTTCTTGAGGGCGTCCAGCGTCATGGCGGTGCCCGGCGGCACCGTGCCCAGCACCACGAACAGGTTGGAAAAATCGAGCTTGCCGAACACCAGCCCGACCACCGGCATGATCAGGTCCGACACGACAGAGTCCACGATCTTGCCGAAGGCCCCCCCAATGATGACGCCCACGGCGAGGTCAATCACATTGCCCTTGACCGCGAACTCCCTGAACTCCTGCATCATCCCCATGTTGTGCTCCTTGTGTGAATGGCGATCCCGGAGTATTGCCCGGAGCGGTGGCCTGTCAAGACAGTCCCTCACTTTGAAATAACCATTTTCACTCCGCTACAATTCGCGGTTGACCCCAATCTAGCGATGTTCATCGAGGATCCCCATGAGTGACACTCCAATCGACTCCAGCAAACGGACGTGGCTGATCGCGTCCGGCTGTGCTGGTGCGGTGGGCGGCGTGGCAACCGCCGTACCTTTCGTGAGTACTTTTCAGCCCTCCGAGCGCGCCAAAGCCGCCGGTGCTGCCGTCGAGGTGGATATTTCCGCCCTCAAGCCCGGAGAAAAAGTCACTGTGGAGTGGCGCGGCAAGCCCGTCTGGATCATCAAGCGTACGCCCGAGCAGCTCGCCGAGCTGCCCAAGCTCGATGGCCAGCTCGCGGATCCCAAGTCTGAACGCAAGCCTTCCGAACTCACGCCCGAGTACGCGCGCAACGAAGCCCGCTCCATCAAGCCGGAAATCTTCGTGGGCGTGGGCATCTGCTCGCACCTGGGCTGCTCGCCCTCCGACAAGTTCCAGCCCGGCGCCCAGCCGTCGCTGCCCGACGACTGGAAGGGCGGTTTCCTGTGCCCCTGCCACGGCTCCACGTTCGACATGGCCGGCCGCGTCTTCAAGAACAAGCCCGCACCCGACAACCTCGAAGTGCCCCCCCACATGTACCTTACCGAGACGCGCCTGCTGATCGGTGAAGACAAGAAGGCTTGAAGGAGCACGACGACATGGCTGAATTCAAGGAAATCTCTCCCAACGCCTCGGCGGGCGCCAAGGTCACGAACTGGTTCGAGAACCGCTTCCCGACCGCTTTCGACGCCTACAAGGTGCACATGTCGGAGTACTACGCTCCGAAGAACTTCAACTTCTGGTACATCTTCGGCTCGCTGGCGCTGGTCGTGCTGGTGATCCAGATCGTGACCGGCATCTTCCTGGTCATGCACTACAAGCCCGATGCCAGCCTGGCGTTCGCGTCGGTCGAGTACATCATGCGCGATGTGCCCTGGGGCTGGCTGATCCGCTACATGCACTCCACGGGCGCGTCGGCGTTCTTCGTGGTGGTGTACCTGCACATGTTCCGTGGCCTCATCTACGGCAGCTACCGCAAGCCGCGCGAGCTGGTCTGGATCTTCGGCTGCGCCATCTTCCTGTGCCTGATGGCGGAAGCCTTCATGGGCTACCTGCTGCCCTGGGGCCAGATGTCGTACTGGGGCGCCCAGGTGATCGTGAACCTGTTCGCGGCCATCCCTTTCATCGGTCCTGACCTCGCGCTGCTGATCCGTGGCGACTACGTGGTGGGCGACGCCACGCTGAACCGCTTCTTCAGCTTCCACGTGATCGCCGTGCCGCTGGTGCTGCTCGGCCTGGTGGTGGCGCACTTGCTGGCGCTGCACGATGTGGGTTCCAACAATCCCGACGGCGTGGAAATCAAGGGCCCCAAGGCGCCCAAGGATGCCAATGGCAAGCCGCTCGACGGCGTGCCTTTCCATCCCTACTACACGGTGCATGACATCTTTGCCTTGTCCATGTTCCTGATGGCCTTCACGGCGGTGGTGTTCTTCGCGCCCGAGTTCGGCGGCTACTTCCTCGAGTACAACAACTTCATCCCCGCGGACCCGCTCAAGACGCCCGCTCACATCGCGCCGGTCTGGTACTTCACGCCGTTCTATTCGATGCTGCGTGCCATTACCACCGAAATGATGTACGTGCTGGTCCTGTGCGTGGTGGCCGGTGCGGGCTTTGGCGTGCTCAAGGCCAAGCTGCCCAGCTTCATCAAGGTGGGCATCGCGGGTGCGGCTGTGGTCGTGATCGCGATGATGCTGTCCATCGACGCCAAGTTCTGGGGCGTGGTGGTGATGGGCGGTGCCGTGGTCATCCTGTTCTTCCTGCCCTGGCTGGACCACAGCCCGGTCAAGTCGATCCGCTACCGTCCGGACTGGCACAAGTACCTGTATGGCGTCTTCGTGATCATCTTCCTGATCCTGGGCTACCTGGGCGTGCAGCCCCCGTCTCCCATCGGCGAACGCGTATCGCAAGTGGGCACGCTGTTCTACTTCGGCTTCTTCCTGCTGATGCCCTGGTGGAGCCGCATTGGCGAGGCCAAGGCAGTGCCCGACCGCGTGACCTTTGTGGCGCACTGAGCCTGGAGACAACAACAATGAAGAAACTCATCCTCACGCTGATCGCCGCGGTGGGCCTGGCGGCCGGTGCCGCCCACGCCTCGGGTGGTGACACCATCGCCTGGGACAAGGCGCCCAACAAGACCAACGACCTGGCCTCCCTGCAAAACGGCGCCAAGGTATTCGTCAACTACTGCCTGAGCTGCCATTCGGCTGCCTTCATGCGCTTCAACCGCCTGCGCGACATCGGCCTGACCGAGCAGCAGATCAAGGACAACCTGCTGTTCACGACCGACAAGGTCGGCGAGACCATGAAGGCGTCCATCGATCCCAAGCAGGCCAAGGAATGGTTCGGCGCCAACCCGCCGGACCTGACCGTGATCGCGCGGTCGCGCGCCGGCCACGGCGGCACGGGTGCCGACTACCTCTACACCTTCCTGCGCACGTTCTACCGCGACGACACCAAGGCCACCGGCTGGAACAACCTGGCTTTCCCGAGCGTGGGCATGCCCCATGTGCTGTGGGAAATGCAGGGCGACCGCCGCCCCGTGTTCGAAGAGCACGAGAGCCATGGCCACAAGACCCAGGTGTTCAAGGGCTGGGAGCAGGTCAAGCCAGGCACGATGACCCCGCTGCAGTTCGACCAGACCGTGGGCGACCTCGTGAACTACCTGCAGTGGATGGGTGAGCCCGCCCAGAACACCCGCGTGCGCGTGGGGGTGTGGGTGCTGATCTTCCTCGGTTTCTTCACCATCATCGCCTGGAGGCTGAACGCAGCCTTCTGGAAGGATGTGAAGTAAGCAGCACGAGCCGTAGATCCATGAGAAGGCGCCCTTCGGGGTGCCGCCGGATTGTTTGCAGAGTGGGCGCTTTTGGCGTCCCACTCTTTTGATTTTTAGGAGCCTCCCACCATGATGGTGCTTTATTCGGGTACGACCTGTCCCTTCTCCCACCGCTGCCGCTTCGTCCTGTTCGAAAAAGGCATGGACTTTGAAATCCGCGATGTGGACCTGTACAACAAGCCCGAAGACATCAGCGTGATGAACCCGTACGGCCAGGTGCCCATCCTGGTCGAGCGCGACCTGATCCTGTACGAGTCGAACATCATCAATGAGTACATCGACGAGCGCTTCCCGCACCCCCAGCTGATGCCCGGCGACCCGGTCGACCGCGCCCGCGTGCGCCTGTTCCTGCTCAACTTCGAGAAGGAACTGTTCGTGCACGTGAACATCCTGGAGTCGCGCGCCACCAAGGGCAACGAAAAGGCGCTGGAAAAGGCGCGCGCCCACATCCGCGACCGTCTCACGCAGCTGGCCCCCGTGTTCCTCAAGAACAAGTACATGCTGGGCGACAACTTCTCCATGCTGGACGTGGCGATTGCCCCGTTGCTGTGGCGCCTGGACTACTACGGCATCGACCTGTCCAAGAACGCGGCGCCGCTGCTCAAGTACGCCGAGCGCATCTTCTCGCGCCCTGCCTACATCGAAGCGCTGACGCCGTCCGAAAAGGTCATGCGCAAGTAATCTGCGGCCTGCCCAATTTCTCTTCATCTACCGCAGCAGCCACCCATCTTCATGACCGCACAGGAATCCACCTCCACGCGCCCGTACCTCATTCGTGCCCTGTACGAGTGGTGCACCGACAACGGGCTCACGCCCTATGTGGCCGTGCGCGTGGACGATTCCGTGCAAGTGCCGCGCGAGTACGTGAAGGATGGCGAGATCGTCCTGAACATCAGCTTTGACGCGACGAGCGCCTTGCAGCTGGGCAACGATTTCATCGAGTTCAAGGCCCGCTTCGGCGGCAAGCCGCGGGAGATCCTCGTCCCGGTGGGCCGGGTCATCGCCATCTATGCCCGTGAAAACGGCCAGGGCATGGCGTTTCCTCCCCCGGTGGATGTGCTCGCTGGCAGCAGCGGTGCGGGCCCGGAGGCTCCAGCGCTGCCGGAGGCATTGCCATCGGCGCAGGATGTGGTGGCGGCCGGCGCTGTGCCTGCTCCCGAGGACCGCGTGGTCCAACTGGTGCCCTCCGACGATGGCAAGAAGGATGGCGACGGCGGCGACGCGCCGCGGCCTCCCCCGGCAGCGGGTGGTGCCCGGCCTTCTCTCAAGCGGGTCAAATAACGGCCCCAGCATTTTTTTGAGGCTGCTTTTTCCACTATAAAATGCAGCCTTCGCCGGTTTAGCTCAGTTGGTAGAGCACCCGCCTTGTAAGCGGTAGGTCGTCAGTTCGATTCCGACAACCGGCACCATGTCCCTGGTGTCTCCCACGCATTCCCCGACCCCGACCCTGGCGCAGGCCGTCAGGTTTGAACTTTCAGGCGAATCGCGTTAACCTCCCACCCCCGGCTGCGCAAATGCGCCTGCAGAGCAGGCAGCAGCTGGCGTATTTTTGCCGCTGCGGCATTGCTCTTGACGAGCAGGCACCAGGAGTCCCCATCGATGGGCCCCGCCTGGACCGTGGGACGCAGCGCCGCAGGAATCAGCATTTCAATGGCCTTGAGCCGATCACTGGAATCGCGTGTCAACGCTGTGAGCTTGGCCAGCGTGGGAGAGTCCTCGCTGGCCTGCTGCAGGCTGACGGCGTAGTGGCGGCGGTTCATGGTGTGCGTCTTCGGGCGTGGAGAATTCGTAGTGCATCTGATTATCACGGACGCCAGGCTGGCGCGCAGCCGGGCCATTCACCTGTCGGGCACGCGCCTGCTGCTGGCCGGGCTGGCGCTGTCGCTGTGCCTCATGCTGGTGGCTGCGACGCTCTACCACTGGGTTTTCCTCAAGGGCGCGCGCGAAGGCTGGCCGATCGTGGGCTCGCTGGTCCGACTGGTCGTGAAGGACGAGTTTGCCGAGCGGGACCGGTTCATGCGCGCCAACCTGGATGCGATGGCCCGCCGTGTCGGCGAGATGCAGGCCCGCATGGTGCAGCTGGAATCGCTGGGCGACCGCGTGCTGGGCCTGGCGGGCATGGCGCCCTCCGATATCCAGAAATCGGATGCCCGGGGGGGCGTGCTCGTGAGCGCGCGCAATCTGTCGATGGAGGAGCTGCAGTCCACGCTCGATGAGCTGGAGCGCCTGACCAACCAGCGGGTGGACCTGATGACGGTGCTCGAATCGCGCCTGTTCGACCAGCACATCCGAAAGAAGATGATTCCCACCCATGCGCCGGTGACCGGCCGCGTGCCCGGCTCGTCCTTTGGCTGGCGGGTGGACCCGATCACGGGCCAGTCGGCGCTGCACACGGGGCTCGACTTCCAGGCCGATACGGGTACGCCCATCCTGGCCGCTGCCGGTGGCGTGGTGGTGACCCAGGAATACCACCCCGCCTACGGCAACATGATCGAGGTGGACCACGGCAACCAGCTGGTCACGCGCTACGCCCACGCATCGCGCACCCTGGTCAAGCAGGGGGACATCGTGCGCCGTGGCCAGAAGATTGCGGAGGTGGGGACCACGGGGCGTTCCACGGGCCCCCATCTGCATTTCGAGGTGCTGGTGCAGGGTGTTTTCCAGGACCCGCAGAAGTTCCTGAGCGCGGGCGGCGCGGGCCCTGCGGCTCAGGTTGCGGCGGTCCAGCCCCGCGCATCGCCCGGCCAGCCGGCCGTGCCCGCAGCGGGCAGGTAAAATCGCGGGTCCGGTGTTCAGGCCCGGGATTGCAAGGAGCTTGCAATCCATGGCGATGGACCCACCTGAACTCAATTCATCTTAGGGATTTCGGTCGCTTGGCGCGCTGATTGCAGCGGGCAAGCGGTCCTGTTCGCATGGCCACCAACTTCCTCACCAAACTATTCGGCAGCCGCAATGACCGGCTCCTCAAGCAGTACCGCAAGACGGTGACCCGCATCAATGCGATGGAGCCCGACTACGAAAGGCTGTCGGACGAGCAGCTTCGTGCCAAGACGCAGGAGTTCAAGGACCGTGTGGCCAAGGGCGAGTCGCTGGACGATATCCTCCCGGAGGCTTTCGCGGTGGTCCGCGAGGGCTCCAAGCGCATCATGAAGATGCGCCACTTCGATGTGCAATTGCTGGGCGGCATGGCGCTGCACTTTGGCAAGATTTCCGAAATGCGCACGGGTGAGGGCAAGACCCTCACCGCGACCTTGCCGGTGTACCTCAATGCCTTGTCGGGCAAGGGCGTGCATGTGGTGACCGTGAACGACTACCTGGCCAACCGCGACGCGCAATGGATGGGCCGGCTGTACAACTTCCTGGGCCTCACGGTGGGCATCAACCTGCCCAACATGCCGCGCGAGCAAAAGCAGGAAGCCTACCGCGCCGACATCACCTACGGCACGAACAACGAATACGGCTTTGACTACCTGCGCGACAACATGGTCTATGAAGCACAGGACCGCGTGCAGCAGGGCCTGAACTTCGCCATCGTCGACGAGGTGGACTCGATCCTGATCGACGAGGCGCGCACGCCCCTGATCATCAGTGGCCAGGCCGAAGACCACACGGCCATGTATATCGCCATGAACAAGGTGGTGCCGCTGCTGGTGCGCCAGGAAGGCGAAGCCGATCCGCGCACGGGCGAGGGCGTGACCAAGCCGGGCGACTTCACGCTGGACGAAAAGACCCACCAGGTGTTCCTGACCGAGCAGGGTCACGAGAGCGCCGAGCGCATCCTGGCCAGCCACGGCCTGATCGCCGAGGGCGCCTCGGTGTACGACCCGGCCAACATCACGCTGATGCACCACCTGTATGCGGCGCTCCGGGCCAACCACCTGTACCACCGCGACCAGCACTACGTGGTGCAGAACGGCGAGATCGTGATCGTGGATGAGTTCACCGGCCGCCTGATGTCGGGCCGCCGCTGGAGCGAAGGCCTGCACCAGGCCGTCGAGGCCAAGGAAGGCGTGAACATCCAGGCCGAGAACCAGACGCTGGCCTCCATCACGTTCCAGAACTACTTCCGCCTGTACAACAAGCTCGCGGGCATGACCGGCACGGCCGACACCGAGGCCTACGAGTTCCAGGAGATCTACGGCCTGGAAACGACCGTGATCCCGCCGAACCGCCCGAGCCGCCGGGACGACCAGCTCGACCGCGTGTACAAGACCACGCGCGAGAAGTACGAAGCGGCCATCAAGGACATCCGCGAATGCCATGAGCGCGGCCAGCCGGTGCTGGTGGGCACCACGTCGATCGAGAACTCCGAGATCATCGACCAGCTCCTGAACAAGGAAGGCCTGCCGCACCAGGTGCTCAACGCCAAGCAGCACGCCCGTGAGGCCGATATCGTGGCCCAGGCCGGCCGCGAGGGCATGATCACCATCGCCACCAACATGGCGGGCCGTGGTACCGACATCGTGCTGGGCGGCAACATCGAAAAGGACGTGGCGGCCATCGAAGCCGATGAAAGCCTGTCCGAAGCCGACCGCGCCGCCAAGGTCAGCGCCTTGCGCGAGCAGTGGAAGATCGACCACGAGAAGGTCAAGGCACTGGGCGGCCTGCGCATCATCGCCACCGAGCGCCACGAATCACGCCGCATCGACAACCAGCTGCGTGGCCGCTCGGGCCGCCAGGGCGACCCTGGTTCCTCGCGCTTTTACCTGAGCCTGGACGATTCGCTGATGCGCATCTTCGCGGGCGACCGCGTCAAGGCGATCATGGACCGTCTGAAGATGCCCGATGGCGAGGCCATCGAGGCCGGCATCGTGACGCGCAGCATCGAATCGGCCCAGCGCAAGGTCGAGGCCCGCAACTTCGACATCCGCAAGCAATTGCTGGAATACGACGACGTGGCCAATGACCAGCGCAAGGTGATCTACCAGCAGCGCAATGACATCCTGGACGCATCCGACCTGTCGGACGTGATCGCCGCGATGCGCGAAGACTGCATGACCGACCTGGTGCGCCAGTACGTGCCGGCCGAGTCGGTGGAAGAACAATGGGACCTCGCGGCGCTGGAGAAGGCGCTGGTGGACGAATGGCAGGTGTCCATTGCCCTGCAGCAGCAGGTGCAGGGTGCCAGCGCCATCACCGACGACGAGATCCTGGACAAGGTTCTGGCGGCCGCCCATGCCTCCTTTGACGGCAAGGTGGAGCAGGTCGGGCGCGAGAACTTCACCCAGTTCGAGCGCATGGTGCTGCTGCAGAGCTTTGACTCCAACTGGCGCGACCATCTGAGCGCGCTGGACTACCTGCGCCAGGGCATCCACCTGCGCGGGTACGCGCAAAAGCAGCCCAAGCAGGAGTACAAGCGGGAGGCGTTCGAGCTGTTCCGCCAGCTGATCGACCAGGTCAAGAACGAGGTCACCAAGATCCTCATGACCGTGCAGGTGCAGTCGCAGGCCCAGCTCGACCAGGCTGCGCAGGACATGGAAAGCCGCGGCGAGAGCATTGCCAACGTAACCTATACCGCCCCCACCGAAACGGGGGAGGTGGAGACCACCGCGGGCGCGCAGCCCGGCGACGGCCTGAACCTGCCCGAAGGCATGCGCGTGGGCCGCAACGACCCCTGCCCTTGTGGCAGCGGCAAGAAGTACAAGCAGTGCCACGGCAAGCTGGCCTGAGGCCCCGGGGCACCGCCCCCGCGTGCAGGCGTTGAAACCACGCCTGTGGATTTACATGACACGGGCTTCGGCCCGTGTTTTCATTGGCAGGCCACGGTTTTCCGGATAATCGGCCGCAGTTTTTATCAGAAAGGCCCTGTCTCCCATGCCTGTCAATCTTGTCGCCCCCGTGGCCGCCGATCTGCACCCGATCGCCGGCGTCCGCATTGGTGTTGCCGAAGCCGGTGTTCGCAAGGCCCATCGCAAGGACCTCACCGTGTTCCTGCTGGACGAGGGCGCCAGCGTGGCGGGCGTGTTCACGCAGAACCGTTTTTGCGCCGCACCGGTGCAGATCAGCCGCGACCACCTTGCCGCCGGCCAGGCGATCCGTGCGATGGTGGTCAACACCGGCAATGCCAATGCGGGCACGGGAGCCGATGGCCTGGCGCGTGCTCGGGCCACTTGCGGCGCGCTCGCGCGCCAGCTCGGCGTGGCGCCCGAGCAGATCCTGCCGTTCTCCACCGGCGTGATCATGGAACCCCTGCCCAGCGACCGCATCGAGGCCGGCCTGCCCGCCGCGATTGCTGACGCGCAGTCCGGCCATTGGGCCCGTGCGGCGGAAGGCATCATGACCACCGACACGCTGCCCAAGGCGTTCTCCGCGCAGGTGCAGATTGGCGGCGCCACGGTGTCCATCACCGGCATCAGCAAGGGCGCCGGCATGATCCGGCCCAATATGGCCACCATGCTCGGCTTCATGGCCACGGACGCCTGTGTGGCCCCGGCCGTGATGCAGCAGCTGGCCCGCGAACTGGCCGATGGCTCTTTCAACCGGGTCACGATCGACGGCGACACATCGACCAACGACTCGTTCGTGGTGGTGGCCACCAACAAGGCCGCGCATGCGCCCATCGCTTCCCTGGCCAGCGCCGAGGGCCAGGCCCTGAAGGCAGCCATGCTGGCGGTGTCGCAAAAGCTCGCCCAGGCCATCGTGCGCGACGGCGAGGGAGCCACCAAGTTCATCACCGTCCGGGTGGAAGGTGGCAAGACGGGTGACGAATGCCGCAAGGTGGCGTACGCCATCGCCCATTCGCCCCTGGTCAAGACAGCGTTCTATGCCAGCGACCCGAACCTGGGCCGTATCCTCGCGGCCGTGGGGTATGCCGGTATCGATGATCTGGACCAGACCGGCATCGACCTGTACCTGGACGATGTGCATGTGGCGGTCAAGGGCGGCCGCAATCCGGCCTACCGCGAGGAGGATGGGCAGCGCGTGATGAAGCAAAGCGAGATCACCGTGCGTGTCCTGCTGGGCCGGGGCAGCGTGTCCGACACGGTGTGGACGTGTGATTTCAGCCACGAATACGTAACCATCAATGCGGACTACCGTTCGTGAGTGACTCCTGATTTGATAGCTGCTAGCGCTTTATTCACAAGCGCTGAAGGCGAAAATGAACGAAAAATTTGAACACCTGATCGAGCGGGCCGAGCAACTGATCGCCCGCATTGAATCCGTGCTGCCCCAGCCGCTGGGCGCGCCCGACTGGTCGGGCTCGATTGCCTGGCGCTACCGCAAGCGCAGCAGCGGCCACGGCACCCTGGAACCCGTGCGCCATGTCGCCGGCATGCAGCTGTCGGACCTCAAGGAAATCGACGGGCAGAAGGAGAGGATCGCGCGCAACACGGAGCAGTTCGTGCAGGGCAAGCCCGCCAACAACGTGCTGCTGACCGGCGCCCGCGGCACCGGCAAGTCCTCGCTCATCAAGGCCTGCCTCAATGCCTATGCGGGGCGGGGCCTGCGCCTGATCGAAGTGGACAAGGCCGACCTTGTCGACCTGCCCGACATCGTGGACGTGGTGTCCGACCGGCCAGAGAAATTCGTCGTGTTCTGCGATGACCTGAGCTTTGAGGAGGGCGAGCCGGGCTACAAGGCCCTGAAGTCGATCCTCGACGGTTCGGTGGCGGCGGCCACGCCGAATGTGCTGATCTATGCGACGAGCAACCGGCGCCACCTGCTGCCTGAGTACATGGCGGAAAACCTCACCTACACCCACACCGAGGATGGCGAAGTGCACCCCGGCGAAGTGGTGGAAGAGAAGATTTCGCTGTCGGAGCGGTTCGGCCTGTGGGTGAGCTTCTACCCCTTCAGCCAGGAGGAGTACCTGACCATCGTGGCCCAATGGCTGTCCTCCCTGGGGGTGTCCGGGGCCGCGATCACGGCCGCGCGGCCCGAGGCACTCGTCTGGGCGCTGGAGCGCGGCTCGCGCAGCGGCCGCGTGGCCTACCAGTTCGCGCGCGACTATGCGGGACGGCACAGTGGCTGATTCCGCAACCACGCCCCTGGTTCCCGCCCCGCAAGCCAGCCGAAAGCACACGGAGGTCGCGGTGGGCATCCTGCTGCGCGCCGATGGCGCCATGCTGTTGTCCACCCGCCCGCCGGGCAAGCCCTATGCCGGGTACTGGGAGTTCCCGGGCGGCAAGCTGGAGGCGGGCGAAACCGTGGAGCAGGCACTGCGCCGCGAATTGATCGAGGAGCTGGGCGTGACCATTGGGGCGGCCAGCGTATGGAAAGTCACCGAGCACGACTACCCGCATGCCCTGGTGCGCCTGCACTGGTGCAAGGTGTGGGAATGGTCGGGACAGTTCGAGATGCGTGAAGGGCAGGCCATGCAATGGCAGCAGATTCCGCTGACGGTATCGCCTGTCTTGCCAGGTGCCTACCCGGTGCTGCAGTGGCTTGCGCAGGAGCGGGGCGTGGAGTTTTCGCCACCACCTCCGTAGACCGCTATTGAATTAATAGCTATTTGCGCTTGCAGATAGGGCGCTGGGCGGCGATTTCCCTGAAGATGCGGGCTGGCCTGCCAGCCGGGGTCAGTGTTGCTGGCGTGGATCGCCGTACTGCGCATCGGTGGGCGGGGCCTCTGCGGGCATCCGGAAATCCTCGCTTGCCCAGGCACCGAGGTCGACCTGCTTGCAGCGCTCGCTGCAGAACGGGCGGTAGGCATTGGCAGGGCTGTAGACGCTGTCTCCACCGCAGGTGGGGCAGGTCACGGTGCGGGCGGCGGTTGCCGCATCGGGGCGGGGGGCGGGAGCGGCCATGTCTCGTCGTCGTCCTCAAATCACGACCCAGCGCCGAGCCTCAGGCGCACAGGGTCAGTTCAAACGCAGCGTCCTCGCTGCAGGCGTGCAGGCGTCCATCGCCCTCCAGCCGCATGAGCCGCACCGAGACGATGAGGCGGTTGCCGCTGATTTCGGGAATCAGGTCCAGGGCGGGATCGATGCGCAGGCGCAGCAACTGGAACGTGCGGCCCTGCGGCAGATTCTGCTGGAACTGGCCTCGCTCGGCAGCCACCTTCTGGGGCACGCCGGAATCGCGCAGCAGCTTGAGCAGCACGTAGATGGATTCAGCGAGGGGGGCCAGTGTGGACGCCCATTCCTCGAGCGCCTGCTGCCGCACGGCGGGCGCATGGTGCTGCCATGCGTAGTAGGCGGGCAGGTCAAAGCCGCAGGTACCCCCTGGAATGCCGACCCGGCTGCGGATGCTCATCAGCCAGTCGTTTTCCGTGAGCGAGTGGCCCGACTTGCCGGACTGGGTATTGAGCGCGGTGAAACAGCGGTCCAGCTGGGCGATGATCGCATCCAGCGCCGCTTCGGAGATCGAGGGATTGCCCCGGTAGCTGTCGAGCTGGTGCTTGTGCTTCTCGATGTCCTTGAGCACGTCCGACTTCAGGTCGGCCCGCGCTGCGACGTCCATGATCTCGAAGATCGTGACCAGCGCGAAGTGATGATCGAGCGCGTGGGAGCGGGGTATCAATTCCCCCAACCGGCGAAACAACTGCTCAAGCCGCAGATAGGTTCTGAGACGCTCGTTAAAGGGATATTCGTAAAGGATCACGCTGGCGGGTTCCTGGAGGCTCAGGGGGTATTCTGACGCCGGTGGCGCACGGCATGGAGTGAAAGCACAAACGGTTTCGTTCGCATCATAGCCCGAACAGCGCCGCTGCCTGCCGGGTTTGCGCGTGCAGGTTCTCCAGCGTGCAATCCCTGCCATTGGCAATCACGGCATCTGCGACGGCCCGCCGGGCCGGGCGGCTGGCTTGCGACGCAATGATGCCCAGCACCACCTCTCGCGTCAGGCCGTTGCGCTGCATGACGCGTTCGATCTGGGTTTCAGCAGAGCAATCGACCACCAGCACCGCGTCCAGCCTGCGGGCCCAACGACCGGATTCCGCCAGCAGCGGAATATCGAACACGATCAGCGCATGGCCCTCGTGCGCCGCCTGCTCGGCCTTCAAATTGCCGTGAAGGGTGACGAGCGGGTGCACGATCCCTTCGAGCTGGGCCCGTGCCTCCGGCCGGCTGAAGGCCAGTGCACGCATGCGGCCCCGGTCCAGCGCCCCGGTGGTATCCACGAAGTCGCTGCCGAAAGTCGCGCGGATGGCCTCCATGGCCGCTCCGTGCGGGCCTGTGACCTCGCGGGCGATCTGGTCCGCGTCGATCAGGCTGGCGCCCAGAGAGGCCAGCACATGGCCCACCGTGCTCTTGCCGCTGCCAATGCCACCAGTCAGGCCCAGACGCAAGGGATGCTTGCGTGGATTCATCGTTCAAAGGCTCAGGAGTTTCAGCACCGTGTCCAGAATGGCGTGGGGCCCGAACACCATCGCCGTGAATCCCGCCCCGACAAGAAAGGGGCCGAAGGGGATGTAGCCGCCTTCACGCAGGCTGCTGAAGATTTTCATCGCGATGCCGATGACGGCGCCGATCACCGAGGACATCAGAATGATGGGTACGAGGGCCTGCCAGCCGAACCAGGCCCCCAGCGCGGCAAACAGCTTGAAATCCCCATACCCCATGCCTTCCTTGCCGGTGGCGAGCTTGAACCCCCAGTAGACCAGCCAAAGCGAAAGATAGCCCGCCACGGCGCCGAACACCGAGGCGTGCAGCGGTACTGCGATCCACTGCAGGGCAGACGACAAAAGGCCGGCCCACAGCAGCGGCAGGGTGATGTCGTCGGGCAGGAGGGTGGTGTCCCAGTCGATGAATGCCAGTGCCACCAGGGCCGCCGAGAAACCACACCATGCAATCCCCGTGGCCGTGACACCCCAGCGCTGGATGCAAAAGAAGAACAGGGCACCGGTCGCCATCTCGATCAGAGGGTATCGGACCGAGATCCGCGCCTTGCAGGCCGAGCAACGGCCCCGTAGAAAGAGATAGCTGACGACAGGAATGTTCTCGTACCACTGCACCAAGTGCCCGCAAGACGGGCAGCGAGAGCGGGGGACCATGAGATTGAACCGTTCTGGCTCGGGATGCGCCGGGCTGGTATCAGCTTGTGCGGCCGGTGCCTGCATCGCCTGAACCTCTTCAGTCCACCGGCGCTCCATCATCTTGGGCAGCCGGTAAATGACCACATTGAGAAAACTGCCGATCAGAAGTCCCAATACCGCACCCCAACTCGCATTCCACCAAGTCTCCATCTCCATCACACGACTTGGCCAAGCTTGAAGATGGGGAGGTACATCGAGACCACGATCCCGCCAATCAACGTTCCCAGGAAGACAATGATGATGGGTTCCATGAGGCTCGACAGGCCTGCCACCATTTCATCCACTTCTGCCTCGTAAAAATCGGCAGCCTTGCCCAGCATATGGTCGATGGAGCCGGATTCCTCACCAATGGCACACATCTGAAGCACCATGGACGGGAAAATATTGGCATTGCCCATGGCTGCGGTAAGGCTCGTGCCGGTGGAGACTTCCTGTTGGATTTTTTCGGTCGCAAGAAGATAGACGGAATTACCGGATGCGCCGCCAACAGAGTCCAGTGCTTCCACCAAGGGTACTCCAGCGGCAAACATGGTAGCCAATGTGCGTGTCCAGCGCGCAACACAGGATTTTTCTATCAAAACACCAAAGATCGGTATTTTCAACAGAATCCGATCCATGAACATCTGTACTTTTTCACTTCGTCTCCATGCCTGCATGAAGAAGTAGAAACCACCGCCAATCACGCCAAATATTAACCACCACCACTTCACGAAAACTTCACTGATTGCCATCACAAGCAAAGTAGGTGCGGGCAAGTCCGCACCAAAAGAAGTAAATACTTCCTTGAATGCGGGAATCACAAAAATCATGATTACCGTTACAACTACAAATGCTACAATAACCACAGAAATTGGATACATCAAAGCAGATTTGATTTTTGACTTGATGGCCTCTGTTTTCTCCATGTAGGTGGCCAGTCTATCAAGCAGTGCTTCTAAAATACCTGCCGCTTCCCCTGCCTCCACTAGATTGCAGTAGAGGCTATTAAAGTACATTGGATGCTTGCGGAACGCCGCATTCAGCGATGTGCCTGTTTCCACATCAGAGCGGATGTCATTCAGCAGTTTGGTAACGCTCGCATTGGTATTGCCTCGCCCCACAATATCAAATGATTGGAGGAGAGGCACCCCAGCTTTCATCATGGTTGCAAGCTGTCGTGTGAACAAAGCAATGTCCTTGGGCTTGATCTTCTTGCCCGACCGCATGCGCCTTTTCTTGATCTTCGTCGGGAAAACACCCTGGCGGCGCAGGGTGGCTTGCACTTGGTTTTCCCCGGAAGCGCGCACCTCGCCGCGCACGATTTTCCCGTGTCGGTCCTTGCCTTCCCATTCGAAAACAAATTCCTTGATATCCCGTGATGATGCAGCAGTTGCCATGCTGGTCCCTCTAGCTCGTTATTCGTTGGTGACGGCAAGCACTTCTTCCAGCGAAGTGAAACCCAATCTTGCTTTGTGCAGGCCAGATTCGCGCAGTGAGCGAACACCTTCCGCGCGTGCCTGCTCGGCGATTTCAAGCGCGCTTCCATCTCGTAATATGATGCGCTGGATGTCTTCCGAGATTGGCATCACCTGGTATATGCCGACCCGGCCCTTGTAGCCGTTGTTGCAGGCGGAGCAGCCTACAGGACGGTAGGTCACCCAGCTTCCGTCGATGTCCTCCTCCCTGTATCCCGCTTCGAGAAGGGATTCGTGTGGTATATCGGCGGGCACCTTGCACACAGGGCACAGCCTGCGCGCAAGGCGTTGCGCGGTAATAAGAATCACGCTGGACGCGATATTGAATGGGGCAATCCCCATATTGCGCATCCGGGTCAGGGTCGTGGGGGCATCGTTGGTGTGCAGGGTCGACAAAACCAGGTGACCCGTCTGCGCTGCCTTGATGGAAATATCTGCGGTCTCCAGATCGCGAATTTCACCAACCATGATGATGTCGGGATCCTGCCGCAGAAAGGATTTCAGGGCCACGGCAAAAGTCAACCCCGCTTTTTCATTGACGTTGACCTGATTAACCCCGGGCAGGTTGATTTCCGAAGGGTCTTCCGCGGTGGCAATGTTCACGCCTGGCTTGTTCAGCAGGTTCAGGCAGGTATATAGCGACACGGTTTTGCCGGACCCCGTCGGGCCCGTGACCAGAATCATCCCATAGGGGCGCCCTATGGCCTCCAGCAGCCGCTCTTTTTCCTGAGGTTCGTAGCCCAACGCATCGATCCCAAGCTTGGCGCTGCTCGGGTCCAGGATACGGATAACGATTTTTTCCCCAAACAGGGTGGGGAGGGTACTTACACGAAAATCGATCACCCTGTCCGGGCCCACCTTCAATTTCATGCGTCCGTCTTGCGGGACTCGCTTTTCAGAAATATCCAGCCGGGAGATCACCTTGATGCGGGATGCGAGTTTGTCCTTGATAGCAATGGGCGGGGATGCGATTTCCCGGAGTTCTCCATCGATCCGGAATCTGACCCGATACTGGTGTTCGTAGGGTTCAAAATGCAGGTCCGAGGCCCGCATATTGAATGCGTCAAGCAGCATCTTGTGCAGGAACTTGACGATGGGTGCATCTTCCACATCGCCGGCACCGGTATCGTTGTTGTCGGGTGCTTCTTCGATGGCTACATCGTCGAAATCAAAGTCGCCTCCACCGCTCACCAGGGTGTCCATCGACTCACTGGTTGATTTTGTGGTGGATTCTACCAGTCGGCTGAGCTTGTCATATTCAGCGATAATCCAATCCACCCCCATCTGGGTCGTGAATTTGATTTTCTCGGCAGCTTCCTGGTCGGTGGGATCGGCGGTCGCGACGATCAGACGATTATTGCGTTTGCTGAGGACAACGACCCGATACGCCTGACATATTTTGGGATCGAGAAGCTCTTTGGGCAGTCGAAGCGGATCAATCGCTTCCAGATCCAGCAAGGGCGCACCAAACACGGCTGAAACGGTGTGCGCCAAATCGGCAGCCGACACGGCACCAGATCCCGTCAATTCCGCAATAAAACTGGTGCGGCTGATCTGTGATTTTTTGTAAATGTCCTCTGCCGACTTTTGGGTCAACTTGCCGGCGGACATCAACGCCCTGCCCAATCCGGGAAGGGCCACTGCAGAGGCTTCTTTGGGGGCAGTATCAACAGCGGCCATGTAACCGGTAATGTGTTAGGTGTGGAAAAGAATCCATCCTATCATCACCGATCAGCCACAAGCTGTACAGCCGTCGATATTGGCAACAGCACCACAGAATCGGCGCTTTTGTTGAAAATGCGGTCTTGTGGTCGGGGTGAGAGGATTCGAACCTCCGGCCTCTACGTCCCGAACGTAGCGCTCTACCAGGCTAAGCTACACCCCGTTGTGTGCAATTGCACTCGAAAGTGGATGCAATGGGGCATCTCAGTTGCGTCGTGCAAGCAATTGTGCGGCCAATTCTAGCAAACCTGCTGAATAGGCATTGGCGGGTAATTGCTCGGCCGCCGCCATGGCGCGGCGGGCCTCGCCGAAGGCCGCTGCCCGGGTGATGTCCAGTGCGCCGGTGTCGCGGACAATCTGCACGATCTCGGCCAATTGGTCGGTGGAGCCCTGTTCAATGGCGTGGCGCACTGTCTGCGCCTGGCTCTGCGTTCCGCGTTCCATGGCGGCGATCAGGGGCAGGGTGGACTTGCCTTCCCGAAGATCGTCTCCCAGATTTTTACCCATTTCCACTGCGTCGCCGTCGTAGTCGAGAACGTCGTCAATGATCTGGAAGGCGGTTCCCAGTGCCTGCCCGTAGGTTGCGCAGGCCTCTTCGACATCGGGCGGACTGCCCGCCAGCACTGCGCCGAGGCGGGCGCTGGCTTCAAACAGCTTGGCGGTCTTGGACCGGATGACACGCAGGTAGCCCGCTTCGTCCAGCGATGCATCGTGCATGTTCATGAGCTGCAGCACTTCCCCCTCGGCGATCACATTGGTGGCTTCCGAGAGTATTTCCATGATGCGCATGCTGCCCGCCTCGACCATCATCTGGAAGGAGCGGGTGTGCAGGAAATCGCCGACGAGCACGCTGGCAGGATTGCCAAAAGTTTCGTTGGCAGTGGGGCGGCCGCGGCGCAGGGTGGAGGCATCCACGACATCGTCGTGCAGCAGGGTGGCGGTGTGGATCAGCTCCACGACGGCCGCGAGACTGTGGCGCTGCGCGCCTCGGTAGTCCAGGGCTCCGCACACCATGAGCAAAAGCGCGGGCCGCAGGCGCTTGCCGCCGGCGGCAATGATGTATTGGGATATCTGCGCGACCAGGGGAACGCTGGAAGTCAGGCGCTGACCGATGACCTTGTCGACCTCGTGCATGTCTTGTGCAACGAGCAGGAGGGGCGATGCGGCGGGGGCGGTGTGGTCAGTCAAGATGGTGGTCGCAGAAAGAGACCGGATTATAGGAAGCCCTGAAGGCGCCCCGGCGCGTTGCGCGAGGCTGCCGCTCGGCCGGCATGCGGGGGGCTGGCGCTGCTCGGATCGATGCGCTATACTCTTGGGCTCTGCGGAAATTCGTCTGCAGAACTCATATCAAGAGGTCAACATGTACGCGGTCATAAAAACCGGCGGCAAGCAGTATCGCGTTGCTTCCGGCGAAAAAATTAAAGTAGAACAGATTGCTGCGGACGTAGGCCAGGAAATTGTGATCGATCAGGTTTTGGCAGTCGGCAACGGCGCTGAACTCAAGATCGGTACGCCCCTGGTGTCCGGCGCAACCGTGAAAGCCACTGTCGTGGCCCACGGCAAGCACGACAAGGTGCACATCTTCAAGATGCGCCGTCGCAAGCACTATCAAAAACGCCAAGGCCATCGCCAGCAGTTCACTGAGCTGCAAATCGGTGCGATTGCTGCTTAATCGAAGGAGCTAGTCATGGCACAGAAAAAAGGCGGCGGCTCTACGCGAAACGGGCGCGACTCCAAGCCAAAGATGCTGGGTGTCAAGGCGTTCGGTGGTGAACTGATCAGCGCTGGCTCGATCATCGTGCGCCAACGCGGCACGCGTTTCCACCCCGGCAACAATGTCGGCGTGGGCAAGGATCACACCTTGTTCGCCCTGGTGGACGGCCACGTGTCGTTCGGCACCAAGGGTGCGTTGTCCAAGTCCACGGTCAATGTGACTCCTGCCTGAGGTTCATCCTCCGGTAGCCATCGAAGCCCCGCTTTGCCGGGGCTTTGTTGTTTGGTCTGTACGATGGCGCGTTCAAGCCATTCGCAGACAGCGCCTCCGAGGCGTTCCGCTGCCCCGACCTGCCGGGTAACCTGCCGTCGGTGCCGCGCCCTTTTGTAAACTGGATATCCCATGAAGTTCGTCGATGAAGCCTTTATTGACATTGCCGCAGGCGATGGTGGCAATGGCTGCGTGTCTTTCCGGCATGAAAAGTACAAGGAGTTCGGCGGTCCCAACGGGGGCGACGGTGGGCGCGGCGGGCATGTGTTCGCGGTGGCGGATCCGAATCTGAACACCCTGGTGGATTTTCGCTACTCTCGGCGCCACGAGGCCAAGCGCGGGGAGCATGGCATGGGATCGGACATGTTCGGTGCCGCTGGCACCGACATCACCCTCAAGATGCCCGTGGGCACCATCATCACCGACGCTGAAACAGGCGAAGTGCTGTACGAGCTGCTCAACCCGGGCGAGGTCATCACCATCGCCAAGGGCGGGGATGGTGGTTTTGGCAACATGCGCTTCAAGAGCGCCATCAACCGCGCGCCCCGCCAGAAGACACCGGGCTGGCCCGGCGAGAAGAAGAACCTGAAACTGGAACTGAAGGTGCTGGCCGACGTGGGCCTTCTGGGCATGCCCAATGCGGGCAAATCGACCTTCATCACGGCGGTGTCCAACGCCCGCCCCAAGATCGCGGACTACCCGTTCACCACGCTGCACCCCAACCTGGGCGTCGTGCGCGTGGGCCCTGAGCAGAGTTTTGTGGTGGCCGATATTCCCGGGCTGATCGAAGGCGCTTCGGAAGGTGCGGGCCTCGGGCACCAGTTCCTGCGCCACCTGCAGCGCACCCGCCTGCTGCTGCACATTGTCGATCTGGCGCCCTTCGATGATGCGGTGGATCCTGTGGCCCAGGCCAAGGCCATCGTGAACGAGCTCAAGAAATACGACCAGCAGCTGTACAACAAGCCGCGCTGGCTGGTGTTGAACAAGCTGGACATGGTGCCCACCGAAGAGCGGGAAACGCGGGTGAAGGACTTCGTCAAGCGCTTCAAGTGGAAAGGGCCCGTCTTCGAGATTTCTGCCCTCACGCGCGAAGGCTGCGAGCCGCTGATCCATGCCATCTTCCGCCACGTGCAGTCCGAGCAGCGGGTGGAGAACGAGCCGGTGGAGGTGGATCCCCGCTTTGCCGGAGATGCTCCGGCCTGATCCGCCGCAAAGCCTTTCTGGTTTGAGCGCTATATTTTTAATAGCTATCGGCGCTTGATGGACAGGCGCTAGTGGCCAAAAACACTAAAAAAATGGTTTCCAGCGTATTGCGTGATGCCCGCCGCATCGTGGTCAAGGTGGGTTCCAGTCTTGTGACCAATGAGGGGCGTGGCCTCGACGAAACCGCCATTGGTGAATGGAGCCGCCAGCTGGCGGCCCTGGTGCGTGGCGACGGCGGCGTACCCCGCGAGGTCGTGATGGTGTCCAGTGGTGCCATTGCCGAAGGCATGAAGCGCCTGGGCTGGACCACGCGGCCGCACGAAGTCCACGAGTTGCAGGCCGCTGCCGCCGTCGGACAGATGGGACTGGCGCAGATGTACGAAACCAAACTGCGCGAGCAGGGCATGGGCAGCGCGCAGGTGTTGCTCACCCATGCGGACCTGGCTGACCGCGAGCGCTACCTGAACGCGCGCTCGACCTTGCTCACGCTGCTGCGCCTTGGCGTGGTGCCGGTGATCAATGAGAACGACACCGTCGTGAACGACGAGATCAAGTTCGGCGACAACGACACGCTAGGTGCCCTGGTGGCCAATCTGGTGGAGGCCGATGCGCTGATCATCCTGACCGACCAGAAGGGGCTGTACACGGCCGATCCGCGCCGTGATGCATCGGCGCAGTTTGTCCACGAAGCCAAGGCGGGCGACCCGGCACTGGAGGCCATGGCCGGCGGCGCGGGTTCCAGCATCGGCAAGGGCGGCATGATCACCAAGATCCTGGCGGCCAAACGGGCTGCCGGCTCGGGGGCGTCCACCGTGATTGCCTGGGGGCGTGAATCCGACGTACTGGTCCGCCTCGTGCGGGGCGAGGCGCTGGGCACCTTGCTCGTGGCCCAGACGCAGAAGAAGCAGGCCCGCAAGCAGTGGATGGCCGACCACCTGCAACTGCGGGGTTCGGTGGTGGTGGACGCCGGGGCGGCCGCCAAGGTGCGGGATGAAGGCAAGAGCCTGCTTCCCATCGGGATGACGGCGGTGGAGGGCGACTTCTCCCGTGGTGACGTGATTGCCGTGCGCGACGCCTCCGGCGCTGAAATTGCCCGCGGCCTGGCCAACTATGCGGCGGCCGAGGCGCGGATGCTGTGCCGCAAGCCCTCGACGGAGTTCGAAAGGCTGCTGGGGTATGTTGCGGAGCCGGAGATGGTGCACCGCGACAATCTGGTGCTGGCTGCCACCAGCTGATGGCCAAGTCCCAGGCCACTCGCACGCAGTCAAACGCCTGCTCTGTGCAGGCGTTTTTCATGGTGGCTGGCCACTGAAGGGCTAGCGCGGCGTGGTGACCGTGGGCAGGCCGTCCAGCTCCCCCGGCACACTGTTCTGCGGGTCGGGATCGAAGCTGGCGCCCGGAGGGAGCTCCATTCCCGGATTGATCAGCATGGACCCGGTCCGGAACATCGTGCCCGCGTGCTCCCCTTCGCGCGTGCGCATGCCGCTGCGCAGGTAGCGGTTGCGCTGCTCGTGGCGGGGCAGGTAGCGCGCCAGTTCCGTGAGGGCCATCTCATAGACGCCTCGCTTGAATTCGACCACCACGTCCAGAGGAACCCAGTAGTCGTTCCAGCGCCAGGCGTCGAATTCCGGGTGGTTGGTGGCACGGAGGTTCAGGTCCCAGTCGTGGCCCACCAGTTGAAGCAGATACCAGATTTGTTTCTGGCCTTTGTAGTGTCCGCGTGCATCGCGGCGGATGTACCGGTCAGGCACCTCATAGCGCAACCAGTCCCGGGTGCGGGCCACCACGCGCACGTGGTTGGGCAATAATCCCACTTCTTCATGCAGTTCACGGAACATGGCCTGTTCGGGGGTTTCACCCCGGTCAATGCCGCCTTGCGGGAACTGCCAGCTGTGGGTGCGTATGCGCTTGCCCCAGAACACCTGGTTTTTCTGGTTGAGCAGGATGATGCCGACGTTCGGCCGAAAGCCGTCCCGGTCAAGCATAATCAAACCCCAAATTTTTAAACTATGTCCATTATGCACGGCGCCTAGCGTGCAGCAAGTGGGCTGCCCCGTTCTGCCCGAAATCGATTCCGATGAAAGCCTCCCAATTCTTTATTTCCACCCTCAAGGAAGCTCCGGCGGATGCCGAAGTGGTCAGCCACAAACTCATGACGCGGGCGGGGCTGATCAAGAAGCTGGGCGCTGGCATCTACAACTACATGCCCATGGGGCTGCGGGTGATCCGCAAGGTCGAGGCCATCGTGCGCGAGGAGATGAACCGCGCGGGGGCCGTGGAGCTGACCATGCCCGTGGTGCAGCCGGCCGAGCTGTGGCAGGAAACGGGCCGTTTCGACAAGATGGGCCCCGAGTTGCTGCGCATCCAGGACCGCCATGGCCGCGATTTCGTGGTGCAGCCCACCAGCGAGGAAGTGATCACTGACATCGCGCGCCAGGAGCTCAAGAGCTACAAGCAGCTGCCCAAGAACTTCTACCAGATCCAGACCAAGTTCCGCGATGAGCGCCGCCCACGCTTTGGCCTCATGCGCGGGCGTGAATTCGTCATGAAGGACGCCTACAGCTTCGACCGCGACCAGGGGGCCGCCAAGGCCAGCTACCAGGTCATGGCACAGGCCTATCGCCGCATTTTTGACCGCTTTGGCCTGACCTACCGCGCCGTGGCGGCCGACAGCGGCGCCATCGGTGGCGACCTCTCCGAAGAGTTCCAGGTGATCGCCGCCACCGGCGAGGACGCCATCGTCTACTGCCCGGCGAGCGACTACGCCGCCAACATGGAAAAGGCCGAAGCCCTGGCCCCCGCCGGTCCACGCGGCGCTGCCACGCGGGCGCTGACCAAGACGGCCACGCCGGGCAAGAGCACCTGCGCCGACGTGGCAGAGCTGCTTGGCGTGCCACTGGCGACCACCGTGAAGTCGCTGGTCCTGGCCACGGACGAAACCAATGAGGCGGGCGAGATCGTCAAGACCCAGGTCTGGCTGCTGCTGCTGCGCGGCGATCACGACATGAACGAGATCAAGGTGGCCAAGGTGCCGGGCATGGCGGGTTTCCGCTTTGCCACGCTCTCCGAAATCGAGGATCACTTTGGCTGCAAGCCCGGCTACCTGGGCCCCATCGGCCTGAAGAAGCCCCTCAAGATCGTGGTGGACCGCGAGGTGGCCGTCATGGCCGACTGGATCTGCGGCGCCAACGAGCCCGATTTCCACATCACCGGCGTCAACTGGGGCCGCGACCTGCCCGAGTCCGATGCCGTGGCCGACCTGCGCAACGTGGTGGCGGGCGACCGCTCGCCGGACGGCAAGGGCGAACTGGCCATCGAGCGCGGCATCGAGGTGGGCCATGTGTTCTATCTGGGCACCAAGTACAGCAAGGACATGAACGCCACCTTCCTGGGTGACGACGGCAAGCCGGCCTTCTTCGAGATGGGCTGCTATGGCATCGGCGTCACGCGCCTGCCCGCCGCCGCCATCGAGCAGAACCATGACGAGCGCGGCATCATCTGGCCCGACGCCATTGCTCCGTTCACCGTGGTCGTGTGCCCCGTCGGCATGGACCGCAGCGAGGCCGTCAAGGCCACGGCCGAATCGCTGTATGCGGACCTGCTGGCCGCGGGCGTGGACGTGATCCTGGACGACCGTGGCGAGCGCCCTGGCGCCATGTTCGCCGATTGGGAGCTGATCGGCGTGCCGCACCGCGTGACCATCGGCGACAAGAGCCTCAAGGAGGGCGTGGTCGAATACCAGCATCGCCGTGACACGGCGGCCACCAAGGTGCCCACGGCAGACATCCTGGCCCACGTGAAGGGCCGCATGGCGGTATGAGCGAGGCGCGGCTGGCTTTGGCGGTAGGGGGGACGCCCGAGGGCGGCGGCCTGTCCCGCCGTGCATGCCTGGCCGCCCTGTCCGCCCCCGCGGCGTGGCTGGCGGCCCCTGCAGCGGCGCATGCGGGCGGCCAGCTCGAAGAGCCTCTGATGGACTCCGTGCGCACGGCGCTGAGCTCGGCCATTGCCAACCAGGCCCCGCCCGAACCCGAGTTCTTCACCACCGAGGCCCGCATCCACTACCTGCGCTGGCTGGGCACCATGAGCGACCGGCTGCGCCGCCGCAAACCCGAGTGGGAGATCCGGCGCGACTTCCTGCAGACCGCCTGGTACGAATCCAAGCGCGCCGGGCTCGATGTCTCCCTGGTCCTGGGGCTGATCCAGGTCGAAAGCGCCTTCCGCAAGTTTGCCGTCTCCAGCGTGGGCGCTCGCGGCTACATGCAGGTCATGCCGTTCTGGACGCGCGTGATCGGCGACGGCGATGCGGGCAAGCTGTTCCATCTGCAGACCAATCTGCGCTTTGGCTGCGTGATCCTTCGCCACTACATCGACCGGGAGCGGGGTGACCTGTTCATGGCGCTGGGCCGCTACAACGGCAGCCGTGGGCGCTCGCCCTACCCGGATGCGGTGTTTGGCGCCCAGCGCAACTGGCTGTTTGGCGAGAAGCCTCAGCTGCCCGCAGCCTGAAGCGGCCCCCTGCGGCGCCCGGCCTTGGTGCCGACGCAGCCCGGCGCCGGAGGACAGACCCGTGGAATCCGCGCAGCGGCCACCGATGCGGATACGGGTGCTCCTATTCCTATAGCTGCTGGCGCTTATGCTGAGGGCGTTGGAGCCCGATTTGATCCATGCTTTGGCAGGCCGCTGTGGCAGGCGCCGTGCCGCACCGGGCCCGACGGGCATGGCCGCGAAGGCATCCCTACTTCACAGGCGCCGCGGTGCTGTCCGCCGGAGGGGGCGCGGCAGGGCTTTCCGCCTGGGGCGCACCCAGGCGGGACACCATCACCTGGTCGATGCGGTAGCTGTCCACGTCCAGCACCTCGAACTTGTAGCCGCCCCAGCTCACGCTGTCCGTGCGGCGCGGTACGCGGCGCAGCATCACCATCAGGAAGCCGGCCAGCGTCTCGTATTCTTCCGCGTGGGGCAATTCGTCGAGCGACAGCGCATGCAGCACGTCTTCGATCGGCGTGACACCGTCGATGAGCCATGAATTCTCGTCGCGCCGCACGATCTGCTCTTCGTCCGCGGGGCCCACGAGGTCGCCCATCACCGTGCTCATCACGTCGTTCAGGGTCACCACGCCCACCACCAGGCTGTACTCGTTGACGATGACGGCAAAGTCCTCGTGCACCTGGCGGAACTGCTCCAGCACCTCCGAGAGGGTGAGCCGGTCGGGCACGATCAGCACCTTGCGCACCAGGCTGTCGTCCGCCAGCGAGATGGGCTGGTTGTTCAGCACGCGCTGGAAGAGATCCTTCGCGTCCACGTAACCCACCACGTGGTCGATATCGCCCTCGCAGACGGGGTAGGTCGAAAACGGCTCGGCCGCGATGCGCAGGCGGATGACGGAGTCGGGCTCGTCGCGCAGGAAGAAGGCGATCCGGTCGCGGGGCGACATGGCGCTGGACACCGTGCGCGTATCCAGCTCGAACACGTTGGTGATGACCTGCTGCTCGCGGGCCGCCAGCACCCCGGCGCGCGCGCCCGCCTCCATCATCGCCAGGATGTCGTCCGAGGTGATGCGGTCATCGCGCAGGGACGACATGCCCAGCACCCGGAACAGCGCATCGGCCCCCCGGCTGTAGAACCACACCACGGGGCGCAGCAGCGTCATGCACCAGGCCATGGGCTGCGCCAGCCGCACCACCAGGCGCTCCGGCTCGGCCATGCCCAGGCGCTTGGGAAACAGGTCGGCAAACAGGATGAACAGCGAGGTGATGACCAGGAACGACGCGAGGAAGCCGGCGGTCTGCGCGGTCGGCTCCGAAAACCACAGTCCGAACAATGCGCTGAAATGGGGGCTCAGCGCTCCCTCGCCCACGATACCGCCGAGGATGGCCACGGCGTTCTGGCCCACCTGCACCACCGTGAAGTAGTCGCCGGGCTGCTCCTGCATGCGCAGCACCCGGTCAGCGCGCGCGTCCCCCTCATCGGCCATCTGGCGCAAACGCAGGCGGCGCGCCGCCGCGAGCGAAATCTCGGCCATCGAAAAAAAGGCGCTGGCCGCGATGAGCAGGCCGATGATGAAAAGGCTTTGGGACAGGGTCATGGGACGGGCTACGGCGAAGGCGGGCAGGGCGCTGGGCAAGCCCCTTGGACAAGTGTAGCGGCCAGCCTGCCTGCCGCCCCAGTGCGCGCCCACGCTGCCGGGGCTGGAGGAGGCCCGCGCCGCGCGGGCGCCTTGGCCGACTTCAGCCGGCGTGCCCTGGCTACTGCATGAAACCCATGCGCCCCTTGGCGCTGGCGGCGCGCGGCAGGTCCGACACCTCCACGGTGCTGCGCTGCGCGAGCCGCGCGTTGCCGAAGCCGGTCATGAGCGCGCGGCGCATCTCGCGCGGCGGCATCTGGGCCAGCTGGTCCAGTACGTCCGGCGTGGGGTCGGGGTCGAGGCGCCGCCCCCAGTCATGCCCCGCGCGGATGCCGTGGTAGAGGTTCAGGGCGATGGTGCGGGCCTGTTCCTGGTTGGGCGGCTGCACCTGGTACACATTCATGCGGTTGAGGATGGGGTCGGGAATGCCCCGTTCATCATTGGCCGTGGTGATCCAGATGACCTGGCTCGCGTCGATGGGGATCTCGGCGAACTCGTCGGTGAAGCTCTGCGCCGTGTCGTGCTCCAGCAGGCTGTACAGCGCGCCCATGGGGTCGTACTGCGCATCGGTGCTGGCCTTGTCGATTTCGTCGACGACGATGACGGGATTGGCGTATTCGCCCTCCACCAGGGCCTCGAACACCTTGCCCGGGCGCGCTCCCTTCCATTGCGCCGACGAGCCCGACAGCAGCCAGCCCGCGGTCATGGAGCTCATGGGCAGCAGGTTCATGCCGGTGCCCAGCAACTCGGCCAGATGGCGCGCGAAGTGGGTCTTGCCGATGCCGGGCGGGCCCAGCAGCAGCATGGGCGTGACCTCCAGGCCGTCGCTGCTGTCCTGCGCCAATGCCACGTGGCGCTTCACGTCGTCCAGCACCTCGGTGAAGTTGGGCAACTGCCCGTACAGGCTGGCCATGTCGGGGATGCCCGACGGCTTGACCTGAAAGCGCTCCGGGCCACGCTCCAGCATGCGTTCGTACACGGTGCGCAGGGTTTCGTATTCGCGCTGGTTGCCCGACTCCTGCAGCCGTGCGAGCTTGCGCTCGACATCGCCGGGGTGGAACACGCTGCGCATCTGGGCCACCGGCAGGCGCAGGGCCGGGGGCTGGGGAACAAGGCTATGGCTGGTCATTGCATGCTCCTTCGTGATGTGAGGTCACGCAACCATTCAAGCACACAACATGCCCGCTTCAGCATCGGAAAAGCCCCCGAATGGTGCCGCTGTTGCGGCCAAGCAAAAGGCCGCCCGGTGGCGGCCTTTTCGCAGGGGATGCGCCGGCGGGGCGCTGTCAGCCTTCGGTGCCCAGCACCTGCTTGAGTTCGCCCGACTCGTACATCTCCATCATGATGTCCGAGCCGCCGATGAACTCGCCCTTCACGTACAGCTGAGGAATCGTGGGCCAGTTGCTGTAGTCCTTGATGCCCTGGCGGATTTCGTCGTCCTCGAGCACGTTGACGGTGACCACGGCTTTGGGGTCCACCCCGCAGGCCTTCAGGATCTGGATGGCGCGGCCCGAAAAGCCGCACATGGGGAAGCTGGCGCTGCCCTTCATGAACAGCAGGATGTCGCTGGATTTGACGAGGGCGTCGATGCGTTGCTGGGTGTCGCTCATGGGGATACTCCTTGAAAGAGGCGGGCGAGCCTCACCGGCCCGCGATGGGGGGATTATTTCACTGTCGGCCACTGTCCGCCCGTGCAGCGCGCGATGCCGGCCAGATCGTTGCGGCTTTGCACCTGGATGAAACCGGTGGCGGCGAGCAGGGCCCGCACGGCGGGGGCCTGGTCGTGCCCGTGCTCCAGCAGCAGCCAGCCGCCGGGCCGCAGGTGCGCGGGGGCCTGGGCCACGATGGCGCGGATGTCGTCGAGCCCGTCGGCGCCGCTGGCCAATGCCTGCAGGGGCTCGTGCCTGAGCGCGGCCAGGTGCGGGTCGGCGCTGGCGATGTAGGGGGGGTTGGAGACGACGGCATCGAACAGGCCTGGCACGCCCGCCAGCCAGTTCGCTGGCTGGAACTGCACGGCCAGGTCCAGGCGCCGGGCGTTGGCCTGCGCCACGGCCAGCGCATCGGCGCTCGCGTCCACCGCCAGCACCTGGGCGGTGGGGCGCTGGTGCTGCAGCGCCAGCGCGATGGCGCCGCTGCCGGTGCCCAGGTCCACGACGCGGGGGGCGGGCAACGGGGCCATCACCTCCAGCGCCCAGTCCACCAGCGTTTCGGTGTCGGGGCGCGGGTCCAGCACGCGCGCATCCACCTCCAGGGGCAGGCCGTAGAACTCCTTGCGGCCGGTGAGGTAGGCCACGGGCTCGCCCGCCACGCGGCGCTGGCACAGGGCGATGAACCGGGCGTGCACGGCCTCGTCCAGCGCGTCCGTGTCGTGCGCCAGCAGCCAGGCGCGGCCGGCGTCGGGCCGGGCCAGGGCGTGCAGCAGCAGCAGTTGCGCATCGATGCGTTCCAGGCCCAGGGTGCGGGCCTGGGCCAAAGCCTGGGCCAGGGTGGGGGAGGTGTTGTTCACTACTATTTTGATAGCTACTGGCGCATGTCCATCAAGCGCCAGAGGCCAGTTTGATTCAAATTCTGGATGGAGATCAGCCCGTGGTGCCCATCTCCAGCTCTTCCAGCTGCTCGGCCTCGCGCGCGTGGGCCAGGGCCTGCAGCACGTCGGCCAGGTCGCCTTCCATCACGTACAGCAGCTTGTACAGCGTGAGGTTGATGCGGTGGTCCGTCAGGCGCCCCTGCGGGAAGTTGTAGGTGCGGATGCGGTCGCTGCGGTCGCCGCTGCCGATCAGGCCCTTGCGCAGCGCGGCCTCCTTGGCGGCACGCTCGCTGCGTTCTTTTTCTTGAATGCGCGCCTGCAGCACCTGCAGGGCCTTGGCCTTGTTGGCGTGCTGGCTGCGGCCGTCCTGGCATTCGGCCACGATGCCGGTGGGCAAGTGCACCACGCGCACGGCGGAGTCGGTCTTGTTGATGTGCTGGCCGCCCGCGCCGGATGCACGGAAGGTGTCGATGCGCAGGTCGGCCGGGTTGAGCTTGATGGCCTCGTGCTCGTCGGGCTCGGGCATCACGGCCACGGTGCAGGCGCTGGTGTGGATGCGGCCCTGTGTTTCGGTGGCGGGCACGCGCTGCACGCGGTGGCCGCCGGACTCGAACTTGAGGGTGCCGTAGACACCGCTACCGGAGGGGCCCGTTCCGGGCTGGCCTTCGATGCGCAGCACGATTTCCTTGTAGCCCCCCAGCTCGGCCGCGTTCTCGCTCACGATCTCCACCTTCCAGCCCACGCGGTCGGCGTAGCGGGTGTACATGCGCGTGAGGTCGCCCGCGAACAGGGCCGATTCGTCGCCGCCCGTGCCGGCGCGGATTTCGACGAACGCATTGCGCGCGTCGTCGGGGTCCTTCGGCAACAGCAGGCGCTGCAATTCGTCTTCCAGCTGCAGCAGTTCGGCTTCGGCACTGGTGATTTCTTCCTGCGCCATCTCGGCCATGTCGGGGTCGGCCAGCATCTCGCGCGCGCCGGCCAGGTCGGCCTCGCGCTGCTGGTAGCGGGCGTAGCGGCCTGCCACCTGCGTGACCTCGGCATGCTCGCGCGAGATGGTGCGGTACTGCGCCATGTCGCTCATGATGTCCTCGCGCGAGAGCAGGAAGTCGAGTTCGCCCAGGCGCTGCGCGTAGCGCTCCAGCTGGCTTCGGAGAAAGGGTTTCATGGAATCCTGGAGAAATGGGTTGCTACAGATTTTGTAGCTGTTAGCGCTTGTGTATCAAGCGCTGAGGGCCGATCTGGCTTGAAATCGGAACGGGCTGGGGTGCGGGCGGGCGCCGCTACAGGCCGTTGTGGGGGGTCTTGCTTTGCGAGCGCAGGAACAGGCGCGAGACGGTCTGGGCCGTCTGGGCGCGCATCTCGGCGTCGCCCGCGCGCAGCTCGGCCAGGGTGCCGTGCAGCATTTTCTGTGTGAGGCCACGCGAGAGGGCTTCGAGCACGGCGTCCACATCCTCGCCCTTGGCCAGCAGCTTCTTGGCGCGCGCGATCTCCAGGGCGCGCCACTCGTCGGTCTGGGCGTTGAGCTGCTGGATCAGCGGCACCACGCCGCCGGTCTCGCCGGCCGGGCTGCGCAGCTCCATCCAGTGCATGAAGCTCTGCACGCCCGCGTCGATGATGGCCTCGGCCTGCGCCACGGCGGCTTGGCGGTTGGCCTGGGCCGTCTGCACCACGGTGGCCAGGTCGTCCACGGTGTACAGGTACACGTCGCCCAGGGCCTTGACCTCGGGTTCGATGTCGCGCGGCACGGCCAGGTCGACCATGAAGATGGGGCGGTGGCGGCGCTTTTTCAGCGCGCGCTCCACGGCGCCCAGGCCGATGATGGGCAGGCTGCTGGCGGTGCAGCTGATGACGGCGTCGAACTCGTGCAGGCGCTCGGGCAGGTCGGCCAGGCGCATCACCTCGCCGCCAAAGCGGGTGGCGAGCTTTTCGCCGCGCTCGAGGGTGCGGTTGGCAATGGCAATCTGCTTGGGGTTCTTGGCCGCGAAGTGCGTGGCGCACAGCTCGATCATTTCGCCCGCGCCGACGAACAGCACGCGGATCTTGCCGAGGTCTTCGAACAGCTGGCTGGCCAGGCGCACGGCGGCGGCGGCCATGCTGATGCTGTGCGCGCCGATCTCGGTGCTGGTGCGCACCTCCTTGGCCACGGCGAAGCTGCGCTGGAAGAGCTGGTTGAGCGTGGTGCCCAGGGCGCCAGCGGTCTCGGCGGCGCGCACGGCATCCTTCATCTGGCCCAGGATCTGGGCCTCGCCCAGCACCATCGAGTCGAGCCCGCTGGCCACGCGGAAGGCGTGGCGCGCGACCAGGCTGTCCTCGAGCGTGTAGGAGTGCGAGCGCAGCAGCGCGGGGCTCACGCCGCCGCTCTGGGCCAGCCAGCCCAGCGTGTGGTCCATGGCGGGCTGCTCGCCCGCGCAGTAGATTTCGGTGCGGTTGCAGGTGGAGATGATGGCCGTTTCCACCCCGGGGTGGCAGCTGGAGGTGCCCAGCGACTGGCGCAAACCGTGCAATGTGGGGGCGATCTGGTCGAGCGCGAACGCGAACCGGCCGCGCAGATCGAGCGGCGCGGTGGTGTGGTTGATGCCGAGGGCCCAGACTGCCATAGTTCCCGATTATAAAATTGTTGGCCCGAACAGGCGGCCTTGCCTGTTCAAGCCTTGATGTGGGTCAATTCCATGGGTCCTCTGGACGTTTTCAATCACCTGCTCAACTTCGTGGCACCCGCCGCGGCCGTGGCCCTGCTGCTTGCCTTGTCGGGGCGCTTCATTGGCTCCAGAACACCCTTGCCGCTGTCTGGCGGGTCTCGCCTTGCGATCGTCTTCACCGTGGGCGTGGCAACCCTGGCCGCCGGACTGGTGGTGTGGGGGCGCGACGGCCGTATGCTGACCTATGCCGCGCTGGTGGTGGCCTGCGCCACCTGCCAGTGGGTGCTGGTGCGCGGCTGGAAGGCCTGACCGGCCGCACACCCGCGCGCAATGCCGTGCCATGCCCCGCACCCGCCGCCGGGGCGGGTGCACACTCCCCGATCCTCAACAACACAAAAACCTGGAGATAGAACACGATGACGCTCAAGCATTCCTGGCCCGTACTGGCCGCGGGGCTCGCCCTGTCGGTGGCCGCGCAGGCCCAGCAGGCCTTTCCTTCCAAGCCCGTGCGCATCGTCATCGGCTTTCCGGCCGGCGGCCCGCTGGACCAGCATGCACGCTTGCTCACCGACAAGCTGCAGGCCGTGCTGGGCCAGCCCGTGGTGGTGGACTACAAGGCCGGTGCGGGTGGCACCGTGGGCGCGCAGGACGTGATGAAAGCGCCGCCCGACGGCCACACCATCATGCTGGCCAACACGGGCGTGATGGTGATCAACCCCGGGCTCTACAGCCGCCTGCCGTATTCCACGCTCAAGGATTTTGTGCCCATCGCGCGCACCGCCATGCAGCCGCTGGCCCTTTTGGTGAACCCTGGCGTGCCCGCCAAGAACCTGCAGGAGTTCATGGCCTACGCCAAGTCGCGGCCGGGCCAGGTCAACTTCGGCTCGGCGGGCAATGGCGGCATCAGCCACCTGGTGCCCGAGATGTTCAAGACGGCCACCGGCCTGTTCATGGTGCACATCCCCTACCGGGGCAGCGCACCCGCGTTCACGGACCTCATGGGCGGCCAGGTGCAGTTCATGGCCGAAAGCATTCCGCAGGCCGCCAGCTACCACAAGCAGGGCAAGGTGCGCGCTCTGGCCGTGACCAGCAAGGAGCGCAACCCCGCGCTGCCTGACGTGCCCACGGTGATCGAGAGCGGCATCAAGGGTTTCGAGGTGGTGGGCTTCTACGGCTTCCTGGCTCCGGCCGGGACACCCAAGGACGTTGTCAACAAGCTCAGCGATGCCTTCGGCCAGGTGCTGCAGATGCCCGAGGTGCGCAACCGCATGGTGACCCAGGGGGCGGACCCAGCCTTCCTGGGGTCGGACGACTTCGCGAAATTCCTGGCTGCAGAGATGCCGCGCTGGGCCGACGCGGTGAAGAAGTCGGGCGCTAAATTGGACTGACCCCGTGAGGCGCTGCGCGCCTTCCCCCTGGAAGGGGGACGCCACCGGTGGCCCGGCAAAGCCGGTTCCACGGTGGCGCGGGCCTTGGGGCGGGGTTGGGGCGACGGCAGGCCCTAGGGCGTGGCGGGCGAAAAAAAGTCCACGCGGTCGGTGATGATGCCGTCGGTTTCCAGGTGGAGGAGCCGCTGCGCGGCCCAGTCGTCGTTCACCGTGTAGCTCAGCGCACGCAGGCCCGCGCCGTGGACCTGCGCGACCAGCGCCGCATCCCACAGTGCGTGGTTGCACACGATGGCCACGCAGTCCAGCTGGCGGGCCAGGTCCAGCCAGCCGTCGCGCAACGTGTCCAGCAGCAGCGCGCGCGGGATGTGGGGGGCCGTGGCCCGGGCGCCCGCCAGCGCGTCGGGCTGGAAGGATGAGAACAGGGGCTGCACGGCCTGGCCCTGCCACAGACGCGCCGCATGTTCCCCCACCACCCGGCCCGTTTTTTCCTCGACCCCGGGCGTTGGCTTGATCTCGATGTTCAGGAAGAAGCCGTTGGCGATGCAATAGCGCGCCGTGTTCTCCAGGGTGGGCAACGGCTCGCCCGCGTGGGTGCGCGAATGCCAGCTGCCCGCGTCCAGCTGGGCCAATGCGCTCCAGGGGTGATCGCCCCCGGTGCGACTGGCGGTGGTGCCCAGCGCCTGCGCCGCGTTGGTGGTGCGGTCCAGCGTGGCGTCGTGCATCAGGAACGGCACGCCGTCGGCACTCAGCTTGGCGTCGCACTCGAACATGCGGTAGCCATGCCGGGCGCCCAGCCGGAACGCGGCCAGGGTGTTTTCAGGGGCCAGCTTGCCGGCGCCACGGTGGGCGATCCAGCGGGGGTAGGGCCAGGGAGTAGACATGGTCATCTTGCCTCGTGGTTTGCGTGCCACGCCGCGGTGGCCACTGGCACGGCACCGCGCGCGGACGCCGAGCAAGGGCCGCCCCGCAGCGACGGCGTCGTCCCCCTTTCCGGCGCAGCCGGGAGAAGGGGAAGGCGGCGAAGCCGCTCAGGGGTGGGTCACTTTCTTTTTCCGGTGGTGGCGTCGAACGCATGCAGGCGGTCTGGGCGCGGCACCACGTGGATCACCGAGTCAGGCGCGGGCGCATGGGTGCCTTCTTCCACGCGCACAATGATCTGTTCGCCATGGATGCGGCCGTAGATGAGGCGCTCGGCGCCCAGCAGTTCCACCGTCTCGACCTTGACTTCCCAGCCTTCGCTGCGCACGTCCAGGTGCTCGGGGCGGATGCCCAGGATGGTGCCGGGCGCGGCGCTGGGGGCGTTCTTGAGCAGGTTCATGGGCGGCGAGCCGATGAAGCTGGCCACGAAGGTGGTGGCGGGCGTGTGGTAGACCTCTTCGGGCGTGCCGAACTGCTCCATGTTGCCGGCGTTCATCACGATCATGCGCTGCGCCAGCGTCATGGCCTCGACCTGATCGTGGGTCACGAACAGGCTGGTGATGCCCAGTTCACGGTGCAGCTTCTGGATCTCGAGGCGGGTCTGGGCGCGCAGCTTGGCGTCCAGGTTGGACAGCGGCTCGTCGAACAGGAACACCTGGGGCTGGCGCACGATGGCACGGCCCATGGCCACCCGCTGGCGCTGGCCGCCCGACAGCTCGCGCGGCTTGCGTTCGAGCAGGTGGCCCAGTTCGAGGATCTTGGCGGCCTTGTCCACGCGCGCCCTGATTTCCTCCTTGGGCACCTTGGCGATCTTCAGGCCATAGGCCATGTTGTCGAAGTTCGTCATGTGCGGGTACAGCGCGTAGTTCTGGAACACCATCGCGATGTCACGCTGGGCGGGTTCCAGGTTGTTCACCACGCGGTCGCCGATGCGCAGTTCGCCGCCGGAGATTTCCTCCAGGCCCGCGACCATGCGCAGCAGGGTGGATTTGCCGCAGCCCGAGGGGCCCACGATGACGATGAACTCGCCGTCCTGGACCTCGGCGTTCACGCCGTGGATCACCTGGTTGGCCTTGGGGCCATGGCCGTAGCGCTTGATGATGTTGCGAAGGGAGATGGATGCCATGATGCAATGAATTTGATAGCTACAAGTGCTGAATGGATAAGCGCTGGCAGGGGTTTTGTCTTATTTCTCGGTGTCCACCAGGCCCTTGACGAACCAGCGCTGCATGACCACCACCACGAAGGCCGGAGGCAGCATGGCCAGGAGGGCCGTGGCCATCACGATGTTCCATTCGTTGCCCGCGTCGCCGCCGGCCAGCATGCGCTTGATGCCGATCACCACGGGGTACATGTCTTCCGAGGTGGTCACCAGCAGCGGCCACAGGTACTGGTTCCAGCCGTAGATGAACTGGATCACGAACAGCGCGGCGATCGAGGTGCGCGACAGCGGCACCAGGATGTCCTTGAAGAAGCGCATGGGGCCCGCGCCGTCCACGCGGGCGGCTTCCACCAGTTCGTCGGGCACCGTGAGGAAGAACTGCCGGAACAGGAACGTGGCGGTGGCCGACGCGATCAGCGGCACCGTGAGGCCCGCATACGTGTTGAGCATGCCCAGGTCCGACACCACCTGGTAGGTGGGGCCGATGCGCACTTCCACCGGCAGCATCAGCGTGATGAAGATCAGCCAGAAGCAGATGCCCTTGAAGGGGAAGCGGAAGTACACGATGGCGAACGCCGACAGCAGCGAGATGGCGATCTTGCCCAGCGTGATGACGATGGCGGTGACGAAGCTCACCCACATCATGCGCGCCACCGGCGCGGTGGAGCCCGCGCCCGTGCCGCCGCCGAACAGGGCGTCGTGGTAGGTCTGCCAGAAGTTGCCGCCGGGCACCATGGGCATGGGCACCTGCACGATGTCCTGCGCGGTGTGGGTCGAGGCCACGAAGGCCAGGTACAGCGGAAAGCCGACGATGATCACGCCCAGCACCATGATGAGGTGCGAGAACGCGGTGAGATAAGGACTGCGCTCTACCATGCGAGGGCTCCAGGAGAGAGGGGCGATGAAGAAGACATGCGTGAATTAAGGAGTGCCAATGCGCGTGCCACCGCGGAACCGGCTTTGCCGGGCCGCTGGAGGCGCCCCCTCGAGGGGGAGGCGCCACAGGCGCTTCGGGGGGGAGTCATCTAGTACTGCACTTTCTTCTCGACGTAGCGGAACTGGATCACGGTGAGCACCACCACGATCACCATCAGCACCACCGACTGCGCGGCCGATCCGCCCATGTCCATGGCCTTGAACCCATCGTGGTACACCTTGTAGACCAGGATGGCGGTATCGCGGCCCGGGCCGCCCTGCGTGGTGGCGTCCACGATGGCGAAGGTGTCGAAGAAGGCATACACCACGTTGATCACGAGCAGGAAGAACGTGGTGGGCGAGAGCAGCGGAAACTGGATGCTCCAGAACCTGCGCCAGGGGCCCGCGCCATCAATGGCTGCGGCTTCGATGAGCGACTTGGGGATGGACTGCAGGCCCGCCAGGAAGAACAGGAAGTTGTAGGAGATCTGCTTCCACACCGCGGCGATCACGATCAGCGCCATGGCGTGGTCGGAGTTGAGCATGTGGTTCCAGTCGAAGCCCGACTGGCGCAGCATGTAGGCCACCACCCCGAGCGACGGCGAGAACATGAACATCCACAGCACGCCCGCCACGGCGGGTGCCACGGCATAGGGCAGCAGCAGCGCGGTCTTGTAGACCATCGCGCCCTTGATGATGCGGTCGGCGAAGATCGCCAGGATCAGCGACAGGCTGATGCCGCTGACCGCCACCAGGATCGAGAAGAAGGCGGTGGTCTTGAACGACGCCAGATAGCCCGGGTCCTGGAACAGATCCCGGAAGTTGTCGAAACCGACCCATTCCTTCGAGAAGCCGAAGGAATCCTGCATCTGGAACGACTGCACCAGGGCCTGGCCTGCGGGCCAGAAGAAGAAGACGCTGATGATGGCCAGCTGGGGTGCCAGAAGCACCCACGGCAGCCACGCAGAGCGAAAGAGAACGCGTTTTTCCATGTCCAGACTCTCAAAAAATGCCCCCGTGCTGGCTGTTGCGCAGGGGCGCTGCCCCTTCGGGGGGCCGCTTTTTGCCCCGGGGCAGCCCGGCGGCAAAAAAAGACAACCCGCCGCCCAGTGAACCGCAGGGGTTTACAGGGGCGGCGGGCTTTCGATGTCCCCAGGCCGCAAGGGCCCGGTCGCATCCATAGGCGCTCGTCAGAACTTACTTGTTGGCGCGCGCGAACCGGGCCAGCTGTTCGTTGCCGCGGGTCACGGCCGTGTCCAGCGCCTCCTTGGGGGTCTTCTTGCCCGACCAGATCTGTTCGGTTTCCTCGTCGATGATGGAACGGATCTGCACGAAGTTGCCCAGGCGGATGCCGCGCGACTTGTCGGTGGCCTTGCGGATCATCTGCGTGACGGCGACGTCGGTGCCGGGGTTCTTTTCATAGAAGCCCGAGGCTTCGGTGAGCTTGTAGGCGGCCGTGGTCACGGGCAGGTAGCCCGTGCGCTGGTGGCTGGCCGCCTGCACCTTGGTGTCGTTCAGGAAGTTCAGGAAGTCGGCCACGCCCTTGTACTCTTCGGACTTCTTGCCGGCCATCACCCAGAGGCTGGCGCCGCCGATGGCGGTGTTCTGGGGCGCGCCCTTCACGTCGGCGTAGTAGGGCAGGGCCGAGATGCCATAGGCGAACTTGGCTTCCTTGGCCACGCGGGCGTACAGGCCTGACGAGCCCGTGATCATGGCGCACTCGCCCGAGGGGAAGGACGCGTCCGGCACATTGCCGCGGCCCTTGTAGACGAAGCTGCCGTCCTTGGAGGCCTTGGCCAGGTTCTCGAAGTGGCGCACGTGCAGCGGCGTGTTGATCTGCAGCTGGGCGTCGTTGCCGTCAAAGCCGTTGTTCTTGGACGCGAACAGCGTGTTGTGCCACAGCGAGAAGCTCTCCAGCTGCGTCCAGCTGATCCAGCTCGTGGTGAACGGGCAGCTGTGGCCGCTGGCCTTGAGCTTGGACGCGGCGGCGAACACCTCGGGCCATGTCTTGGGCGGGGTGTTGGGGTCCAGGCCCGCCTTCTTGAAGGCGTCCTTGTTGTAATAGAAGATGGTGGTGGAGCTGTTGAGCGGGTAGCTCAGCATCTGGCCGTTGGGCGCGGTGTAGTAGCCGGCCACGGCCGACACGTACTGGGTGGGGTCGAACTTGAAGCCGCCGTCGTTGAGCACCTTGGCCGCGGGCACGATGGCACCCTTGCTGGCCATCATGGTGGCGGTGCCTACTTCGAACACCTGGAGGATGTGGGGTGCATTGCCCGCACGGAACGCGGCGATGGCGCCCGTCATCGATTCGTCATACGTACCCTTGTAGGTGGGCACGACCTTGTACTTGGTCTGGCTCGCGTTGTACTGTTTTGCCAGGTCGTTGACCCAATCGCCGAGCGCTGCGCTCATCGAATGCCACCACTGAATCTCGACCGGCGCCTGAGCCTGGGCTTGTGCAGGCAGGCACGCCGACATGGCGATGGCAGCGCAGACCGCCAGATGCTTCGTTTGCATGAATATTTCCTCCGAGGATGACAAAAAGCACAAGGGCCGGATGCTATGCAGCCGATGTGACATTGATATGTCGTTGTCGCATGAGCCTGTCGCTTGCAACAACCGGGGAAACCCCTTGGGGTCCCCATGAGGGAAGCGATTGTGACTCTTTTGTGACAAGGTGTGGCGCATTTGCCGAGGCTTGCAAGGTTTTGTGCAATGCACCATGCTGTCGGTCGCGCGCAGGCCTCTGCCGCGCCGGTTCGTTCGCGTCGTCGCGCGCCGGTTTCTTTTCCCCCTCTCCTCCTTCTTCCTTATTGCCATGGCCATCAATTCGCTGGACAAGAACAAGATCAAATTCCTGTTGCTCGAGGGCATCCACCCTTCCGCGGTGGATGTGATCCGCGGTGCCGGCTACACCCAGATCGAGACGGTGTCCGGCGCGCTGCCCGACGACGAACTCAAGCGCAAGATTGCCGACGTGCACTTCGTGGGCATCCGTTCGCGCACGCAGCTCACCGAGGAGGTGTTTGCGCAGGCGCACAAGCTGGTGGCCGTGGGCTGTTTTTGCATCGGCACCAACCAGGTGGACCTGAACGCGGCGCGCGAGCGCGGCATTGCCGTTTTCAATGCCCCGTATTCCAACACCCGCTCTGTGGCCGAGCTGGTGCTGGCCGAGGCCATCCTGCTGCTGCGCGGCATTCCTGAGAAAAACGCGGTGGCCCACCGTGGGGGCTGGCTCAAGTCGGCCGACAACGCCTATGAGATCCGGGGCAAGACGCTGGGCATCGTGGGCTACGGCTCCATCGGCACGCAGCTGTCGGTGCTGGCCGAGGCCATGGGCATGCAGGTTGCCTTCTTCGACGTGGTGAGCAAGCTGCCCCTGGGCAACGCGCGCCAGGTGCAGCATCTGCACGACCTGCTGGGCCAGAGCGACATCGTGAGCCTGCACGTGCCCGAGCTGCCGTCCACCGAGGGAATGATCGGCGCGGCCGAGATCGCCGCCATGAAGCCCGGCGGCATCCTCATCAACGCCGCGCGCGGCACGGTGGTGGATATCGAGGCCCTGGCCGGGGCCCTCAAGGCCAAGAAACTGCTGGGCGCCGCCATCGATGTGTTCCCGGTGGAGCCGCGCACCAACAAGGACGAGTTCCAGTCGCCCCTGCGCGGGCTGGACAACGTGATCCTCACGCCCCATGTCGGCGGCTCCACCATGGAGGCGCAGGCCAACATCGGCCTTGAAGTGGCGGAAAAGCTCGTGAAGTACAGCGACAACGGCACCAGCACCTCGTCGGTCAATTTCCCCGAGGTCGCGCTGCCCGCGCACCCTGGCAAGCATCGCCTGCTGCACATCCACCGCAACGTGCCGGGCGTGCTGTCGGAGATCAACCGCATCTTCTCGGACAACCAGATCAACATCTCGGCCCAGTACCTGCAGACCAACGAGAAGATCGGCTACGTGGTCATCGACATCGACGCGGCCTCGTCCGACCTGGCGCTGGACAAGCTGGCGAAGGTCGGCGGCACGCTGCGCAGCCGGGTGCTGTTCTGAACGGGAGGTTTTGCCTGGGCGGGGCGGGCGTCGGCAAGGGAAGGCACGGTGGCATAAAATCACGCCCCCACCCCAGGTAGACCCCCATGAATGTTCCGATTGCGTTGGCTGCCTTGCAGATGCAGGCTGCCGAGCCCGTGCGTCTGCGCGAGATTCCCTATAACTACACCTCGTTCTCCGACCGGGAGATCGTGATCCGCCTGCTGGGGTCCCCGGCCTGGGACGTGCTGGACCAATTGCGCAAGGAGCGCCGCACCGGGCGCTCCGCCCGCATGCTGTACGAAGTGCTGGGCGATATCTGGGTGGTGCAGCGCAACCCCTACCTGCAGGACGACCTGCTGGACAACCCCAACCGCCGCAAGCTGCTGGTCGATGCCCTGCAGCACCGCCTGGCCGAGATCGACAAGCGCCGCACCCCCGACGACGACGCCGGGCGCGACCGCCTGGTCGGCGAGCTGGTGGTGGCGGCGCGCCGCGCCGTGGCCGAATTCAACGCCACCTTCGAGCAGGCCGCGCAGTTGCGCCGCCAGATCCAGAAGACCCTGGGCCGCCTGACGGCCAAGGACAACATCAAGTTCGACGGCCTCTCGCGCGTGAGCCACGTGACCGACGCGACCGACTGGCGCGTCGAATACCCGTTCGTGGTGCTCACGCCGGACACGGAAACCGAGATGGCAGGCCTGGTCAAGGGCTGCATCGAACTGGGCCTGACCATCATTCCCCGCGGAGGCGGCACCGGCTACACCGGCGGCGCCATCCCGCTGACGTGGAAAAGCGTGGTCATCAACACCGAAAAGCTCGAAGCCATGACCGAGGTGGAGATGCGCCGCCTGCCGGGCATGGACCGCGAAGTGGGCACGGTGTGGACCGAGGCCGGCGTGGTCACCCAGCGCGTGGCCGATGCGGCCGAGCGCGCAGGTTTTGTGTTTGCCGTGGACCCGACCAGCGCCGAAGCCAGCTGCATCGGTGGCAACATCGCCATGAACGCGGGCGGCAAGAAGGCCGTGCTGTGGGGCACGGCGCTCGACAACCTGGCCAGCTGGCGCATGGTCACGCCCGACGCCCAGTGGCTCGAGGTGACCCGCCTGGACCACAACATGGGCAAGATCCATGACGTGGAGACGGCCACCTTCGAGCTGCAGTACTTCGAGGCCGACGGCAAGACGCCCGTGCGCACCGAGCGCCTGGCCATCCCGGGCCGCACCTTCCGCAAGGAAGGCCTGGGCAAGGACGTGACGGACAAGTTCCTCTCGGGCCTGCCCGGCATCCAGAAGGAAGGCTGCGACGGCCTGATCACCAGCGCGCGCTGGGTGGTGCACCGCATGCCCGAGCACACGCGCACCGTGTGCCTGGAGTTCTTCGGCAACGCCAAGGACGCCGTGCCCAGCATCGTGGAGATCAAGGACTTCATGTTCGCCGAGCAAAAGCGCTCGGGCGTGCTGCTGGCCGGCCTGGAGCACCTGGACGACCGGTACCTGAAAGCGGTGGGCTACGCCACCAAGAGCAAGAAGCACGGGGGCGGCCTGCCCAAGATGGTGCTGTTCGGCGACATCGCGGGCGACAACGCCGACGACGTGGCGCGCATCACCAGCGAGGTCGTGCGCATCGCCAACTCGCGCAGCGGCGAAGGCTTCATCGCCATCAGCCCCGAGGCGCGCAAGAAATTCTGGCTGGACCGCAAGCGCACGGCCGCCATCAGCCGCCACACCAACGCCTTCAAGATCAACGAAGACGTGGTGATCCCGCTGCCGCGCATGGCCGAGTACACCGACGGCATCGAGCGCATCAACATCGAGCTGTCCCTGCGCAACAAGATCAAGCTGTGCGACGCGCTCACCGAGTTCTTCGAGCGCGGCAACCTGCCGCTGGGCAAGCAGGACGACGCGAGCGAAATCCCCTCGGCCGAACTGCTGGAGGACCGCGTGGCGCAAGCCCTGGCGCTGGTGGCCGAGGTGCGCGCGCTGTGGGCCGGCTGGCTGCAGGATGTCGAACCCCTGTTCCCGCAGCTGCAGGACCACACCCTGCGCGCGAGCTGGAAGACCCAGCTGCGCGCGCCGCTGTCGGGCATCTTCGCGGGCGCGGCGTTCCAGCCCATCCTGGACGAAGCCACGGCCATCCACAAGCGCGTGCTCAAGGGCCGAGTCTGGGTGGCGCTGCACATGCACGCCGGAGACGGCAACGTGCACACCAACCTGCCAGTCAACAGCGACGACTATGAAATGCTGCAGACCGCGCACGAGGCGGTCGAGCGCATCATGGTGCTGGCGCGCAGCCTGGACGGCGTGATCTCGGGCGAGCACGGCATCGGCATCACCAAGCTGGAGTTCCTGACCGACGCCGAGCTGCTGCCGTTCGCGCAGTACAAGCAGCGGGTGGACCCCGAAGGGCGCTTCAACAAAGGAAAATTGCTCCGAAATCAGGAGCTGCCTGCGCTGGATGGGAAAGCGCTGGAGGCCCATCTGGCTTCCAAGCCGGCTTCCAGGACCGCCGCCTTGCATGCCGACCTGACCAATGCCTACACGCCCAGCTTCGGCCTCATGGGGCACGAGTCGCTGATCATGCAGCAGAGCGACATCGGCGCGATCGCCGATTCGGTCAAGGACTGCCTGCGCTGCGGCAAGTGCAAGCCCGTGTGCTCCACGCACGTGCCGCGCGCCAACCTGCTCTACAGCCCGCGCAACAAGATCCTGGCCACCTCGCTGCTGGTCGAGGCGTTCTTGTACGAAGAGCAGACCCGCCGGGGCGTGAGCATCAAGCACTGGCAGGAGTTCGAGGACGTGGCGGACCACTGCACGGTGTGCCACAAGTGCGAGAACCCCTGCCCGGTGAAGATCGACTTCGGCGATGTCACCATGAACATGCGCAACCTGCTGCGCAAGATGGGCAAGAAGACGTTCCGGCCGGGCAACGCGCTGGCGATGACCATGCTCAACGCCACCAACCCGGACACCATCAAGTTCATGCGTTCGGCCATGGTGGACGTGGGCTTCAAGGCCCAGCGCCTCGCCGTGGACCTGCTGCGCAAGGTGGGCCGCAAGCAGACGGCCAAGCCGCCGGCGACGGTGGGCACGGCTCCGATCAAGGAGCAGGTGATCCACTTCATCAACAAGAAGCTGCCGGGGGGACTGCCCAAGAAGACGGCGCGTGCGCTGCTCGATATCGAGGACAAGGACTACGTGCCCATCATCCGTAACCCGGCCACCACCACGGCCGAGACGGAAGCGGTGTTCTATTTCCCGGGGTGTGGCTCGGAGCGCCTGTTCAGCCAGGTCGGCCTGGCCACGCAGGCCATGCTGTGGCACACCGGGGTGCAAACCGTGCTGCCCCCGGGCTACCTGTGCTGCGGCTACCCCCAGCGCGGCTCGGGCCAGTTCGACAAGGCCGAGAAGATGATCACCGACAACCGGGTGCTCTTCCACCGCGTGGCCAACACGCTCAACTACCTTGACATCAAGACCGTGGTGGTGAGCTGTGGCACCTGCTACGACCAGCTGCAGGGCTACGAGTTCGGCAAGATCTTCCCGGGCAGCCGCATCATCGACATCCACGAGTACCTGCTGGAAAAGGGCATCCAGCTGCAGGGCAAGGGTGCCTACCTGTACCACGAGCCTTGCCACAACCCGATGAAGCTGCAGGACTCGATGAAGACCGTGAAGGCGCTGGTGGGCGAGCAGGTCTTGAAGAGCGAGCGCTGCTGCGGCGAGTCGGGCACGCTGGGCGTGACGCGCCCGGATGTGTCCACGCAGGTGCGCTTCCGCAAGGAAGAAGAAATCAAGAAGGGCGAGGCCCAGCTGCGTGCCAGCGGCGCAGTGGGCGCGCAGGACAACGTGAAGATCCTCACCAGCTGCCCCAGCTGCCTGCAGGGCCTGAACCGCTACGAAGGCGACCTGAACAACGGCCTGCTCGAAGCCGACTACATCGTGGTCGAGATGGCGCGCGAAATCCTGGGCGAGAACTGGATGCCGGACTATGTGCAGCGCGCCAACAACGGCGGCATCGAGCGGGTGCTGGTGTGACGGCCTGCCCGTTGTGCGCTGAAGATGGTGGCGCACTGGTCTGGCGCGGTGAGCGACTGCGTGTCATCCGTGCGCAGGAGGCGGGGTTTCCTGCCTTCTACCGCGTGGTCTGGAATGCGCATGTGGCCGAGTTCTCTGACCTGGCTGCTGCCGAACGTGCCCACTGCATGGAGGCCGTGACGGTGGTGGAGCAGGCCCTGCGCCAGCACCTGTCGCCCACCAAGGTCAACATCGCGGCGCTGGGCAACATGGTGCCGCACCTGCACTGGCATGTGATTGCGCGGTTTGACTGGGACAGTCACTTTCCCTCACCCGTGTGGGCGGCTGCGCAGCGCCCCAGCCCTGTGGCGCAAGAGGCTTCCGTGCAGGCGCTGCTGCCAGCGCTGGAAAGCGCCTTGCGCCAGCAACTGGCGACCCTGGCTACTGCGTGACTGGCGCTCTGTCAGGAGTCGGTGCGTCTGCCGGCCCTCTGGGCGGTGGGGTCTGCGGCGGGTGGGACAATCACAACCGCCTTTTCTGACAACAGTTTTCTCACAGGTGAATCCATGGCAGGTTTGAAAGCGGGCGCGCCCACGCCGCAGGCAATCACGGTGCACGAAGCATCACGGGTGCTCGAAGTGGGGTTCTCCGATGACGCCACGTTCCGCATTCCGTTTGAGCTGATGCGGGTGTATTCACCGTCGGCCGAAGTGCAGGGTCATGGCCCGGGCCAGGAAGTGCTGCAGACGGGCAAGCGGGAGGTCACGCTGGTCAACCTGGAGCCCGTGGGCAACTACGCGGTCAAGCCCACGTTCTCGGACGGCCACGACAGCGGCATCTTCACCTGGGACTACCTCTACGAACTGGGCCAGAAGCAGGACGCGCTGTGGACGCAGTACACCGAGCGCCTGGCCGCGGCGGGCGTGGACCGCGACGCGCCGATGGCGCCCAAGGGTGGTGCAGGCGGGCATGCCTGTGGCGGTCACTGAAGGGCAGCCCCTAAGCCCTTGTTGACCAATGTGCTATTGAAAGAAGAGCTGCCAGCGCAATATAGGCAAGCGGTAGCGGCTGTTTTCTCTTTGATGGCGTTGTCCTAATTGCGACACAAGCCCCATTTCAGTGCGGGGTTGTCGCTGTACCTCTGGCGCTTGCGCGCCTAGCATGATTCTTATGAGCACCACACATTTTGGTTTTCAGTCGGTCGACGAGCAGGAAAAGGCGCGCCGCGTGCGTGGCGTGTTCGATTCGGTCGCCTCCAAATACGATGTGATGAACGACCTCATGTCGGCCGGCCTGCACCGCGCCTGGAAGGCCTACACCGTGATGGTGGCCAACCTCGGCGAGGGCAGCCAGGTGCTGGACATCGCGGGCGGCACGGGCGATCTCGCGCTGGCATTTTCGAAGAAGGTGGGCGCCACGGGCCGCGTGGTGCATACCGACATCAACGAAGCCATGCTGCGCGTGGGCCGCGACCGTCTCATCGATGCGGGCGTGGTGCTGCCCACGCTGGTCTGCGATGCCGAAAAGCTGCCGTTCCCGGAGGCGCATTTCGACGTGGTGAGCGTGGCCTTCGGCCTGCGCAACATGACGCACAAGGACCAGGCCATCGCCGAGATGTGCCGCGTGCTCAAGCCCGGCGGCAAGCTGCTGGTGCTCGAATTCTCGAAGGTGGCCAAGCCGCTGGAAAAAGTGTACGACTGGTATTCGTTCAAGGTGCTGCCCCAGCTGGGCAAGCTGGTGGCGGGCGACGATGCCAGCTACCGCTACCTGGCGGAGTCCATCCGCATGCACCCGGGACAGGAAGAACTCAAAAGCCTCATGCAGAAAAATGGCTTTGGGCATGTGGACTATCACAACATGACGGGGGGAATCGTGGCCCTGCATGTTGGAATCAAGTGCTGAGTGAGCGTTTCGCTCGGTCATTAACGGAGACGGAGAAGTCATGATGAAACTGTGGTCTGTGGTGTTGGTCGCGATGCTGGCGTTTGCACACGCCGATGCCGACGCCCGGCGACTGGCTGGCGGCAAATCGGTGGGCAAGCAGTCGAGCAATGTGACGCAGCGCGAGTCGGCAACGCCGCCCGCAACGCCGGGGGCTCCGGCACAGAACGCGACCAATGCGGCAGGCGCCAAGCCGGCCACGGCGGGCGCGGCACCCGCCGCCGCGGCTGCGAAGAAGCCCTGGGGCGCGATGCTGGGTGGCCTGGCCGCGGGCCTGGGCCTGGCCTGGCTGGCCAGTTCGCTGGGCCTGGGCGCAGGGTTCGGCAATATTTTGATGATCGCGCTGCTGGCGCTGGCCGCGTTCGCCATCTTCAAGATGGTGATGCGCGCGCGCAGTGGCGCCAGCCAGGGCGGTGGTGCCGCTGGAGGCGCGCCGTTCGCCTTCCAGGGGGCAGGGGCCGCCTCGCCGGCGGCTGCGCAGGTGCCTCCGCAGTACAGCCCCAACAACGTGGGCAACGACGCCTCGGCGCGCCCCTGGGAGCGCAGCAGCATGGCGTTCGATGCCTCGCGCGCAGCGCAGGGCGGGGCCGGCACGGGTGTGGTCATCGGTTCGGGTCTGTCGGGCTCGCAGAACTGGGGCGTTCCGGCCGATTTCGACACCGAAGGGTTCCTGTCCGCCGCCAAGCGCAACTTCGTCACGCTGCAGGCCGCCTGGGACCGCTCGGACATCACCACGCTGCGTTCCATGATGACGGACAGCATGCTGGACGAGATCCGCACCCAGCTGACCGAGCGCGAAGCGCATCGCGGCGTGCAGCCCAACCACACGGACGTGGTCATGATCGAGGCCCAGTTGCTGGGCATCGAGGACCTGGGCGACGGCTACATGGCCAGCGTCGAGTTCTCCGGCATGATCCGCGAGGAACCCTCCGCGGGCCCGAGCCCGTTCCGCGAGGTCTGGAACATGACCAAGCCCAAGGCGGGCAGCAGCGGCTGGCTGGTGGCAGGGGTGCAGGCCCTGCAGTAATAAAGGAGATACCCCCATTTGGGGCTATCCCAGTTCAGGGAATAATCGGGGACTATGGCAACACCACAGTCCCCTTTTTCGTTTCTGGACGGCCTCTTCGAGCGTGTGGCCGCCGGCCCCCAACCTCCGCAGTGGCTGGTGCACGAGATGCAGCAGCGCATGGTGCTGTTCCTCAACCATGTCCTGATGCAGGAAAAGGAGGCCACCGACCGCCTGGTGCGCCAGAAGGGGTGCATCGCCCGCGTGCAGTGGCGCGCCTATTCGATGGCGCTTGTCATCACGCCCGCCGGCCTGTTCAACCTGGCGCCCGAGACCGCGGCGCCCGACCTGCGCCTTGAAGTGACCGAGAGCTCGCCGCTCACGCTCGCCCAGGCGGCCCTGCGGGGGGACAAGCCCTCCATCCGCATCGAAGGCGATGTGCAGCTGGCCGCCGAGATCAACTGGCTGGTCGACCATGTGCGCTGGGATGTCGAGGAAGACCTCGCACGCGTGATCGGCGATGCCCCGGCGCACACGGTGGCGCAGGTTGCGCGCCGCGCCGCGCAGGCGCTGCGCCAGTTCGTGGGCGCGCGCGTGGCGCCGTCGTCCTTTGCGGCCGTGCCCGTGCCCCCCATGCCGGCAGCGCCGGCCAGCGGCTCCGACCGGGCCGGCGCATGAAGCAATTCCTGCGGGGCGCCGCCATCCTCTGGGTGGGGTTCCGGTACGGCCTGGACGGCCTGGTGCTCGACAGCTTCCAGAAGCCCTGGCTGCGGCCGGTGTCGCGCATCCTGTCGTTCGGGCGCAACCTGGACGCCCCCCGGGGCCAGCGGCTTCGCCTGGCGCTGGAGCGGCTGGGGCCCATCTTCGTCAAGTTCGGCCAGGTGCTCTCGACCCGGCGCGACCTGCTGCCGCCCGACGTGGCCGACGAGCTCGCCCGGCTGCAGGACCGCGTGCCCCCGTTCGATCCCGAGGTGGCGATCGCCACCATCGAGCGGGCGTTCCGCAGGCCCGTGGATGAGGTCTTCACGTCCTTCGATCGCGTGCCGGTGGCCAGCGCCTCGATCGCGCAGGTGCACTTCGCCACGCTGCGCGACCGCCACGGCATCGAGCGCGAGGTGGCGGTCAAGGTGCTTCGCCCCGGCATGCTGCCGGTGATCGAGAAAGACCTGGGCCTCATGCGCATGATGGCCGGCTGGGTGGAGAACCTGTCGGCGGATGGCAAGCGCCTGAAGCCCCGCGAGGTGGTGGCCGAGTTCGACAACTACCTGCACGATGAGCTGGACCTGGTGCGCGAGGCCGCCAACGCCGCGCAGCTGCGCCGCAACATGCAGGGGCTGGACCTGGTGCTGATCCCCGAGATGTTCTGGGACTTCTGCCACCCCGAGGTCATGGTGATGCAGCGCATGAACGGCGTGCCCATCAGCCAGACGGAGCGCCTGCGCGATGCCGGGGTGGACATCCCCAAGCTGGCGCGCGACGGCGTCACGATCTTCTTCACCCAGGTGTTCCGCGACGGCTTCTTCCACGCCGACATGCACCCGGGCAACATCCAGGTGAGCCTGGACCCGGCGACCTTCGGGCGCTACATCTCGCTCGACTTCGGCATCGTGGGCACCCTCACCGAATCGGACAAGGAGTACCTCGCGCAGAACTTCGTGGCGTTCTTTCGCCGCGACTACAAGCGCGTGGCCGAACTGCACATCGAAAGCGGCTGGGTGCCGCCCGAAACGCGGGTCAACGATCTGGAATCGGCGATCCGCGCGGTGTGCGAGCCGTACTTCGACCGGCCGCTCAAGGAAATCTCGCTGGGCATGGTGCTGATGCGGCTCTTCCAGACCTCGCGCCGGTTCCATGTGGAAATCCAGCCCCAGCTCGTGCTCCTGCAAAAGACACTGCTCAACATCGAAGGCCTGGGCCGCGAGCTCGACCCTGAGCTGGACCTGTGGAGCACGGCCAAGCCCTTCCTGGAGAAGTGGATGCTCGAGCAGATGGGACCGCAGCGCGTGCTGCGCGAGCTGCGCGCCGAGGCGCCGCACTACGCCAAGCTGATTCCCGAGCTGCCCCGGCTGCTGTACGACTACCTGCGCCACAAGCCGCAGGACCATCGGCGCGAGCTGCTGGAACTGCTGGCCGCGCAAAAGCGCACCAACCGCCTGCTGCAGGGCATCATCTACGTGGGCGCGGGCTTCGTGCTGGGCCTGCTGTCGCTGATGCTGGTACAGCAGTTGCAAGTGCTTCTGCGTTTCCGGATTTTCTAGGTTTCCCTTCCCCACCCCTTCGCGACATCGAGGAGCATGCCGTGCTGTTGACCCTGGTCATTGTCTATCTGTTGATCACCATCGCCATCGGCCTGCTGGCAGCCCGGCGAGTCAAGAATGCCGCGGATTTCGCCATTGCAGGGCGCCATCTGCCGCTGTACATGATCATCACCACCACGTTTGCAACGTGGTTCGGCTCGGAAACGGTGCTGGGCATCCCGGCCAAATTCATCGAGGGCGGGCTGGGCAACGTGGTCGAAGACCCCTTCGGCGCCGGCTTCTGCCTGATCCTGGTGGGCCTGTTCTTCGCGGGCAAGCTCTACCGCATGACGCTGCTCACCATCAGCGACTACTACCGCGAGCGCTATGGCCGCACGGTGGAGATCGTCTGCTCCCTCATCATCATGCTCAGCTACCTGGGCTGGGTGTCTGCCCAGGTCACGGCGCTGGGGCTGGTGTTCAACCTGCTGTCGGCCGGCGCCATCAGCATCCCCGTGGGCATGACCATCGGCGTGGTCTCTATCCTGGCCTACACGCTGTTTGGCGGCATGTGGTCGGTGGCGGTGACCGACTTCATCCAGATGATCATCCTGGTGGTGGGGCTGGCCGTGATCGCGGTGTTCGCGGGCAACATGGCGGGCGGTGCCGGCAAGGTCATCGAGTTCGCCTCCAGCCGCGAGCTGTTCCGCTTCCTGCCCGAGCCCAAGTTCCATGACGTGGTGTTCTTCATCGCGGCGGGCGTCACCATGATGTTCGGCTCGATTCCGCAGCAGGACGTGTTCCAGCGCGTGATGTCGGCCAACAACATCCAGGCCGCCACGCGCGGCCCGGTGATCGGGGGCATCTGCTACATCCTGTTCGCCTTCGTGCCCATGTTCCTCGTGGCCAGCGCGCTGATCGTCATGCCCGCCGAGACGGCCGAGCTGCTCAAGGACGACCCGCAGAAGGTGCTGCCCACGCTGGTGCTGTCCAAGATGCCCTTCGTGATGCAGGTGCTGTTCTTCGGCGCGCTGCTGTCGGCCCTCAAATCCACCGCGTCGGCCACGCTGCTGGCCCCCAGCGTCACGTTCACCGAGAACATCTGGCGCCAGTTCCGCCCGCACAGCTCGGACAGGCAGCACCTGCGCACCATGCGCGTCACCACGCTGGTGTTCAGCGCGCTCGTGCTGGCGTATGCCATCTACATGCAGGGCACGTCGATCTATGAGCTGGTGTCCGGCGCCTATCAGGTGCCGCTGGTGGGGGCCTTCGTGCCCCTGGTGTTTGGCCTGTACTGGAAGCGTGCCACGACGCAGGGCGCCATCTTCGCGATCGTGCTGGGCTTGCTGACCTGGCTGCTGTTCCTGGCCACGCCCGCGGGCGCGGTCTTCCCCGCCCAGCTGGCAGGGCTGCTGGCCGCGCTGGCGGGCATGCTGATCGGCTCGCTGGGCCCGCAGGCCATCCGCAACAGCCATGCGGCGCACCACAGGCTCGTCGGCACGGAGTGACACGGTGGCCGGGGGCATGCCGCCTATAATTGAGGGTTTTGCACTTTCCCTCAACACTCTGACATGCCTATCTACGCCTACAAATGCGGCTCCTGCGGCCATGCCAAGGATGTGCTGCAAAAAATCTCCGACGCGCCCCTGACGGTCTGCCCCGCCTGCGGCGCGCAGGCCTTTTCCAAGCAGGTGACCGCGGCGGGTTTCCAGCTCAAGGGCTCCGGCTGGTATGTGACGGATTTCCGCGGCGGCAACGGCGGGAATTCCGCCCCCGCCACCGAGGCCAAGCCGGAGTCGAAGTCCGACGCGCCCGCTCCCGCCAGCACCGGAGATGCTCCTAAAAAAGAAGCATCCAGCGCAGCTGCACCAAGCGCTGGCGGCGGTTCAACCTCCACAACCCCTTCGTCGAACTGAGTACCTTCATGGCTGCCTTGCGCAAATGGCTGTTGACCGGCCTTCTGGTGATCGTGCCAGGGGTCATCACGGCGTGGGTGCTCAACTGGATCGTGAGCACGCTCGACCAGACCCTGCAGATCCTGCCGGGCGCATGGCACCCCGACAAGCTGCTGGGAATCCACATTCCCGGCTTCGGCGTGGTCCTCACGCTGCTCATCCTGCTGGTGGTGGGCGCCATCGCCAGCAACTTCGCGGGCCGCAAGCTCGTGCAGTGGGGCGATGCCCTGGTGCACCGCATCCCGGTCGTGCGCTCCATCTACTCCAGCGTCAAGCAGGTGTCGGACACGCTGTTCTCCGAAAGCGGCAACGCGTTTCGCAAGGCCGTGCTGGTGCAGTGGCCGCGCGAGGGCGTCTGGACCGTGGCCTTCGTCACCGGGGCGCCCAACGGCGAGGTGGCGGCCTACCTGCGCGACGAATTCGTGAGCGTGTACGTGCCCACCACGCCCAATCCCACGGGCGGGTATTTCGTGATGCTGCGCAAGAGCGACTGCGTCGAGCTCGACATGAGCGTGGACGCCGCCCTCAAATACATTGTTTCGATGGGCGTGGTCGCTCCGGCGGACCCGACGCTCGTTTCATCCAAGTAAGTAATCCCCTTAACGCGCCCCCTGGGCGCCGGAAGTTTCTGCCATGGCCATGCGTTCCCACTATTGCGGTCTTGTGACCGAAGCCCTGATGGGCCAAACCGTCACCCTGTCGGGCTGGGTGAACCGTCGCCGCGACCATGGCGGCGTGATCTTCATCGACCTGCGCGACCGCGAAGGCTACGTGCAGGTGGTGTGCGACCCCGACCGCGCCGAGATGTTCAAGACCGCCGAAGATGTGCGCAACGAGTTCTGCGTGCAGGTCAAGGGGCTGGTGCGCCCCCGTCCCGACGGCACCACCAACGACAAGCTCAAGAGCGGCCAGATCGAAGTGCTGTGCCACGAGCTGAACGTGCTCAACCCCTCGGTCACGCCTCCGTTCCAGATGGACGACGAGAACCTGTCCGAGACCACCCGCCTCACGCACCGCGTGATGGACCTGCGCCGCCCGCACATGCAGCGCAACATGATGCTGCGCTACAAGACGGCCATCCAGGTGCGCAACTTCCTGGACAAGGAAGGCTTCATCGACATCGAAACGCCCATGCTGGGCAAGAGCACGCCCGAAGGCGCGCGCGATTACCTGGTTCCGAGCCGCGTGCACGATGGCCAGTTCTTCGCGCTGCCCCAGTCGCCCCAGCTGTACAAGCAGATGCTGATGGTGGCCGGCTATGACCGCTACTACCAGATCACCAAGTGCTTCCGCGACGAAGACCTGCGCGCCGACCGCCAGCCCGAGTTCACGCAGATCGACTGCGAGACCTCGTTCCTGGGCGAGGAAGAGATCCGCGCGATCTTCCAGCGCATGATCGCCGAGGTGTTCCAGACCCAGCTGGGCGTGGACCTGGGCGAGTTCCCCATCATGACCTACCAGGAGGCGGCTTTCCGCTTCGGCTCCGACAAGCCCGACCTGCGCGTGAAGCTCGAATTCACCGAGTTGACCGAAGTGATGAAGGACGTGGACTTCAAGGTGTTCTCCGCGCCCGCCACCACCAAGGGTGGCCGCGTGGTGGCCCTGCGCGTGCCGGGCGGCGCGCAGATCTCGCGCGGCGAGATCGACGCCTACACCGAGTTCGTGAAGATCTACGGCGCCAAGGGCCTGGCCTGGATCAAGGTCAACGAGGTGGCCAACGGCCGCGAAGGCCTGCAGTCCCCCATCGTCAAGAACCTGCACGACGCAGCCATCGCCGAGATCTTGAAGCGCACCGGCGCCCAGGATGGCGACCTGCTGTTCTTCGGTGCCGACAAGGAAAAGATCGTCAACGACTCCATCGGCGCACTGCGCCTGAAGGTCGGCCACAGCGACTTCGGCAAGAAGAACGGCCTGTTCGAAAGCCGTTGGGCACCGCTGTGGGTGGTGGACTTTCCGATGTTCGAGCATGACGAAGAGAACGACCGCTGGGCCGCCGTGCACCACCCCTTCACGTCGCCCAAGGATGGCCATGAGGACCTGATGGACACGGACCCTGGCAAGTGCATCGCCAAGGCCTACGACATGGTGCTCAACGGCTGGGAGCTGGGTGGCGGCTCGGTGCGTATCCACCGCGCCGATGTGCAAAAGAAGGTGTTCGATGCCCTCAAGATCACGCCCGAAGACGCACAGGCCAAGTTCGGCTACCTGCTGGACGCGCTGCAGTACGGCGCGCCTCCGCATGGTGGCCTCGCCTTCGGCCTGGACCGCCTGATCACGCTGATGACCGGTGCCGAGTCGATCCGTGACGTGATCGCGTTCCCCAAGACCCAGCGCGCCCAAGATCTGCTCACGCAGGCGCCTTCGCCGGTGGACGAAAAGCAGCTGCGCGAGCTGCACATCCGCCTGCGCAACCCCGACGCCATCAAGGCGGCCTGATCCGGGGCATCCGCCAGATCGATCCCGCAGATGCACTCCGGCGGCATCGCACCACAAAGCGGCAGGGGCCTCGGCCCCATGCCGCTTTTTTCTTGGCTGGTTCCCCAGCGTTGAAAGGAAGCCTTCCATGCGTTCCATGACGATCCCGGCCCTGCTGGCAGGGGTGTTGCTGCTGGCCCTGGCGGGCTGCGGCGAAAAAAAGACCGAACTGGGCCAGGGCGGCTCGGTGGTCACCGGTTCGGCCGGGCCCCAGGGCGCGCAGAACGCCGCCCGCGAGCTGGTCCGCTGCGAAGCACCAGTGGCCACGCTGGCGCTGGCCGAGAACCCCAACGGCTACACCGTGGGTTCGGGCTACCACCTGCCGGCATCCCCCGTGCCCCTGGTCAAGCTGCTGGCGCAGCAAAGCGGCTGCTTTCGGGTGGTGGACCGCTCGGCCGGCCTGCGCGGCACCATCCAGGAGCAGGACCTGAAGGACTCCGGCATCCTGCGCAAGAACAACTCCACCGTGGCCAAGGGCAAGGGCTATGAGGCGCAGTACACGCTCACCCCCAGCCTGACCTTCAGCGAGCAGGATGCGGGGCGCGGCCTGGCCGGGGTGATCGCGATGATTCCGGTGCTGCGCGACATTGCCGGCCTGGCCGGTCTGGTGGAGCAGGTCAAGTTCAAGGAGGCGCAGACGGCCCTGCTGCTGTCCGACAACGAAACCACCGAGCAGGTGGCCGCGGCCACCGGGGCGGCACGCACCACCGACCTGGGGGTGGGCGGGCTCGTGTTCGGCAAGCTCGGTGGCGCGGCGGGGGCGGGCTGGAGCAATACCAACGAGGGCAAGGTCATCGCCGCGGCGTTCCTGGATGCGCACAACCAGCTGGTGGTGCAGGTGCGTGCGCTGCAGGCCAAGGAATTGCCCCCGCCCGTGCCCACCACCGCCGCCGCCACGCGCTCCAGGGGCGGGTGAGGAGGGCGCCATGGTGGCAGCGCAGCGGCCCTGCAAGCTCCCGGAGTCGGTGCTGGTGGTGATCCACACCCCGGCGCTGGAGGTGCTGCTGATTCGCCGCGTGGGCGGCGAGGGGCACTGGCAGTCCGTCACCGGCAGCAAGGACCGCCTGGAGGAGCCTTTTGAGGAGACGGCCCGCCGCGAGGTGGCGGAGGAAACCGGCATCGATGCGCGGTCACCCGGCTGCGTGCTGACCGATTGGGCGCTGGAGAACGTCTACGACATCTGGCCGCAGTGGCTGTACCGCTACGCGCCCGGCGTGGTGCGCAACCGGGAGCGGGTGTTCGGGCTGCGCGTGCCTTCAGGCACCCCGGTCGTGCTCAGCCCGCGCGAGCACGATGCGTTCCGGTGGCTACCCTGGCAGGCCGCCGCGGACGCCTGTTTTTCCGCGTCGAACGCCGAAGCCTGCCTGCTGTTGCCCCGGTTCGCCGGGCAGGCCTGAGGCTTGGGGGGCGCCAGGCGCGTCGCCGATGGCACCGGAGGGGCGCCCGTCCAGCGGCGTTCCCGGGATTTTCAGACCGGCCGCAGGCGCAGCGCGGCCGCGGGGTCGGGAGGCTCGGCGGGGTCGGGGGCCAGGCTGTCCTGGGGCGGCGACGGGATGCGGGTGGGCTCATCGCCGCCGCCGCGCACGCGCAGCACCACGCCGCCGGGCCGGCGTTCGCTGTCCTGCCCCAGGATCGCCCGCGTGGGCGCGGTGCCCACACGCGTGCGCAGCGCGTCGATGGCGTCCTGCAGAGTTTCGGGCGAGGCCATGCGCGCGCGGTGGCGCAGCAGCACCTGCTGGGACATGTCCACCAGCTTGGAGTTGAGCGTGTGCCCGGCCTGCTGCAGCAGGTGGTTCACGGCGCCCGCCGGGTCGCCGGCCAGGCTTTGTGCCATGGCGGCCTCGGCGGTCTTGTTGATCTGCACGAGGCAGTCGCGCACCATCTCCCCGTAAGGTGCGTGCAGGCCGCAGGCGTTGGCCAGCAGCTCGGTCAAGCCCCGTGTGTTGGCGTAGCGCATGCCCAGCGCGCGCACCCAGCCCTCGCCCTCGGACAGGTCGATCGAGGTGACCGCGAGCACGGCCAGCAGGCTGCCCAGGTTGCACGCGGCCTCGAAGTCGAAGCCGCTGGAGGTGATCTCGCCGGCCATGCCGCGCACGGATTCCACGGCCTGCGAGAACTGGCGCTGCTGGATGAGCTGCAGCGTGCGCGCCACCGCCGCGAAACGCCGGATGCGGGCGCTGGACTCGTGCCGCTCCAGGATGCGGCCAAAGTCGGCCATGCAGCGCTCGATGCCCTTGCGGTCGTTGTCGGCGAAGTACGAGAACGTGAGCAGCACCAGCGACTGGAAGTCGAACAGCTTGGAGTCGATGCCCAGCACGGCCGCCCGTGCCAGCACCTTGGTGGCGGTTTCGCGGTCGCCCATGTAGTACGACATCATCCCCAGCTTCTGCAGCCGCACCACCGAATCCGGCGTGAGGCCGCTGGCCGTGCGGTAGGTCTCGATGGCCTGCGAGAAGTTGCCCAGTTCCACCTGCGCGCGGCCCAGCACGTCGTAGGCGTCGGCGAAGGAGGCGTCCTCGCCGATCAGCTCCTGCAGCGTGGTGATGGCCCGCGCCGCCTGCCCGGATTCGATCTGCGCGCGTGCCACCCCGAGCTTGGCCCAGGGCAGGGCGCGGGCGGCGATCACGGCCTCGAACAGCGTGCGGGCCTCGTCGTGGCGGGACAGGCGCAGCAGCAGTTCGGAGCCGATGCGCGCGGCATACAGCCAGTAGGGCTGGCGCGATTCGAAGCGCTCCACGCACAGCTGCGCGGCACGCTCGAAATCCTCGGCCTCGATGGCGTCGAAGATCGGGCGCAGATGGATCTTGCGCAGGCGCGCCAGGCTCAGGCGCTCGAAGAGCGCGCTGGGCGTGAAGGGCTTGAGCAGATAGCCGTCGAGCGCGGACTCGGCGGCCTCGGCCACGGCGGCGTACGAGGCCTCGGACGTGACCATGAAGAACACGGTGGAGAAGGGCAACAGCTGCGCGCGCCGCAGGTCGTCCAGCAGGGTCTGGCCCGAATAGCCCGATTCGCCGAAATACTGCTCGCACAGTACGTAGTCGAACACCGTGTGCTCCAGCCGGCTGCGCGCATCCTGCACCCGGGTGCACTGCACGATGCGGGTCACGCCGTACTCGCGCAACTGGCCCACGAGGATGCTGCGGGAAGTGGCATTGCTGTCGACGATCAGCGCCAGCACCGCAGGCGCGGCGGATGGGTCGTTCTCGGTAGCCATCAGGGTGTGTGCCGGCCCGCCATGGCGGGGGAGTGGAGTGCAACCAAGTGTAAGCCGCCGCCGCGGCTTTCAGCGTCGGGCAAACCCGCAGCCAGCGCGGCTTGCGACACAATCAGGACATGGAACACGACGATATTCTGCGGGTGGCCACCTACAACATTCACAAGGGCGTGCAGGGCATCGGGCCCGCGCGCCGCCTGGAGATCCACAACCTGGGCCTGGCGGTGGAGCAGCTCGACGCCGACATCGTCTGCCTGCAGGAGGTGCGCAAGCTCCACCGGCGCGAGGCGACCTATTTTCAGCGCTGGCCCGAACTGCCCCAGGCCGAGTTCCTCGCGCCCGAGGGCTACGAGGCCGTGTACCGCACCAACGCCACCACCAAACACGGAGAACATGGCAACGCCCTGCTGTCGCGCTGGCCCGTGATCGGGCACCAGCACGAAGACATCTCGGACCACCGCTTCGAGCAGCGCGGGCTCTTGCATGTCGAGGTGGATGCCCACGGGCGGCGCATCCACGTGATCGTGGTGCATCTGGGGCTCATTCCCGGCAGCCGCATCCGCCAGATCGAACGCCTGCAGCGCTTCATCGAGCGCGAGGTGCCGTCCGGCGCGCCTGTCGTGGTGGCCGGGGACTTCAATGACTGGGGCCAGCAGGTCAAGCGCATGCTGGCCGGCTTTGCGCTGCACGAGTTCGACGCGCCGCGCACCTTCACCTACCCGGCGCGGCTGCCGCTGGCGCAGCTGGACCATGTGTACGTGCGCGGCCTCACGCCGCTGTCGCTGCATGTGCCGCGCGGCCGCATCTGGTGGCGCATGTCCGACCACCTCCCGCTGATCGCCGAGTTCAGGCTATGACCCCCGTTGTGCCGTTCGCGGCGCCTTCCTCCCTGGAAGGGGCGACGCCCCCGCCGGGCGACGGGCTTCCGAAATGAGAAGAAAGCCTTTCGCGCGGGCCCATGGGGCAGGATTTTCCGACGACCACCAGGTGCGCCTGCTGCAAGGGGCCGAGGAGCTTTTTCCCGCGCTGATCCAGGCCATGGACGCCGCCCTGTCGGACATCCAGTTCGAGACCTACATCTTCGACTTCACCGGCGCGGGCGCCGCCGTGGCTGAGGCCCTGATGCGCGCGGCGCAGCGCGGCGTGCGCACGCAGCTGGTGGTGGATGGCGTGGGCACGGGCGCCTTGCCCCACGGCTGGGCGCAGCGCCTGCAGGCGGCCGGCGTGCAGTACCGCGTGTATTCGCCGCTCGGCCCCCTGGGCCTGCTGCTGCCACACCGGTGGCGGCGGCTGCACCGCAAGCTGTGCGTGGTGGACGGCTGCATGCTGTTTTGCGGCGGCATCAACGTGCTGGACGACTTCCACGACCCCAACCACGGCGCGCTGGAGGCGCCGCGCTTTGACTTCGCGGTGCAGGCCACGGGCAGCCTGGTGGCATCGGCCAGCGAGACCATGGACCAGCTGTGGTGGCGCATGCAGGCGGTGCGCGACGCGCGCCAGCGCCGCCTGCCCGAGGCCCTGCAGGCCTTGCGCGCCGCCAGCGCGGCCAAGCATGCGCTGCAGGCCGCCGAGGCCGGCCCGCCCATGCGCGCCGCGCTGGTGCTGCGCGACAACGTGCGCAACCGCAGCCGCATCGAAAAGGCCTACCGCCGCGCCATCGGCGCCGCGCGGCACGAAGTCATCATCGCCAACGCCTATTTCATGCCCGGCGGCAAGCTGCGCCGCGCGCTGGTGATGGCGGCGCGCCGGGGCGTGCGGGTGCGCCTGCTGCTGCAGGGGCGCTACGAGTACTTCATGCAGTACCACGCGGCACGGCCCGTGTATGGCGCGCTGCTGGAGGCGGGGGTGGAGATCCACGAATACGCGCCCAGCTTCCTGCACGCCAAGGTGGCCGTGATCGACGCGATGGGCGACAGGCCCTGGGCCACGGTGGGCTCGTCCAACCTCGACCCCTTGAGCCTGCTGCTGGCGCGCGAGGCCAATGTGGTGGTGGAGGACGCCGCCTTTGCCACCGACCTGCGCCAGCGCCTGGTGCATGCGATGCAGCATGCCGGCCGGCGCATGGACCCGGCGCGCTACGCGGGCCGCCCGCTGCGCCAGCGCGTGCTGGACCGCATTGCCTTCGGCCTCATGCGGCTGGCGCTGTGGATCACCGGAAAAAGCTATTGAACCGCCCTGAGCGGCTGCGCCGCTTTCCCCCGGGGGACGCCACCCCGTGGCCCGGCAAAGCCGCTTCCACGGTGGCACTGGCGTGGGGCGGCGCCCTTGACAAGTATTGCTATGAATAGCATAGCTGCTGGCGCTTTACCATCAAGCGGTGGAGGCCCAAAACCTTTGAAATTTGCGGTGTGTCAATCGCTGTTACGATTCTGACCATGTCCAGCCAACCCGCCGCCGATATGACGTCCACCCCGCCGGATGATGAAGGCACGCCTGTCTCCGTCAAGATCCGAGAGCGCCTTGCCGCTGCCCGCAAGCGTTTTCATGCCAATGACAACATCGCCGAGTTCATCGAGCCCGGCGAGCTGGAGAAGCTGCTCGACGAGGTCGAGGTCAAGATGCAGGGCGTGCTCGACAGCATGGTGATCAACACCGAAGGCGACCACAACACCAACAACACCGCGCGCCGCGTGGCCAAGATGTACCTCAACGAGGTGTTCAAGGGCCGCTACGTGGCGCAGCCGGCCATCACGGAATTCCCGAACGCCGAGCACCTGAACGAGCTCATGATCGTGGGCCCCATCACCGTGCGCAGCGCCTGCAGCCACCATTTCTGTCCGGTGATCGGCAAGATCTGGATCGGCGTGATGCCCAACGAACACACCAACGTGATCGGCCTGTCCAAGTACGCGCGCCTGGTGGACTGGGTCATGGGCCGCCCGCAGATCCAGGAAGAGGCCGTGGTGCAGCTGGCCGACCTCATCATGGAAAAGACCCAGCCCGACGGCCTGGCCATCGTGATGGAGGCCAGCCACTTCTGCATGTCCTGGCGCGGCGTGCGCGAGATGGACAGCAAGATGATCAACTCCGTGATGCGTGGCGTGTTCCTCAAAGATTCGGCGCTGCGCCGCGAATTTCTGTCCCTCATCCCTGGAAGGAACTGACCATGCTCGTACGCCTGCTCTATGCCAGCCGCGCGGTGGACACTTCGCCCGCCGCCATCGAAGCCATCCTGACGCAGTCGCGCCAGCACAACCCGGGCTGCGGCATCACCGGGGTGCTGTGCTACGGCGGCGGCGTGTTCCTTCAGGCCATCGAAGGCGGGCGCTCCGCGGTGAGCGACCTGTACGGCCACATCCAGAAGGACCCGCGCCACAAGAACGTGGAGCTGCTGCACTACGAAGAAATCGCCGAACGCCGCTTCGGTGGCTGGACCATGGGGCAGGTGAACCTGTCCAAGATCAACCACTCCATCTTGCTCAAGTACTCGGAGAAGCCCGAGCTGGACCCCTATGCCGTGTCGGGCAAGGTGTCGTTCGCGCTGCTCGAAGAACTGATGGCCACGGCCTCCATCATCGGCAGAGCCTGAAAGGCGGGGTGTTTTGCTGCTGCGCGGCCACACCCCGGGCCTGCGGTACTCGCCGCACGGGAGTGGGGCTGCGTTCCTCCACCCAGGCTGAGACCGCTCGCTACGCAAGTCACCCCACTTTTTTCGCTGATGCTCTGGCCTCGTTGTTTCGGCCGCAGCCCACCCGGTTCTGCGGCTTTTTGCATTCAGGCCGCTCTTCTTCTCATCCGTGACCCTTACCGCCTTCGCCCTCATCATCCTTGCCGGCCTCATCCACGCGTGCTGGAACATCGTGGCCAAGAAGGCCGGGGGCGATTCGCGGTTCGCGTTCTTCACCTCGGTGATCATGATGGTCATCTGGGCGCCGTTGGGCTGGTACCTGGGGCGCGATGCCGTGCCGCTGTGGGGGGCCACGGAGTGGGCCTTCGTCGCGGCCAGCGGGCTGCTGCACGTGGGCTACTTCGTCATCCTGCTGCGCGGCTACAGCAAGGCCGATCTCACCGTCGTCTACCCGCTGGCGCGCGGTTCCGGGCCGCTGCTGTCGTCTCTGGTGGCGGTGACGGTCCTTGGCGAGCGCATCTCGGCGCTGGGCGTGGCCGGCATCGCCGGCGTGGTGGGCGGGGTGTTCCTGATCGCGGGCGGCCCGGGCCTGCTGCGCGCCGCGCACGACCCTGCCGCCCGGGCGCGCGTGCACAAGGGCATGCTCTACGGCCTGCTCACGGGCGCCTTCATCGCCAGCTACACCGTGGTGGATGGCTATGCGGTCAAGATCCTGCTGATGTCCCCCATCCTCGTGGACTACATGGGCAACTTCGTGCGCGTGGGCTTGCTCGCGCCCGTGGTGCTGCGCGACCTGCCCACGGCCCGTGCGCTGTGGCTGGCGCAGTGGCGCTTCGCGCTGCTGGTGGCGGCGGTGAGCCCCGTGGCCTACGTGCTGGTGCTGTACGCGATGCGCGAGGCGCCCATGTCCCACGTGGCGCCCGCGCGCGAGGTGTCCATGCTGTTCGCCGCGCTCATCGGCGGCCACCTGCTGGGCGAGGGCGACCGCGTGGCGCGCATTTTTGGCGCGCTGTGCATTGCCGCGGGTGTCACCGCCCTGGCGCTGGGGTAGGCCGTCATGGCGGAGCCCATCCGTCCCCTGCTGCTGGGCTGCGATTTCTCCAGCAGCCCCACGCGGCGCAAGCCCGTCGTGCTGGCGCTGGGCCAGCGCCAGGGCGCGCGGGTACAGCTCGCCGCGCTGGAGCGCTTTGACACGCTGGCCGCGCTGGGCGAGTGGCTCGCCCGGCCGGGCGATTGGGTGGGCGGCTTCGACCTGCCCTTCGGCCTGCCGCGCGAGCTGGTGCGGGCGCTGGGCTGGCCGGTGCAGTGGCGCGCCTGCATGCAGCACTACCGCGGCCTCAGCCGCGCGCAGATCCGCGACCAGTTCGCCGCGTTCTGCGACGCACGCCCCGTGGGCGGCAAGTTCGCGCACCGCGCCACCGACGGGCCCGCGGGCTCCAGCCCGTCGATGAAATGGGTGAACCCGCCCGTGGCCTACATGCTGCACGCGGGCCTGCCGCTGCTGCTGGACGCCGGTGTCCACCTGCCGGGCCTGCACGGCGGAGACCCGCGCCGCGTGGCGCTGGAAGCCTACCCGGGGCTGCTGGCGCGCGAAGTGCTGCAGCGGCGCAGCTACAAGAGCGACGACCGCGCCAAGCACACGCCCGACCGGCTCATTGCCCGCAAGGACCTCGTGAATGCGCTGGAGATGGGCCAGACCCGGCTGGGCCTGCGCCTGAAGCTCAGCCACGCGCAGCGCGATGTGCTGGTGGACGACGCGAGCGGCGACAGCCTGGACGCCGTGCTGTGCCTGCTGCAGGCCGCCTGGGCCCAGCAGCGCCATGCAGAGGGCGACGCGCTCTACGGCCTGCCGCCCGGGCTGGACCCGCTCGAAGGCTGGATCGTGACCGCCGATGCCGCCGATATTGCCGCTTTTCCGGGCATCGGTCCGGCGCACGGTGCGTAGCATGGGCGGAACCCACGCCTGATATCTTCACCACCCCCATGCCGGTTGTCGCCCGCTCCCTGCTTGCCCTCGCCCTGCTGGCACTGCTGATGCCGCCCGCACAGGCCGCCCCCGCGCCCTGGTACTACTGGCGTAGCATGGTGGATGGCGCACGCGTCTGCGCGCAAGCCTCGCCGGGCCATGGCTGGCAGCGCGACAGCGCCGCCTACGAAGGCCCTGGCTGCCAGCCGCGCCGCAAAGTGCTCATCGTGCCCATGCGGTGACGTGCCGCACGGTGGGTGGTGGACAGGCTGCTGTTATAAAAAACATAGCTATCAGCGCTTATTGCATAAGCGCTAGCAGTCAAAAGTGCTTGCAATCATGTGCATGCATTCGATAATGGCATGCATGACTGAATTGATTCTGATCCGCCACGGCGAGACCGACTGGAACCGCGAACTGCGCTTCCAGGGCCACGTGGATGTGCCCCTCAACGCCACCGGCCACGAACAGGCCCGCCGCCTCGCCGAACGCCTGGCCGCGGAACAGATCGTGGTGGACCACCTGGTCTGCAGCGACCTCATCCGCACGCAGCAGACCGCCACGCCCAGCCTGCAGGTGCTGTTCCCGGAACTGCGCATCGACACCCTCACCGACAGCAGCCTGCGCGAGCAGAGCTTCGGCGTGGTGGACGGCAAGCGCGTGGACGACATCAAGATCGAACACGCCGATGCCTGGACCCAGTGGCTGCGCTTCGAAGCCGACTACGGCATGCCCGGCGGCGAGACCACGCGCCAGTTCCACACCCGCGTGATGGACGCCGTGCGCCGCATCGCGCAGCAGTACCAGGGCCGCAAAGTCATGGTTGTGACCCACGGCGGCGTGCTCGACATGATCTGGCGCACCGCGCGCGGCACGGGCCTGGACGGCCCGCGCCAGAGCGACATCCCCAACGCCGGCCTGAACCGCGTGCGGGTGGATGGCGATGTGGTGGAGGTGCTGGACTGGGCCGATGTGCGGCATCTGGCGGACCTGCCGGCGCAGCCGGTGTATGACCAGACGAAGCTGCTGGTGAGATAGCCTGGCGGCAGGCACAGGGGAGGGCGGGCCGCGCCCGCGCCTGCTTCTATCGCCGGGCTCCGCTATCCCTGGTGTGGCAGCAGCAGCCCCAGGGCGCCATTGACCACCCCCACCTGCCGCGCGAGCCGCACCGACTCCAGCTGCGCATTGGCCATCGGCTGCAGTAGGTTCTGCACCGCCGCCCACTGCCCGTTGCGCTGCAGCGCATCCAGCCAGATCTGGTGGAACAAATCCCGCTGCGCGTGGCTGCCGCCGATCTCCAGCAGCCGTGGCAATGCCAGGCCCAGCTGCTCCGCCGCCGTGGCCCAGTCGCCTTGCGCATGCGCCAGCAGGCCGCGCGCGGCGGGCTCGCACACCTGCTTCCACACGGTGCGTTCATGTGCCTCGGTGCGCGTGGCGGCGTGGGCCTCGATGTTGCGCAGCAGCGTGCGTGCCGCCTCCGTGCGGCCCGCGCGGGCCAGGCCGTAAAGATACTGCAGGTCCAGGAACGGCAGCACATGGTCGGCCAGGCGCAGTGCCAGGTGGCCGGCCACGTCGGCCCAGCGGTGGCCCACATCCACGCCCGCCAGTTCCAGCCGCGCCAGCAGCGAGACGGCGTTGATCTGGTCCTGCGTGTATTCCTTGACCACGCCCCACACCTGGCTGTCGTACAGCGCCAGCACCTCGGCGTGCCGGTCCTGCTCCAGCAGGAAGAGTGCCTGGTGCCACCAGTTGTGCGTGACCATGAAGGAGTTGAGCCCCGTCCAGGTGTCGCTCACGCCGGCCATGAAGTCCGCGCCTTCGCCGATGCGCCCCTGTGTCAGCATCACGTGTGCGAGGGCATGGTGGGCCCAGGGTTCCTTGCGGCACAGGCGCACCGCATGGCGCGCGGCGGCTTCCGCTTCGGTGAGCCGGTGGCACTGCTCCCAGCCAAAGGCCAGCATGCCGTGCAGGTAGGGCACGTCGGCGGCAGCGGGCAGGGCCTGCAGCGCCAGGCGCAGCATGCCGGGTGAGTCGCCGCGGTTGAACAAGTGGTATTGGCCGAGCTTGAGGGAGGCCAGGTCGCGCGGGAACAGGCGGGCCTGCTCCTCGTGCAGCGCGATGGCGCGCGGCAGGTCGCCGTGAACCCAGGCGGCGACGGCGGCCACGAAGCGCTGTTCGCGCTCGCTCGCCGCAGGGGCATGGGCGAGCGCCCGGTCAATGAAGGGGCGCGCGTTGCCCGGGGCCTGCGCCGATTCGGCGAACATGTGCAGTGCCGCGCAGCAGGCCTGCACGATGGCGCTGGGGTCGCCGGCGGCCTGCAGCACGTTCACCGCGCGGGCCTCGCAGGCGATGAAGCCTTCCACGAAGTCATTCAACGCCGCCGCGCTGCCTGGCTCGCGCAGGGTGGCGGTGTTGCCCAGGCTGTCGGTCAGTGCGTGCGCGGCGGTGGATGGCATGGGGGCATTGTTGGGCGGCAGGGCTCAGCCGCCCTTGATCAGCGTCAGATAGGCCTTGCGTGTCTCGGCCGATACAGAGGCCACCAGCTGCTCATGCGGCGTCTGGTGGCGCGCCAGCATGCGGGCCGTGGCAACGGTCTTGGACTTGCAGAACCAGTGGCAGGTGTGCTGCATCAGGAACAGCTCCGCCGTCATCATGTAGGCCCGGTCCTTGGGCGACAGGTGGCTGGTGTTCTGCACCACATGGGTGATGCCGCGTGCATGGATCGCCAGGGCCCGCCGCATGTCGAAGGTGAACGCCGGCAGGATCTTCTCGGCGAAGGGGATGGCCATCGCGAGGCGGCTGACCCGCGCGTCGGCGTCGCTCACCTTGGCGAAGTCCGCGGCGAAGCGGCTGAACTGCTCGCTCAGCTGCTGTTCGGTGGTGCTCAGCAGGCTCCAGATCTGGCTGCGGCGCTCGTCGGTGCTTTCACCCAGGGCCCGCAGGTAGCCGTCTGTGAGCGCTTCCATCAGCTTTTCGATCTGGTAGTGGGCCAGATGGTTGCCCAGCAGCACGATGCGCTTGCGCTGCTCCTTGGCGTTGAGCATGAAGGTGCCGGTGGCGATGAGGATCGCCAGGATGAGGATGTCCATGCGGTGATTCGTTGAAGTGGTGCGTGTCGTGGTGGCCCGGGGCGCAGGCCAGCCCGGAGGGGGCGCCGCACGCGGGGCGTGCGTGTTGCCAACCCCTAGGTTACCAACATCCACCCCGCCGGGCCCTCGGGGTTAAGCCGCAGGCGGCAGCGGCCAGGCCTTTTGCGGCTCGCGGATCAGCTCGAACGCATGGGCCACCTGCAGCACGCCCAGGTCGTCGAAGCGCGCGCCGGCGATCTGCAGGCCGATGGGCAGGCCGCTGGCGGTGTAGCCGCAGTTGACCGAGGCCGCCGGCTGTTCGGACATGTTGAACGGCACGGTGAAGCCGATGTGCTCGAGCGGGCGCAGCGGGTCGTTGGTGGGCGAAGGCAGTTCGGCCTGGAAGGCGGGCATCGGCGCCACGGGCGAGATCACATAGTCGAACGCGCTGCAGGCCTTGACCGTATTCACGCGCGTGAGGTGGAACTGGTGGCTGGCATTGAAGACCTCGGTGCCGCTCATGCTGGCGGCGCTGTCGGCCCAGGTGCGGATATAGGGCAGCACCTTGTCGCGCTGCTGCGCGGGCAGGGCCTTCAGGTCGATGTGGGAGCGCATGCGCCAGAAGTGGTCCATGCCGTCGAGCATGGCCTGGGTCATGAAGGGCATCATGGGCACGATGGTGGCGCCAGCGGCCTCCATCAGGCGGGCTGCGCGTTCCACGGCGGCCTTCACTTCGGGTTCCACCGGCAGGCCGCAGCCCGCGTCCAGCAGCAGGCCGATGCGCAGGCCGCGCAGGCGCTCCACGCCCTTGTTGAACTGGCTCCAGGCGATGTCCTGCGCTGGCAGGCTCATGCTGTCGCGCGCGTCCGGCTGGCTGAGTACCTGCATCATCAGCGCGGCGTCGGCCACCGTGCGGGTCATGGGGCCGGCGGCACGGCCGGTGTAGGGCGGGTCGATCGGGATGCGGCCCAGGCTGGGCTTCAGGCTGAAGATGCCGCACCAGCTGGCGGGCAGGCGCAGCGAGCCGCCGATGTCGGTGCCGATGTGCAGCGGCCCGTAGCCCGCCGCAGCGGCGGCACCGCCACCGGCGCTGGAGCCGCCCGGGCCCTTGCTCACGTCCCAGGGGTTGCGCGACAGTGGGTGGAAGGTCGACAGGCCCGAGGACAGCATGCCGTAGTCGGGCATGGTGGTCTTGGCCACGATGACGGCACCGGCCTCGCGCATGCGGGCGGCGGGCGGCGCATCGGCGGTGGCGGGCACGAGTTCGACAGCGGCGGTGCCCAGGGGGGTCGGGTCGCCTTGCGTCGAGATGTTTTCCTTGATGGTGCTGGGCACGCCGTCGAGCGCGCCCTTGGGCTCGCCACGCAGCCAGCGCGCTTCCGATTCGCGGGCCTGCGCCAGGGCGGCCTCGGGCCGCAGCAGGTAGGTCGCCTGTATGTGGGGCTCCCAGCGCCCGATGTGGGCCAGCACGGCCTGCGTGACCTCGACGGGCGAGAGGCGGCGCGCGCGGTAGGCGGCCAGGAGGTCGTGGGCGGGCAGGTCGTGCAGGGCGGTCATGGTAGAGAGATTTTTGATAAAAAAGGCTGATAACGCTTATGGATAAAGCGCTAGCAGCTATTGTTTCAGGAGCTATCTGCTCCCGAGCGTTTCAGCTATTCATTGCTCGGCGCGCCACCCACAGCCTCTGAAAAGGGCACGGCCCAGGCGCGGGCAGCCGAGCAAGGGCCGCCCCGCAGCGAGGGCTGCGTCCCCCTGCCCACATCGCGCAGCGATGTGAGAGCGGGGGGAAGGCCCGCAGGGCCTCTGGGGGGTGTCTCATCAACTCCAGGACAGCGTGGAGATGTCGTTCACGAACACGGGCATGTCTTTCCACAGGCCCTTGAGGTTCTTGTTGGCCACCGTGATCCACTGGTTGGAGTACAGGAACGCGTGCACCGCATCGTTGGCCAGCAGGCGCTGCGCGTCGCCCAGCAGGCGTGCGCGGTCCGCGGGGCGCGGGGCGTTCTTGATCTGGTTGAACAGCTCGTTGAACTTGGGCGAGTTGTAGGCCCAGTAGTAGTCGGGCTTGGCGAAGTTGCCCAGGTCGAACGGTTCCACGTGCGAGATGATGGTCAGGTCGTAGTTCTTGCTGCCGTAGGTGCCGGACAGCCACTGCGCCCATTCCACGTTCTGGATCTTGGCGATGATGCCGACCTTGGCTAGCTGGGCGGCGACCACCTCGCCGCCCTGGCGGGCGTAGGGCGTGGGCGGCAGCGTCAGGGTCAGCTCCAGCGGTGTCTTGATGCCGGCCTCGGCCAGCAGCTTCTTGGCCTTCTCGGGGTCGTAGGGGTTCACGCCCGTGGTGTCCACGTAGCCGAACGCGCCGGGCACGTAGTGGCTGCCAATGGGCGCGCCATAGCCGTCGCCCGCACCTTCGATCACGGCCTTGCGGTCCACGGCGGCGGCGATGGCGCGGCGCACGCGCACGTCGTCCAGCGGCTTCTTGCCGTTGTTGATCGCCAGGATGGTCTTGGCGCGCGAGCCGCTCACCACCACCTGGAACTTGGGGTTGCCCTTGAACTGCGGCACGCTACGGGGCGTGACGCGCGGGAACGCATCCACGTCGCCGGCCAGCAGGGCGGCCACCTGGGCGGCGGGGTCGGAGATGAAGCGGAACGTGGCGCGCTTGATCTTGAGCGCCTTGGCATCGCGAAAGCCCTCCCAGGCCGTCAGCACCACGGAGGAACCCTTGTTCCAGGCCTGCAGCTGGTAGGGGCCGGTGCCCACGGGCTTGTTCGCGTTGGTGTCGGCGCTCTTGGGCTCCACGATGATGGAGGTGGCCTGGCCCAGCACGAACAGCAGGTCGGGGTCGATGTCCTTGTTGAGCAGCACGACGGTGTAGTCGTCCACCACCTGGGTGGTCAGGCCCGCAAAGGTGCGCTTGTCCTTGTTGGTGCTCTTTTCGCCGCCAGCGCGGTCGTAGGAGAACTTCACGGCGGCGGCATTGAAGGGCTCACCATTCTGGAACTTCACGCCCCGGCGCAGCTTGAAGGTGTAGGTCTTGAGGTCGGGTGAGACCTCCCAGCTCTCGGCCAACAGGGGCGAGACGCTGCCATCGGCGTTGATCTTGGTGAGAGTCTCGAAGATGTTGTACTGCACGATCTCGGCAATGGCCGAGGCGGCACCGGCTGTGGGGTCCAGGCCTGGTGGCTCCAGCGTCATCGCGAGCGTCACCGCATCTTTGCGGCCTTGCGCCAGGGCGCCAAGCGGGGTGGACAAGGGCACTGCGGCAATGGCGCCAGTGGCTAGGACGGTACGGCGGTTCAGCATGTTCGGACTCTCCAGACAAAAAAACCAGACGAAAGCCCCGGTGTCATTTCAATTTGTTACCGGGGAGCACAAAAGCTTTTTACACCATCGCGTGCGCATTTGGTTATGCGGTTTTTGCGGTGGCCGTGGCAGCGGCCGCCGCGGCGCGGCGTGCGCGCGCCCGGCCGGGCTGCACCTGCGGCACGGCGCCCACCAGCGACTGGGTGTAGGGGTGCTGCGCGTTGCGGAACAGTTCAGCCGGCGAGCCGCGTTCGACGATGCGGCCCTGGTACAGCACCACGACTTCATCGCACAGATGGTTGACCACCGCCAGGTCGTGGCTGATGAGCATGTACGTGATGCCGAACTCCTGCTGCAGGTCCTGCATGAGGTTCAGCACCTGGGCCTGCACGGACACGTCGAGCGCGCTCACGGGCTCGTCGGCGACGATGAGGCGCGGGCGCGTGATGAGCGCGCGCGCGATGGCGATGCGCTGGCGCTGCCCGCCCGAGAATTCATGCGGGTACTTGGAGAGGTCGTTGGTGCGCAGGCCCACCTGGGCCAGCACTTGGCCGGCCTGCTCGCGCTGGGCGGCGCGGCTGGTTTCACCCTGGGCCTGCAGGGGCTCGGTCACGATGCGCTCCACCGTCTGGCGCGGATCGAGCGAGCCGTAGGGGTCCTGGAAGACCATCTGGAAGTCGCGCCGCGCGTGGCGCAGCTGCTCTGCGGGCAACTGGTGCAGGTTGCGGCCCTGCAGCTCGACGGTGCCGGAGGTCGGCGTGTCCAGCGCCATCACCAGGCGGGCCAGGGTGGATTTGCCCGAGCCCGATTCGCCGACGATGCCCAGGCTGCGGCCTGCAGCCACCGAAAAGCTCACGCCGTTGAGTGCATGCACCTTCCCCGGGGGCTGGAACAGATGTTCCCGCGGCAGCGTGTATTCACGCACCAGGTCTTTCACCTGCAGCAGGGGGGCGTTGGAAAGGGACGCCAGGGGGGTCATGCGGTCACCTCGACAATGTTCACCGCCTGGGCACTCTGGGCCTCGGCGATGGCTTCGCGGCGCAGGCAGCGCACCGCGTGGTCGCCATCGGCATCGGTGGCCACCAGCGTGGCTTCGGGCCGATCGTGGTGGCAGGCATCCACGGTGTAGCTGCAGCGCCCGGCGAAAGGGCAGCCGGCCGGCAGGTCCACGAGTTCCGGCACGGTGCCGGGGATGGTGGACAGGCGCGGGCGCTGGCCAGGTGCATGCACGGCGCCCAGATGGGGCCGTGCCGCGAACAGTCCGCGTGTGTAGGGGTGGGCCATGGCGGAGAAGACCGAAGCGGTGGAGCCGCTCTCGACCACGCTGCCGCCATACATCACCATCATGCGGTCCACGTTCTGCGAGATCACGCCGAGGTCGTGCGAGATGAGGATCAGCGCCATGTTGCGCTCGGCCACGAGGTCGCTGATGAGGTCCAGGATCTGTTGCTGGATGGTCACGTCCAGCGCGGTGGTGGGCTCGTCGGCAATCAGCAGGTCGGGCCCGCAGGCCAAGGCCATCGCAATCGTGATGCGCTGGCGCTGGCCGCCCGAGAACTGGTGGGGGTAGGCATCGAAGCGCTGCGCGGCGTGGGGGATGCCCACGCGGTCGAGCAGCGCCAGGGCCTCCGCGCGCGCGGCCGAAGCGCTCATGCCACGGTGCAGACGCAAGGGCTCGGCCACCTGGCGGCCAATGGTGTGCACGGGGTTCAGGGCTGTCATGGGCTCCTGGAACACCATGCCGATGCGGTTGCCGCGCATCTTGCACATCTGCGCATCGGTGCGGCCCACCAGCTCCTGGCCATCAAAGCGGATGCTGCCCGTGACCTGCGCGCTGTCGGGCAGCAGGCCCATGAGCGACATGGCGGTGATGGACTTGCCGCAGCCCGACTCGCCGATCAGGCCCAGGGTTTCTCCGCGCGCCAGCGAAAAGCTCACGCCGCGCACGGCGTCGGCGGGGCCTCGGTGGGTCTGCAGGCGGATGCGGAGGTTGGAGACTTCTAACAGAGACATCGTGGGATTCTGGTGGTCTGCTTGGCGGGATCAGCGCTTGCGTGAAAGGCGGGGGTCCAGCAGGTCGCGCAGGCCATCGCCCAGCAGGTTCAGGCCCAGCACGGCCAGCGCGATGGCAACGCCGGGCCACACGGCCAGCAGCGGCGCCTGGAACATCAGGGTCTGTGCCTCGCTGAGCATGCGGCCCCACGAAGGCTGGGGTGGCTGCGTGCCCAGGCCCAGGTAGGAGAGGGCGGCTTCCGCCAGGATGGCGATGGCGAACTGGATGGTGGCCTGCACGATGAGCACCGACAGGATGTTGGGCAGCACATGCTCGAGGGTGATGCGCCAGCCGCCCTTGCCGCAGGCGCGCGAGGCCATGATGTATTCGCGCGACCACACGGCGTTGGCCGAGGCGCGCGTGACGCGCGCGAAGGTGGGGATGTTGAAGATGCCGATGGCGATGATGGAATTGACGATGCCCGCCCCGAACACCGCCGTCATCATGATGGCCGAGAGGATGGCGGGGAACGCGAACGTGAAGTCCGCCAGCCGCATGATCAGTTCTTCCACCCAGCCGCGCTTGGCGGCGGCCAGCAGGCCCAGGGCCGTGCCGATGGTCAGGCCGATGCCCACGGCGATCACGCCCACCAGGATGGAGTTGCGCGCGCCCACCAGCAGCAGCGAGGCTACGTCGCGGCCAAAGGCATCGGTGCCCAGCCAGTGGGTGCCGGATGGACTCGCCAGCTTGTTGGCCAAGTCCATCTCGTAGGGCGACCAGGGCGTCCAGACGAAGGAGAGCAGCGCAGCAAGGATCAGCAGCGCTGACAGCACAGCACCAATGACAAAACTGCGGTGGCGCAGGGCGCGGTGCAGCCAGCCGGGGGCGGAGGGCGTGGAAGAGGAGGGGGTGGACACGGCGGCGCTCATGGGAATCAGATGTCGGAAGCCTTCACGCGGGGGTCGATCACGGCGTAGAGGATGTCCACCACGAAGTTCACGATCACCACCATGGCCGCGAGCAGCATCACGCAGTTGCGCACCACGATCAGGTCGCGGTTGGAAATCGACTGGAAGATCAGGCGCCCCAGGCCTGGCAGGTAGAACACGTTCTCCACCACGATGGTGCCGGCCAGCAGGTTGGCGAACTGCAGGCCCATGACGGTGACCACGGGGATCATGGCGTTGCGCAGCACGTGGCCCCAGAGCGCGGCGCGCTGCGACAGGCCCTTGGCGCGCGCGGTGCGCACGAAGTCCTCGCGCAGCACCTCCAGCACGGCCGAGCGCGTGATGCGCGCGAGGATGGCCGCCTGCACCACGGCCAGCGCGATGGCGGGCAGCAGCAGCGCCTTGAGGGCTTCCAGCGGGCCGCCGCCGGCGTCCTCCGTCCAGCCGGGGAAGCCGCCGGCGGAAAACCATTGCAGCTTCACGGAGAACAGCAGGATCAGCAGGATGGCGAACCAGAAGTTGGGTATGGCGATGCCGATCTGCGCCAGCCCCATCACGCCCACGTCGCCGAGCTTGTTGTGGCGCGCGGCGGCGTAGACACCCGCCGCGAGCGCCAGCACCGTGGTGATGACCATGGCCATGAGGGCCAGCGGCACGGTCAGGGCCAGGCGCTCCAGCACCAGATCGAGAACCGGGGAGCTGTAGGCATAGCTGTCGCCCATGTTGCCCACCACCAGGCCGCTGACCCAGTTCCAGTAGCGCAGGCCGGCGGGCTGATCCAGCCCCAGCTTGGCCGCCAGCGCGGCCACGGCATCGGGAGAGGCGTCGGGGCCCATCAGGATCTGGGCGGCGTTGCCCGGCAGGATCTCTAGCACCAGGAACACCACGACCGAAGCACCGATCAGCGTGGCCAGGAGGGTGATGAATCGTTTGAGGAAAAACAGGCCCATGGGAGGGTGGCGTCAGGAAAAAGGAGGAAGGCGCGAGTGCGTCAAATTAATGTGTATACACAGCATAACGGTAAAAACATCCCCGTCGGCGGTGGTGGGTTGCAGTGTCGCATGCAAGGCACATGCCACCATCGCGGGATAATACGGAGCATGAACTGCGCTGCGTACCTTCTGGCCCCTGCTTCCGGCTCCATGCCCAGGGAGGCCGCATGGCGCTGATGATCACCGACGAGTGCATCAACTGCGATGTCTGCGAGCCCGAATGCCCCAACCAGGCGATCTACCTGGGGCAGGAGATCTACGAGATCGACCCGAGCAAATGCACTGAATGCGTGGGGCACTTCGATGAGCCCCAGTGTGTGCAAGTCTGCCCCGTCGCGTGCATCCCCGTGAACCCGCAGCACGTGGAGAACCGGGAAACCCTGTGGCAGAAATTCCAGCGGCTGCAGGCTGCGCCGTCGGCCTGATTTCAAGCCTTGGAGGCGGTAAGCGCTTGTGTATCAAGCGCAGGATGCTATGAAATAAATAGCAATGACTGCCATGCCCTGTGGGCAGGGCCACGCCGCCGGGGGGGTCAGTCTTCCGCGGGACGGGGTGGCTTGGGGCGTGGCGGCTTGGTGGTGTGGATGAGCAAGGTGGCCTTGTCCATCTCCCCCGCCAGCATGGCCGGGTAGGCCTTCAGGGAATGGGCGATGCTGTCCTCGATCAGCGTGCGCTGGTCGGGCGAGGGTTTCTTGAGCACCCAGTTGGCGACTTCACTTTTCACGCCCGGATGGCCGATGCCCACGCGCAGGCGCCAGTAGTCGGGCGAGCCCAGCTGGCCGTGGATGTCGCGCAGCCCGTTGTGCCCGGCATGGCTTCCGCCGCGCTTGAGCTTGACCTGCCCGGGCGGAATGTCCAGTTCGTCATGCACCACCAGGATTTCTTCGGGCTGGATCTTGAAGAAGCGCGCCAGCGAAGCGACGGACTTGCCCGAGAGGTTCATGAAGGTCTGCGGCTCCAGCAGCCACACGCTCTGTCCATGCACCGTGGTGCGCGCGACCAGCCCGTGGTAGCTGCGCTCGGGCACCAGCGTGGCCTTGAGCTCGCGCGCCAGGGCATCGATCCACCAGAAACCGGCGTTGTGGCGGGTGGCCTCGTAGTCTGGCCCGGGGTTTCCAAGGCCTACAAACAGCTTGATCATGGGCGGGATTATCCGTGTGCGGCGGTGGTGCGAACTGCAAGGGGTGCGGAGCGGCTCCGCCGGGGAAGGGGGGCTTGCCCGGCAGCGGGACGGTGCCCGCCAGGCCGCGTCTTCCAATGAAAACGGCCCACGCAGGGTGGGCCGTTTCTGTGGCCAGCGTCGCCGGAGCGCGCTGGCCTTGGGGAAGAAGCAAAGGGTCGTCCGTGAAGGACGGCTGATTACTTCTTGCCCTTGCCCTTGCCCTTGGCGTCGGCCGCGGGGGCTGCTTCGGCAGGGGTCTCGACGACCACGACTGGAGGCACCACGGACACCAGAACGGGGTTGTTGTTCTGGCCACCACGGACCTTGGCCACCACGCCCTTGGGCAGCTTGATGTCCTTCAGGTGCAGGGATGCGCCCTTTTCCAGCTTGGACAGGTCCACAGCGATGAACTCTGGCAGGTCCGAAGGCATGCAGGTCACGTCCAGTTCGTTCACGATCGGGTTGACCATGCACTTGTCGACCTTGACGGCGTTGGACTCTTCAGCGCCGCTGTAGTGCAGTGGCACCTTCATGTGCAGCTTGGTCTTTTCGTCCACGCGCTGGAAGTCGATGTGCAGCACGAGCTGCTTGTAGGGGTGGTATTGCACGTCGCGCAGCAGGACCTTGGAGGTCGTGCCGGCCACTTCCATGTCCAGCACGCTGGAGTGGAAAGCTTCCTTCTTGAGGGCGTGCCACAGTGCGTTGTGGTCCACCTCGATGAGTTGGGGTTCGGTGGTGCCACCGTAGACGATGCCAGGCGTCTTGCCCGAATTGCGCAGACGGCGGCTCGCACCCGTACCTTGCTTGGCGCGCTCAAAAGCGACGAAGTTCATAACTAGCTCCTGAAAAGGACAGACCGCGACCAGTCTTGCCCTGTTGAAAAAAGCCTGCGGTGCCATTCCTGGCGGCAGGCCCATGCAATGCCCTCGAACAGGCAAGCCTCCCGAAGGAGGCCTGCACGCAATCCGGTCCGCAACGCTCCCGTGGGAAGCGCGTCAGAACAGGTTGTCCTGGTCCGAGAACAGACTCATCACCGACTCACCCTTGGCAATGCGCTGTATCGTCTCTGCGATCAGCGGTGCCACGGAGAGCTGGCGAATCTTGGTGCATCCCCGGGCGTTGTCGCTCAAGGGGATGGTGTTGGTCACCACCACTTCGTCGAGGGCGGAACCCTTGGCGATGCGTTCGATGGCAGGACCCGAAAAAATGGGGTGCGTGCAGTAGGCGTACACCTTCTTGGCGCCACGCTCCTTGAGCACTTCGGCCGCCTTCACCAGCGTACCGGCGGTATCGATCATGTCGTCCATGATCACGCAGTTGCGGCCTTCGATCTCGCCGATCACGTGCATGACTTCCGACACGTTGGCCTTGGGGCGGCGCTTGTCGATGATGGCCAGGTCGCAGTTGAGCTGCTTGGCGAGCGCACGCGCCCGCACGACGCCACCCACGTCGGGCGAAACCACGATCAGGTCTTCGTAGTTCTTCTGGCGCAGGTCACCCAGCAGCACGGGCGACGCGTAGATGTTGTCCACGGGGATATCGAAGAAACCCTGGATCTGGTCGGCATGCAGGTCCATGGTCAGAACCCGGGCAACGCCCACAGCCTGCAGCATGTTGGCCACCACCTTGGCGGTGATCGGCACGCGCGTGGAACGCGGGCGGCGATCCTGGCGGGCATAGCCGAAGTAGGGGATCACGGCGCTGATCCGCTCTGCCGACGCGCGCTTGAGCGCATCGACCATGATCAGCAGTTCCATCAGGTTTTCGTTGGTCGGCGCGCAGGTGGACTGCACCACGAAAACATCCCGTGCACGCACGTTCTGTTTGATTTCTACGGTGACTTCGCCGTCGGAGAAGCGACCCACGTCGGCTGCACCGAGGGTGGTGCCGAGGTGTTGGGCGATTTCAGCTGCCATGCCAGGATTGGCATTGCCGGTGAAAACCATGAAGTCGGGGTGGTTGGCTTGCATGAGCGTCCCAGCAGTCTGAAAAAAAAGCCCGTACGCGAAAAGAAATTTGGCAGGGGAAGAAGGATTCGAACCTTCGCATGCCGGAATCAAAATCCGGTGCCTTAACCAGCTTGGCGACTCCCCTACACAGGTCAACTGCCGAAGGCAGCGAACCTTAATTCTCGTCTGATGCCCAGCCTGCCAGAGGATGGATCATCAGATTTTCACATGCCTTGATCTGCCAGCCCTCGGGGGCACGGTCCAAATCAACTGCGTGTGACATTTGTGCAAACACCGCACTGCCTGAGCCTGTCATCCGGCCTTGCAACCCTCGCGACCTGAGCCATTCAATGGCTTCGGTGACTTCGGGACAGAGCGCTTGGGCAACGGGCTGCAAGTCGTTTCGACCGAAGTCAAAGTGTGCTGCAGCAAAGCCTAAGATTGTAGCACTATCTGAATCGCGTTTCAAACTTGGTGACGAAAAAATTGATTTTGTCTCCAAGCCTGCTGCGGGCTTCACGATGGCAAAGCGCGCTGGCGGCAGTTGGTGTGCTTTCTCAAGCGGCGTGATTGTCTCACCAATTCCTTCGACCCAGGCGTTGTGGCCGCGTAAAAAAAATGGAATGTCGGCACCCAGCGTCAATCCGATCTTTTCGAGTGCCGTGCGCGGCAGGTCCAGGCCCCACACCCGATTGAGGGCCAGCAAGGTGGTTGCGGCATCCGACGAGCCGCCGCCCATGCCCGCTTGCGAAGGCACGCTCTTCAAGACGCCGATGCGCGCGCCCTGGCGGCAGCCCGTGGCCTGCTGCAGGGCACGCGCCGCCTTGATGGTGAGGTCTATCTCCGGCAATGCGGGACCGATGTCTTCACGCGTGATCTCGCCTGACGCGCAGCGCTCGAAATGGAGCGTGTCGCACCAGTCGACCAGCATGAAGACCGACTGCAGCAGGTGGTAGCCGTCCGGGCGTCGGCCTGTGACGTGCAGAAAAAGGTTGAGCTTGGCCGGGGCCGGCACGTCATACAGGGCTTGCATGGCAACAAACGGTGCGCGAGGAGGGGATGCGGGCTAGCGGGTCAGGGCGATGCGCAAGGTGGCCTGTGGCACGGGGTCGTCCCGGTGCGCGACCAGCCGCCCCTGCTCCAGGGCGGAGAGGTCCGCTCTCCAGCCTGGCACCGTGGCTTGCACGCCCTTGAGCCAGCCAAACAGGGCCGCGACGGGGATGCGCGTGCCGGTCACATCCTGCAGCAGTGCATCCAGCGAATCGGAGGTGCGGGTCTCCTGCGCGCTGACGAGCTGCGCGTGCCCATCCTTCCAGTCCAGCTGCGCGATGCGGCTGCCCAGGGGGCTTATCAATGCAAGCCCCCCGCTCTGGGCATTGCCGCGCAGCTCGAACATGGCGGAAAACGACTGCGATGCCTGCCCATCGACTTGCAGGGCCAGGCGACCGCTCCATGCGTCTTCTTCAGGAGCGGTTTTTTGCATCGGCTGCGCACAACCGGCCAGCCACAACGCGCAGGCAAGCCATGCGAGCAACACGGCGAAACGCCGCAGACCTGCAAGGCCGACCATGGGGTGCAGCGGTGTCGTTTGCCAGCCCCGCATCAAAGGCTGACTCCGAGGCGCGCCAGTGTTTCCTTGAGGGTCTCGTTGTCGGGGCTCGCGCGCTGGCCTTCCTTCCAGACCCTGACGGCCGCTTCCCTGTCTCCCAGACTCCAGAGCACCTCGCCAAGGTGCGCGGCGATTTCCACGTCCGGACGCGCCTTGTACGCGGTTTCCAGGTGCCGCCGCGCTTCCGCCTTGTTCCCCATCCGGAATTCCACCCAGCCCAGGCTGTCCGTGATGAAGGGGTCCGACGGAGCGAACTCCATGGCCTTGAGAATCAGCTGCTTGGCTTCGTCCAGGCGCAAGCCTCGCTCCGCCAGGGAGTAGCCGAGCGCGTTGTACGCATGATGGTATTGGGGCTTTTGCGCGATGACCTGTCTCAGCAGCCGTTCCATCGTCTCGGGTTGGCCCGCTTTCTCCGCCAGCATGGCCTGGTCGTAGACCAGCTCCGCGTCATCGGGCGCCAGCGCCACGAGATCGCTCTGGACCGCGTAGGCCTCCCGGTACAGTCGCAGGTCGCGCAGCAATTGCACTTCGGCCAGCAGCTTCATCCGCTTGTCTTCGGCCGACGTACCGGGCAGGTTGCGCAGCAGCGCGCGCGCCTGGGCCACCTTGCCCTGGCGCGCCAGCAGGGATGCGCGGCGGCTTTGCGCGCTGAAGACTTCATCGACGTTGTCGATGCGTCCCAGCCATGCCTCGGCGGCCGCGAAATCCTGCTTCTTCTCTGCGATTTGCGCGTACAGCAAGTAGGCTTGCGTCAACCCCTTCTGGCGTACGTCCGCATCCGGAGAGGCCGACACAAGTTCCATGAAGCGCTGCAGCGAACTCTCCGACGCGGGCAGGCGGTTGTCCTGGAATTGCAAGGTGGCGAGCACCAGCCATGCTTCCACCAGTTCCGGCTTGTCCCTGGTGACAAATTCCAGCTGATGGCTGGCGTCCGGATAGCGCTGCAAGCCCAGAAGCACCCGGGCATACGCCATCCTGAGCTCGGGGACCGGCTGCTTGGCGAGTGCCTGTGTCACCAAGGGTTCGGCCTCGGGGGTGTTCTCTTCCATCAGCTCGAGCGCCAGCACGGCGGCAGCCTCGTTGGCGTTGTCCAGGGCCTGTGCCCTGCGCGCAGCGTCCAGCGCTCCCGGCTTGTCGCCAGCCGCCATGCGCAGGCGCCCCAGGGACACCCAGGCCACCGGTCCGGTGGCGGGGTGCGCGAGTTCGTCGACAAGGGCCGCTTCCACCACCTTGGCCGCCAGTGCCTTGTCACTCGCGCGTCCGTACATCTGGGGCAGTGCGGAAAGCGTGGACGCCTTGGCGCGGGGCGGGGACTGGGCAAGCTCCTGGCGCAGCAGATCGGGGGTTTCGCCAATCCGGTTCAGCGCAACCAGAATCTGGAGTACATAGCGGTTGGCTTCCCGTGACTGCGGCAGTGCTTCCTTCCACGCCTTGGCGGCTGCCAGCGCGTACTCGCCCGAGCGCGACTGCAGTGCGATGTCCGCTGCCCTCTGGTAAAGCTGTCCATCCGCGCTGCGGCGTGCCGCCTCGAGCATGAACGCGTAGCCGGCACCCGGGTCACCGGTCCGCGCACTGATCTCGCCCAGAAAAATCTCGTAAAACAATTCCGCATCCAGCGCCGGATTGGATGCCACGGGGGCTTCGCCGGTGGCGGGAGGGGCGTCGCCCCCCGGCTGTTGCGCCCATGCTGAGTGGGCAGCTACCGCGATAACGGTAGTCAATGCGGCGATCCGAAAACTGTGAAATGGCACCATCGGGTCATAATAATCCATGCCTGTTAACCCATTGCCGGGGTCTTCGTATGCCTGAGTTGCCCGAGGTGGAAGTGACGCGCCGCAGTTTGGCCGATGCCATCACTGGCGCCCGCATCGAGGCCGTCACACTGGGAAAACCCCTGCGCTGGCCCCTGGGTTGCCCCCCTCAGACCCTGATAGGCCAGCACGTGGTGGACCTGCGCCGTCGCGGCAAGTACCTGCTGGCCGATACCAGCAGCGGGGTCCTGCTCCTGCACCTCGGGATGTCCGGAAGCCTTCGGTTCACCCGAGGGTTGCCTGCGGCGGGCGTCCATGATCACTTCGACATGGTGACCAGCCAGGGAACGCTGCGGCTGCATGATCCCCGCCGGTTCGGTGCGGTGGTTTACGCCACGGGGGAGGAGGATCCGGTCGCTGCCAAGTTGCTCGGGGGATTGGGCATGGAGCCTCTGTCCGAAGCGTTTTCTCTCGCGGCCTTCCAGTCGGGGCTGAAAAAGAGCCAGATGCCCATCAAGCAGTTGCTCCTGGCCGGCCGGCTTGTGGTGGGGGTTGGCAACATCTATGCCTCGGAAGTGCTTTTCCTGGCCGGCATCCGGCCGACCACGAGTGCTTCGCGCATTGGGCCCGCACGGGTGCGGAAACTGCATGAAGCCATTCGCGTGGTGCTTGCGCGGGCGGTGGAGCTGGGGGGCAGCACATTGCGCGACTTTTCCAATGCGGATGGCACCGCGGGGCACTTTCAGACCCAGGCAAATGTCTATGGGCGCGATGGAGCGCCGTGCCACGTGTGCGCCACTCCGATACGCGTTCTGCGCCAAGGACAGCGGAGCAGCTATTTTTGCCCGGCATGCCAGCGGCCCTGAGGCGAGCGGGGGCGCGGCCTGGCCCAAATGACAGCCCGTGGGCCGTCGATGCTATATTTTGTGTATATGCCTGCCTTGTAGGCCATACATAGATCTCTGGGAGCACAGTGGGACCTTCATTCAACGAGCAGTTCGACCAGCACGGCGTCTGGCGGCGTGAGTTCGCCCAGCAACTCAAGCGGCTGGCCGAGTGGATGTCTTCGCACGAGCTCATGGACGCTGCCGTGCAGGAACGGCTGCACCGTCTGGAGGAGCAGGTTCGCAGCGACAAGGTCATGGTGGCGTTCGTTGCCGAGTTCTCGCGCGGCAAATCCGAGTTGATCAACGCGATCTTCTTTGCCGACTATGGACGCCGCATCATGCCTGCGAGTGCGGGGCGCACCACCATGTGCCCCACGGAACTCGGCTACGACGCCAGCGTGGCGCCCAGCCTTCGGTTGCTGCCGATTGAAACCCGCCTACAGATGCAGAGCCTGGCCGAGTGGAGGGTCAAAACGGATCGCTGGCAGGAGATTCCTCTGGACGTCGGCAACGCAGACCAGATTGCCAAGGCGCTCGAGAAAGTCGCCGAAGTGCGCAAGGTCAGCCTGGACAACGCGCGCGCACTGGGCTTCTGGCACGATGACCTGACCGATGAGAACCCCGTGCCCGACGCCCAGGGGCTCGTGGAAGTGCCCATGTGGCGCCACGCCATCATCAATATTCCGCACCCCTTGCTCAAGCAGGGGCTGGTGATCCTCGATACCCCAGGGCTGAACGCCGTGGGCGCGGAGCCCGAACTCACGGTCAATCTCATCCCGCAGGCACATGCGGTCGTTTTCATCCTGAGTGCCGACACCGGCGTGACCCGTTCCGACCTGTCCATCTGGCGCGAGCATCTGGCCATTTCAGCGGACAGCATGGATGCCCGGCTGGTGGTGTTGAACAAGATCGATACGCTGTGGGACACGCTCAACTCGGCCGAACAGGTGCAGGCGCAGATGGAGCGCCAGTGCAGCACTTCCGCGGAAATGCTGGGGGTTCCCCTGGAGAGGGTGGTCCCGGTGTCCGCGCAGAAAGGCCTGGTCGCCAAGATCACCGCCGACGATCTGCTGCTGGAAACCAGCGGACTGCCGGTGTTGGAAGAGGCTCTGGCCAAGGGCATCATGGGCCGGCGTCAGTCGATTCTGCGGGCGGCGGTGGCCAATGGCGTCGCCAGCCTGCGCACTGAAACCTCCCGCGTCATCAATATCCGGCGCCGCGATCTCGACGACCAGATGGCCGAGTTGCGCAGCCTCCGTGGCAAGAACGCATCGGTGATCGAATCGATGCGCCACCGCGTCGAGCAGGAGCAGCGCGAATTCGACCTGAGCACGACCAAGATACAGGCGGTGCGCGCTGTTCACCTCAAGCTTCTCCGTGACGTGTTCCAGCAACTGGGCGCCAAGGCGCTCAAGGCGGAACTCTCTGAACTGGCGCAGACGCTGCAACAGAAGGGGCTCAAGCTGGGGGTCAAGAAAATTTATGTCCAGACCTTCGACAAACTGCGCGGCACACTGGACAAGGCACAGGCATCGGGCACCGAGATCCAGGCCATGCTGGGTGGAACGTTCAGGCAACTCAATGCCGAGTTCGGTTTTTCCCTTCAAGTGCCTTCAGCCCCCCAGCTGGAGCATTTCACGCACGATCTGAACCAGATCGAACAAAGCCATCTGCAGTACCTCGGCATGGGCAATGCGCTGAAGCTGGCACAGCCCGAGTTCGCGGAACGCCTGGTGCGGGCCTTGGCCATGCGGCTGCGTACCGTGTACGAGTCCGCAGCGAACGATCTGGAACTGTGGAGCAAATCCGCCACCGCCCAGCTGGATGCCCAATTGCGTGAACGTCGCCGCAGTTTTGCGCGCCGCATCGAAGCCGTCGATCGCATACAGCATGCGGCCAGTGGCTTGGTGGAGCGCATCGCGGAAATAGAGTCGAGCGAGGACGAGCTGGTTCAGCTGGAGCACAGGCTGCAGGAACTGACCGCGAAGCTCATTGCCCTGCCGGGACTGGAATCCGCGACCACCGACAGCAGCCATCCTGTCTCGGCATGAGCGCCACGGAGCACGGGAGCGTGGCGGAGCGCGTGGTCGCATGGCAGTCGACGCACGGGCGCAACCATCTGCCCTGGCAGCAAACACGTGATCCGTATAGGGTCTGGCTGTCGGAAATCATGCTGCAGCAAACCCAGGTTGCCACGGTTCTCGACTACTACGCGCGCTTTCTTGCGCGTTTCCCCGATGTGAGGGCGCTGGCCCAGGCCGGGCAGGACGAAGTGATGGGGCTGTGGAGCGGGCTGGGCTACTACACCCGTGCCCGCAACCTGCATCGCTGCGCCCAGCAGGTGGTCGCCGAACATGGGGGCGTATTTCCCGACACTGCCGCAGTGCTGGCGACTTTGCCGGGGATTGGCCGGTCCACGGCGGGAGCGATCGCAGCCTTCTGTTTTTCTGAGCGAGTCCCCATTCTGGATGCCAATGTCCGCAGGGTGCTCACGCGCCTGCTCGGGTTCGACAAGGATCTGGCGTCGGCAGGAAATGAACGTCTGTTGTGGGAGGAGGCGCAGGCACTGCTCCCCAGGAAAAATCTGCATGCTGCCATGCCCCGCTACACGCAGGGGCTCATGGATCTGGGCGCCTCGGTCTGTACTCCAAAAATGCCGCGCTGCGGGCAGTGCCCCCTGGCAAGCGGCTGCGCAGCGTCCAGGGCCGGCGACGCGGAGCGTTATCCCGTCAAGACGCGCAGGCTGGTGCGCCGTTCAGAATCCTGGCAACTGCTCGTGCTTCGAAATCCCGGGGGCCGGGTTTGGTTGCAGCGTCGTCCGGCGGCTGGCATCTGGGCGGGAATGCACTGCGTTCCGGTATTTGCCGACGGTGCCTCTCTCATGGGCTGTGTCGCGTCTTTGGGCGATGCGTCCCGCATTTCCTGCAATGAGCTGCAGCCGTTTCTTCACGTGCTGACGCACAGGGATCTGCATCTTCATCCCGTTCTGGTCGCGGGGGACATTGCAGAGCGTCCCACGGAAGACGGCGGGTGGTTTGGTGCCGACGAATGGCACTCCATCGGCCTGCCGGCGCCTATCCGCAAGCTGCTTGATTCGACGCAGGCGCAGCTTTGGTGATGGGGGTGGGGGGTGTGCGCGTTACCGCGCCTTACCGCCCATCCAGTTCCCGGTGCCTCTTCAGTGCGGTCCAGCGGCTGTTCAGAACCTCGGCGAGGCGCTCCACCAGATAGACCGAGCGGTGCTGGCCACCGGTGCAGCCTATGGCCACGGTAACGTAGCTGCGGTGGTTGCGGTCAAGCATTTCCAGCCAGTGCGCAAGGAACTGCTCGATGTGCGCCTGCATTAACGAGACGTCGGGCTGCTGGCGCAGGAAGTGGGCAACAGGCTCGTCCAGCCCGGTCAGGTCACGCAATGAGGGCTCATAGTGCGGATTGGGCAGCATCCGAACATCGAAGACGTAGTCCGCGTCCATCGGTATGCCGCGCTTGAACGCAAAGGATTGAAACACCAGGGTCATCTGCCCCCGGGCCGTGACGATCAAGCTCTTGACGTAGCTTTGCAGTTGCGAGGCCCGTATCGTGCTCGTGTCGATCACATGCGACTGCTCTCGCAGCTCGGCCAGCAGCTCACGCTCCAGTTCGATGATCTGCACCAGCGCCTTGCGCCCCTGCTGGAGGTCGTCGTGCGACAGTGGGTGGCGTCGCCGTGTTTCCGAAAAGCGCCGCACCAGGGTGTCGATCGTTGCATCCAGAAAAATGGATTGCACCAGCACACCCTGGCTCCTGAGCCTATGGAGCTCCTGCGGCACCTGGTGCAAGGATGTGGCGCTGCGGACGTCCATTGCGATGGCAACGCGGTTCCCGTGGTGGCGGTGCTCCAGTGCCACGAAGGCAGGCAACAGTTCGGGCGGCAGGTTGTCCACGCAGTAGTACCCAGCGTCTTCCAGGGCATGCAGCGCCACGGATTTTCCGGAGCCCGACATGCCGGTGATGAGGACGATTTCGAGCGCCATCAGCCGTTTCCTTCCGAAGTTGCGGCAGCGATATCCAGCATTTCCCGTGCGTGGGCGAGTGTCGTGCCCGTGGAGCGTTCCCCTCCCAGCATGCGGGCGATCTCCGCGACACGTTGCTCCTCCTGAACCGCCAGGACGGTGCTGGTGGTGCCTTGTGGGCTCTTGCGCTTGGAAACCTTCAGGTGATGGTGGGCGCAGGCTGCCACCTGGGGCAGATGGGTGACTGCGAGCACCTGCCGGTTGCTGCCCAGTTGCTGCATGAGGCGTCCCACGGTTTCGGCCACCGCACCGCCGACACCGGAGTCCACTTCGTCAAAGATGAGCGTGGGCGCCATGCCCAATTCGCTGGTCGTCACCGAGATGGCAAGGGAGATGCGCGACAGCTCGCCCCCCGACGCCACTTTGCCGATGGGTTTGGGGGTCATGCCGGGATGGCCGGCCACGAGGAAGACGACGTCGTCGATGCCATGGGCTGAAGGCTCCTGCGCTTTGGTGACGGACACCTCGAATTTCCCTCCTTCCATGCCAAGGCCCTGCATGGCCAGCGTGATGGCCTGGGACAGCCGGGGAGCTGCCTTTGCGCGGCCCAGTGACAGAGACCGCGCCGATGCCTGGTAGGCCTTGGCGCTGGAGGCTTCCGCGGCCTGCAGCTGCTCCAGATCGGTGGCCGCATCCAGGCGGCGCATGTCTTCCTTCCAGCCTGCGAGCAGGGCAGGCAACTCTGCGGGAGTGCGCTTGTACCTGCGCGCCAGAGTCATCCAGAGCGATATGCGCGCGTCGAGTTCTGCCAGGCGCTGTGGGTCGATCTCCGCATGCCTCAGGTACAGCTGCAGCGAGTGCACGACATCGCTCGCCTGCGCGAGGCTGGAGGAGAGGATGTCCGCAAGATTGGCGAACTCGGGCTCAATATGTTCCTGGCTTTGCAGGAGGGCGTGCGCGCGCGCGAGCCCAGCGAGCGCCCCGGCCTCGTCGTCCTGCAGGGTCTGGATCGCGCCCTCCGCGCCTTCCAGCAGGGCCTGCGCGTGCGAGAGGCGCTTGTGCTGGGCGTCGAGCTCTTCCCATTCGCCATTGGCGGGGGCCAGCTTGTCCACCTCGCTGATCTGCCACTGCAGGCGCTCACGTTCCTGCTGCAGCGTGGCCTGCGCCTGGCGCGCCTGTTGCAGGGCCTTCTGGTCCGCACGCCATTGGGCCCAGCGTGCGGTGGTCTCTGCGGTGCGCACTCCTGCAAATGCGTCGAGCAGCCCGCGCACGGAGTCAGGCCGCGTGAGGCTCTGCCACGCATGCTGGCCATGAATGTCCAGGAGGCTGTCGCCCAGCGTCCGCAGTTGCGCCGCAGTGGCGGGCGTTCCATTGATCCATGCCCGGCTTTTACCCTGCGCGTCCACGGTGCGGCGCAAGAGCAGCAGGTCATCGATGTCGAAGCCCGCTTCCTCCAGCCAGGGGTGAACATGGGCCGGGCAGTCGAATTCCGCACACAGGTCGGCCTTGCTTGCGCCCTCGCGAACCACGCCCGCATCCGAACGGGAGCCCAGCACCAATTGCAGGGCATCAATCAGGATCGACTTGCCGGCGCCGGTTTCTCCGGTCAGCACGGTGAAGCCGGAGCCCAGTTCAAGCTCCAGCGCCTGAACGATCACAAAATCACGCAGGGTGATCCGCCTGAGCGCCATGGTCAGGAACCTCCTTCGTTCCAACGTAGTTTCTTGCGCAGCGTGGCAAAGTAGTTCCAGCCCAGGGGGTGAAGGAACCGCACGCAGTGCTCCGACCGTTTGACCAGGATGCGGTCCCCGTGCAGCAGAGAGGCCAGGGACTGCATGTCGAAATTGGCGCTGACATCCCTTCCGCTGACCACCTCGACCGCCACTTCGGTGGCATCCGACAGGACGATGGGGCGGTTGGACAGCGTGTGGGGGGCAATGGGCACGAGCACCCATCCTGGAATGGAGGGGTGCAGCATCGGCCCGCCGGCGGAAAGCGAGTAGGCCGTGGACCCCGTCGGCGAAGCAATGATGAGGCCGTCTGCGCGCTGGTTCGCCACCAGGCGGCCGCCCACCTCGACACGCAGCTCCACCATGCCCGACGTAGCGCCCCGGTTCACCACCACATCGTTCATCGCGAGGGCCTCAAAGACAATCCGCTCATCCCGCACCACCGTGGCGTGCATGAGCGGCCGCAGGTCTTCCTCGTACTCGCCCTGCAGCATGGGCAGCAGGGTGGCTTGGTACGTGTCAAACGGAATGTCCGTGATGAAGCCCAGGCGTCCCTGGTTGATGCCGATCAGGGGGGTGCCAAACCGGGCGAGCCTGCGACCTATGCCGAGCATGGTGCCATCGCCTCCGACCACGAGGCCCAGGTCGCACTGGCTGCCTATCTGGTCTACATTCAAGGCTGGGTAGTGTGTCAGCCCGGTGTTGCTGGCGGTTTCAGCCTCCAGCATCACTTCACAGCCTTGGCGCTCCAGAAAATGGGCGATGTCTTCCAAGGCTTGGCGAGAGCTGTCGCCCATGGAGCCTGCCGATGAAGCCTGGTACTTGCCGATGAGCGCAACATGGCGGAAATTGGACGTCATCGCGAAATTACATCATTAATGTGATGTGTGCTTTTTAGGCGAGTCATCATCCGCTGCTTGCATGCGCTGTCCTTTTCGGATTCCAGTGCTGCAATCACTATCCACTTGTCTACGTCTTCGCCAATTCGCTCCGCCATCGTCCCAGCAATTGCTGGGCTGAGGTGTTGCCTGTATTGGCTGTTGTAAAGCGCCTTATCCGATAGGCCTAGGTCTGCAGTCCATTCCGGGATGCTTTTGATCTCAAGGGCTTTAGCTAGCAGGTTCATGGTTGTTTGCATGGCGCTATCCTCATGTTGTGTACAAACTACACAGTATGAGTAAGTTTACTTTCTTGCTTGTACTCAGTCTGTGTATTTGTTAAGGTTGCTCCTGTACTCGACTTGGGTACTTCATGGAGCTACCCATGCCATCTATCCCCTCTTGCTCTCTCCCTGCCCCAATAGCCGCTGACACGGTGGTAGCTCACCCGGTCACGGTGGGCAGTGGGGGGAGCTATCGCTCCGCCCGCATCGGCGGTAAGCCTTCCGCGTCCTCTCGCTTCGCGATAGCTCTCTGCCGTTCTCCCAATCGCGATTCGTTGATCCCGTCCCGGATGGCACTCTTGATCACCCAATACAGGATCAGGAAAAACAGGATCAGCGCGATGATTTCCAAAGCTATCGAAAAGATAGCAAAGCGCGTTAGTTCGGCTTCGAACGCCTTGATATTGAACATTGCCGGGCCCCTCTCTGTGGGTCGGATCGTAGCTTCATCTGTGGGCTACTGACCATGGCCACCGCCCCCAATCTCGATCTAAACGACAAGCTCGTAAAGCGCGGCCTGCGGGTTTCGTGGGGTGGCCTTCGTGCCTCCGTGCTGAGGGTTCGCACTGGCCGGTGTCTTGTCGAATTCCCGGGTGATCGTCCTAAGTGGCTGTCCTGCCGCTCCGTTCAGGTGGTCTCAGCATGAGCGGCTACCCCTGACCCTGCCCCCACATGCCTCGCGGGTCGGGGCATGTGAGAGCAACGTCGCTCGATCTTGGGCCATAGCTGCCCTCCACCGGAGAACAATCCATGTCTGCCTACGCATCCCTGATGGAAATCATCCTGATCGAAGAGAAAGTTTCGAAGAACCCCAATCCCAAAACGGGCCAGCTGACCACCTGGAAAGAAGCACGTGCCATCGTGCGCAAAGAAGACGGCTCCGTTGCCACTGTCGGCATGTTCCGCGTCCCGGCCGTCCTGGAGGGGCAGGTCGGCCTGGGCCTTTACTCCGTTGGCTTCACGCTCGGCGTGCGTGATTACGGAGACAGTGCGGGCCGGATCGAAGCTCAGTTCGTGAGTCTCACGCCCGTGGATTCCAAGCTGATTAGCCGCGCCGCTGCAGCTCCTTCGCCTGCTGTTTCCAAGGCTTCGTAATGTCTGCCGTTGACCTGGGCCACGTGGCCCAACAACTCGCCATCCTGGGCGTCTGCAGTGGCTTCGTAGGCGCTGCCCTGTGGACCCTCGTCACCGGCTCCCTCGGCGTCCTGGCCGCACGTTTGCACGCCCGCTCTGTGCGTCGTCAACGTATTGATGCTGCTCGTACCCGCGTGCAGGGCTGATCGGTTGTTCCCATGTACTGCATGCAACCCAGCACCACCACTATTTCCGAAGTGTCCTGCGATACGCCGGATGCCCTGGTTGTGCTCTCTCGTGTCGAGCTTGCGCAGTACAGCCCGTTTTATCTAGATCCTGAATCAGCGATGGCAATAGGGGGCGCCATCCTGCTCGTAATGGCCGCGGCATGGTCGCTGCGTGCTGTGCGTAAAGCCCTCGAAACCAAAGAAAGTGAGTAACCAATGAACTCCATCAAGCCCGCTCTGGAAAACGCTGTGAAGCGCCGTTTCCCTGTTCTCTCCCATGCTGGCCGTCTGCCTGCTGTGGCTATCGCTGCAGCAACGCTCCTGGCAACCAGTGGCGCACGTGCGGCTATCACGCTGCCTGACGTCGCCGAAATCACGACTGCCATTGCTGGTGTTGTGACCATCGTGAGCTCCATCGGCATTGCCGTTTTGGGCGTGGTTGTCACAGCCAAGCTGTTCACCTGGATCCGCACCGCGCTGCGTTGATCGGGTAGTGCCCGGGGTGCGCTCTTTTCAAGGGTGTGCCCCTTTTTTTATGGGGGTTGTATGGGCTTTTGGCTGCTTCTCGCGATGGTTCTTGGTGGCGTGCTCGTCTTTTGGCCGTAGGTGTCCGCATGGCTGATCTTCTCCGCGTAGCGCTGCTGCGCGCTCTCCTGCTGCTCTCCCTCGTATGGTCCGTGCCGTCCTCGGCGCTTCAGGTCATCACTACGTATCCGCCGAACACATGCAACGCTCAGAATCATCCTCGTGGGTACACGAACATTCCAGACGCTACGGCAACGTGGATTTGCGGCATCAGTGGGGTTGAGAGCAACTGTGGATGGAGCTACGTTTCTCCGACTTACGGATGGGATGGCACCGCCGCTAACGGCGTTGTTAATGGCGTGTGCAACCTCCCCCCTCCCGTCTATAGCTGCACCTCCGGCGCTACGCTCGGAACGAACGCGCACGGAGACCGTACGTGTACCTGCGATTCGGGCCTCACGGAACAAAACGGCCAATGCAAACCACCGGTGACAAGCTGTCCGCCTGGGCAGCATGAGGAGGGTGGTGCATGTGTCCCCGACGCCTGCAAACCCAATGAAGTCCGCGTCAACGGCGTGTGTGTTCCAGAGCCACCGTGCGATCCCGGATATACGCGCATCAACGGCAAGTGCGTGAAAGACAAATGCCCGAAGGCTGGCACCAGCGCCGGGGAGGGCTGGGAGATGGACTCGGCGGCCACGGAATATGCATGCTTGGATCAGGGCGTGAGCTTCGATGGTCCCGTGCAGTACTGCATGATCAAGGTGGTCAACACCGTGGACGTCAGCTACAACGGCAAGACGTTCTACTATGGGAGCGGCACATACACGGGCGGTCAGTGCCAGGGCGGCACGGGTGGCGGTGATGGTCCCGGCACTGGCCCCGGCGAGGGCCCTGGAGAGGGTCCGGGCGAAGGTCCTGGTACGGGTCCTGGCACCGGTCCTGGCACGAACCCTGGTGGCGGCCCCAAGCCACCGGACCCCAACAATCCGCCCCCTCCACCGCCGCCTCCGGTCCCCCCGGACAGCAATGGCAATTGCCCGCCTGGAACCCAGCGCTACAGCAACGGTAATTGCTATGCGCCTACCCCGCCGCCGCAGCCACCAAACAGCAATGGCACGTGCCCGCCTGGGACCTCCAAGGTAGGCACCAGCTGCGTCTCGCCCTCGCCGCCCGGCAAGCCCATACCGGAAAAACCAAACGAGAACGGCGACTGTGGCCCGGGCTTCCACCGTGAGGGAAATTGGTGCGTGATCAACCCCAAGCCGCCCGAAGGTGGCACCTGTCCCGTAGGCACGCATCTGGTCAATGAACTCTGCGTCTGGAACCCCGGTGTACCGCCCGATGGTGGTGGCAATGGCGATGGGGACGGCGACGGTGATGGGGATGATGAGTCAGCCTTTGCGGGTAACTGCGCATCCGGTTTTTCCTGTGAAGGGGACGCGATTCAGTGCGCCATGGCGAAGGAGCAGCACCTCATGAATTGCAAGCTCCTCGATACCGAAAAGCCGGACCCTACGTACAAGGCGGCTGCGGATGGCTCGGATGCTAAGAGCGCGGACAAGCTGCGTGAGAACGCTCAGCAGGTCAACGTCTCGAATTTTGATTCTTCCGGGCTTGGTTGGTCTAGGGCATGCCCTCCCGACCCGGGTTTCGATGTGGTGGGGCATAACTTCACCATCCCGTTTTCTCAGGTCTGCGGGCCCCTGCATGTGCTCAGTTTGGCAAGCGTTGGCTTGACCCTGCTTAGCTGCTTGATGTGGGTCGTTGGGCGAAAGGATTAGCACATGCCATGGATCATTTCCGTACTGCTCGGCGGTCTTCTGCAAATTGTTGGATCGGTGGTGGGCCGTGTCCTCCTGGCTCTCGGTTTTGGCTTCGTTGAGTACGTGGGAATAAGCACGCTCATCGACTCCGCCAAGTCCTCGGCTACTTCACTGCTCGGTGGGGTGGGTGGCTCCATCATTGGTGACTGGGCGGGCTTCTTTCTCATTGATCAGCATGTGTCCATCATCCTGAGCGCAATTGGCGTCAAGGTCATGCTGAACGCTCTCGGTGGCGCTAGCGTGAAGCGCCTCGTGCAGAAGTAGGGGGCTTCCTGTGCCTATTAGCTTCGTCACGGGCCTGCCTCGGCAGGGCAAAACGCTGTTCACGTTCATCGAGGTGCAGCGCCGCGCCAAAGAGGAAAACCGTCCTGTCTATTACTGCAACATTCCCGGCGTTACGCTGCCCGGCTGGACTGAGATTGACCATCCTGATAAGTGGATGGATCTGCCCAATGACTCGATCATCGTGGTTGATGAGCTGCAGGATTTTTGGCCTGCCGCGTCCACCGGATCTAAGGTGCCGCTGCCTATTCTGGAGCTGTCCAAGCACGGCAAGCGCGGTATTGATTTTTACTTCATCACGCAGGACCCCACGCTGGTTCACAACACGCCCCGCAAGCTCACGGAGACGCACTGGTACGTGGTCCGGGCCTTCGGTTCTGAGAGTGCCATTGCGTACAAATTCAGGGGTATGCAAACCGACCCTGGCAAGGTCGTAAACAAGGCGGAAAAGTACCCTTGGCGCTATCCAAAGGATGCATTCGGCAAAAAGGACAAGGCGGGCAACTGGATCACTCAGCCCTGGTACAAAAGTGCCGACGTGCACAACATCAAGCGGCGTATTCCGCTCAAGGTGTGGGCCATTCCCATTGCCGTTGCTGTTGCTGTCGGTGCTGCGTGGTTCGCGATTTCATCCGTCCTGAACCTCGGCACAAAGATGGCTGCGGTAGCTACTAGCAGTGCGCCTGGAGCGTCGCGTGCGGTCCCTCCCGGCGTGCCTGCGGGCGCAACATCCGTAGGCGTTGCCACCAAAGCCGCTCACTTGCCTTATGAGGAGTGGTTGGCGCTTCAAAAACCGCGTATCGAGGGCTTCCCGCATACGGCTCCGGCTTATGACTCGGTGACACAGCCCGTCATTGCTCCGCGTCCTGCGGCCTGCGTGCACATGGGCAAAACTTGTAAGTGCTACACACAGCAAGCGACCTTGCTGCAGGTGCCGGGTGCGGTCTGTCTGCAGATAGTCGCACATGGGTTCTTCCAGGACTGGCGTGAGGAGCCGCCCACGGCATCGCGGTCCGTTGCGCCCAACGGGTCTAGCCAGGCTGCTCCGAAGCCGGCTGCGCCAGAAGTTAAGCAGGTGCGTACCGTGCCCATGCCGACTCCGCAGTTACAGCAGCCTGGCCAGATAACTCAGGCTGACATACCTCAGGCGCTGGGCATCAGAAACCCAGCGTTCAACGTCCACCCGCACAACAGCGGCGGTGCTGAGTGATGCCTGCGCGTGCCTTCTCTGAGAGACAAACCGGGGGCCCCGAAGTGGCGAATAGCCACGCGCCAAAGGCTCGGGGGTTGGGGTATGGGGCGACAGGCCCCATGGTGGACCGTTGTGCGTCCCGTGCCCTGTGCCACGGTCCACGGTCGCTAGATTGGGCAAGCGAAGCAGCGGCCCCGCAGACGCAAGCGAAGCGTGGCGGCGGGGCCGCGCGCAGCGCGGCCTAGATTTATCCAATAAACACTTTGGAACATGACCGACTACCGGCCTTTGATGTTGTGGCAGTGGCCTGATGGTCGATGCACTTGGCCGCATCTGGTTTGGAGATTTCCGCACCGCGAGGGCGGTCGGTTGGTAGCGCTCACCGGGGAGTGGTGGGACTAGAAAAAGGTGAACCCGGCATAGGCGGCAACCTATCCGGGTTCGTGGTCACAACATAGATTGGGGTATGCCGTGGCAGTACGGATTCTAGAGAACTTCGATGGGTCGCGCTATGCGGTCATGAGCTACGGCTCGGGGCGGTTCAAGGTCAAGGCTCACGACTTGGGCAATGGGCACATGGAGGTGTCCGGTGTTGAGCGTGTGGACTGGAAAGAACTCGAATGGACCTCCGGCCAAATTCAAGATCACTTGGACATGCTGGCTGAAGCTGAGGAAGAAGATACCGACAAGCGTGCGAGGGCGCTGGCCATTGCGGCCAACAGGGCGAAAACGCGGGTTCGCAAGCTCTGTAAGGCGATGGGTGCGGACACGCTTATGACCCTCACGTACAAAGCCAATCAGACGGATCAGGATCTGTGCAAAAGGCACCTAAAGGAGTTTGTCCGCAGGGTGCGTCGAGTCATCCCCGATTTCCGTGCCGTGTGCGGTTTTGAAGAACAAAAGCGCGGTGCATGGCATGTGCACATGGCAACGGTGAAGCTGCCTTCTAGCCTCAAGGCAAGCAACGGCGTTTTGGTGAAGTCCTTCAACGTCCTGCGGGCCATCTGGAGGTCAGTCACAAAGGAGCATGGCGGTAATGTCGATGTATCGGCCCGCAAACGGCATAGCCAGCGCTCTGCGGCACGCATTGCGGCCTACCTCTCAAAGTACATCACAAAGGCTTTCGAGGATGGGGAGAAGTGGTCGAACCGCTGGACCAAATTCGGCGATGTGACTTTGCCCGCGCCCATTGATCTGGGTGAGTTCGAGAGCATCGGTGATGCCATGAAAAACGCAGCGCTGTGCTATCTCTCGGGTCGTGTGGACACCATGCACATGAGCCGGTGGGGAGACTGGTTCTATTTCGCGTTTGAGGGCGGTCCTGACAGTGGGGGGCACCATGACCCTGTCTGCTGAAAAACAGAGTGCCGTTACCGGTAACACCTCTGCCGTACGTGTGGCTGACCATCGGTCCCGCCATGTGCGTCTGGATGTGTCCGTAAATTTACCGATTGGTAAAACACTGGACGATTTAGCCTGTCAGTACGGCTGTAGTAAGGCGGTCGTGGTGCGGTCCCTTTTGAGGTTTGCGCTGACAAACCGGGACTGGCGTTCGCAAGGTCTTATCTGGGGGGATTGAATGGCTTTAATCGGTTATGCGCGTGTGTCCACGCAGGATCAGGATACGGCTCTGCAGCGCGATGCTTTGTCGCTGCATGGGGTTCAACGTGTTTACGTTGAGTCTGGGTCTGGAGTAGGGCCCCGGCCCCAGTTGCAAGTTGCTCTCGGTTCTCTGGGCAGGGGTGATACGCTGGTCGTTTGGAAGCTGGATCGTGTGGCCCGTAGTTTGTCTGACTTGCTGGCGATTCAGTCTAGGCTTAGGGCTGGAGGAGCCATGATTCGGAGTCTCACTGAGCCTCTGGACACTACAAGTCCCTTCGGTGAGTTTACGTTTCAGGTTTTGGGCGCTGTCGCACAGCTTGAGCGGTCCATGATTCGCGAACGTGTGATGGCTGGTCAGGCTGCCGCTCGTGCTCGGGGTAAGAGCTGGGGTAGGGCGCGTAGCATCAGCGATGCCGATGTGCTGTCCATCGTTGACATGTGGCGTTCAGGCGTCTATACGCAGGGGGAACTGGCCTCGATCTGGGGTGTTTCCGTCGCGTGTTTACGCGACACAATCCATAGATTCGAGGGCCGTGGCCGATGGGCTTCTCGTTCGTTACACCATTAAAATCATTCCATGCTCGATGACCGTGCCAAGTTGTTGCTCAAAGCGCTGGTCGAGCGCTATATCGCCGATGGCCAGCCCGTTGGATCGAGGACCTTGTCGCGCGCGTCCGGGCTCGATCTCTCGCCAGCCACCATCCGCAATGTCATGGCGGATCTGGAGGAACTGGGACTGATTGCAAGCCCCCACACTTCGGCAGGGCGCATTCCCACGGCACGTGGCTACCGGCTCTTTGTAGACACCATGCTGACGGTGCAAAGGGATCCGCTGACACCTCCACAGCTTGCGCCGGAGCAGCCCCAGAAGGTGATTGCGAACGCGGCGCAGTTGTTGTCAAACCTCTCGCAGTTCGTCGGGGTGGTCATGGCGCCACGGCGCACTTCGGTATTTCGCCACATCGAATTCCTGCGGCTTTCCGAGCGTCGGTTTCTGGTCATCATCGTTTCTCCCGAGGGGGACGTTCAGAACCGCGTCATCTTCACCGAGGCGGACTACTCGCAATCGCAGCTCATTGAAGCCTCCAACTTCCTCAACGCGCACTACGCGGGGCTCGCGATGGAGCAGGTGCGCGAGCGCCTGAAGTCCGAAGTGGATGTGCTGCGCGGCGAGATCGCCTCCCTCATGCAGGCGGCCGTCAACGTGGGTTCCGAGGCCCTGTCGGAGGCGCAGGACGAGGTTGTTATTTCGGGCGAGCGCAACCTGCTGGCTGTCAGCGATTTTTCCAGCGACATGGGAAACCTGCGGCGGGCCTTCGATCTGTTCGAGCAAAAGACCCAGATACTGCGGTTGCTGGATATCTCCAGCCAGGCGGAAGGTGTGCGCATCTACATCGGCGGCGAAAGCCATGTGGTGCCCTTTGAAGAGCTGTCCATTGTCAGTTCGCCGTACGAAGTGGACGGCAAGGTCGTGGGCACGCTGGGTGTGATCGGCCCTACGCGCATGCCCTATGACCGGATGATCCAGATCGTGGACATCACGTCCAAGCTCGTGTCCAACGCACTCAGCCATCGCAAGTAAAGCCCCTACAATACGGCGCTTGCCCCGTTGTATGGCGCTGGAGCATGGCTTGGGGCGTTAGCTCAGTTGGTTAGAGCAGAGGACTCATAATCCTTTGGTCGTTGGTTCAAGTCCAACACGCCCTACCACCCGTCGTTCGCACGGGCGATCATCGCGATTGCAGCCATTTTTCTTGTCGCAGTGCAGTCCTTTTCTCTTTGGAGTCTCTGGAGTGCATTACAATCCTGGCTTGCGTTGAGTTGAGTGTCTGATTGAGCTTGCCTTCAAGGCAGGAACAAGCAGAAAAATCTGATTTCAAGGGTCGCCAAGAAATCATGCTATAATTCAAAGCTTAGCGGCTGTAGCTCAGCTGGATAGAGTACTTGGCTACGAACCAAGGGGTCGTGGGTTCGATTCCTGCCAGCCGCACCAATGTTTAAAGCCTGCAATCGAAAGATTGCAGGCTTTTTCATTTGTCCAGAGCGCTTTGCGCTGATCGGGAGATGTGGCTATGAGCAAGGCTTTTACCAAAGAAACCGACGGTGGCGACGAAGATGAATTGGCGCTGCCTCCGCTGCCTGCGGGTGGCAAGAACTACATCACTCCCGCTGGCTATGCCCGCCTGCGGGATGAGCTGCTTGACCTGATCGACAACGAGCGTCCCAAGATCGTGGACGTCGTGCATTGGGCCGCCAGCAACGGCGATCGCTCCGAAAACGGCGACTACCTGTATGGCAAGAAGCGTCTGCGCGAAATCGACCGGCGCATCCGGTTCCTGACCCAGCGGCTGGAAATTGCTGAAGTGGTGGACCCCAGCCTTCACGCTGGAAGTGACCAGGTGTTTTTCGGGGCCACGGTGACCTATGTGGATGATGAGGCCGTGGAGCGCACCATCACCATCATGGGCATCG